>DJSA01000007.1:0-13262 GCA_002438905.1 Bacteroidales bacterium UBA6346
GGGCTGCTCACAATCGGAGGAGTTGACGGAGTGGATACCATTCTCAGCATCCCGAACAACAACGTGCGCAAGCAGTTCTACGAGTACCTCGTGATTGAGTATTCCAAGATAAAGAACATCAATGTCTCCGAACTTAATCGCCGGTTCAAGGCGGCGGCCCTCGACGGCGATTGGCGTCCGATGATGGAGTACATCTGCCAGCAGTATCACGACACGACCTCCGTACGCAGCCTCATCCAGGGAGAGAGGAACATCCAGGGATTCATGATGGCCTATTTCAGTCTCGACCCCTACTACCTCACAAACCCGGAAGTGGAGCTCAGCCACGGCTACTGCGACTTTTTCCTCATGCCGGACTTCCACCGCTGCGCCACAACGGCCCACGCCTACATCGTCGAGCTGAAATACCTCAAGCCCGATGCGACCGAGGAGACGGCAGCGAAACAGTGGGACGAGGCTGTGGAGCAGATACGGGGCTACGGCGAGGGCAAGGCGGTCAGGGCTCTTGCAGGGAAGACAGCGCTGCACCTGATTGTAGTGCAGATTAAGGGGCACAGCCTCTACCGGATGGATGAGGTATAGTCTTCGACGGACTTAGCGGACTGTCCAGAGACTGTTTCTGACATAGCCTCAGCCCATGCAGGCGCATTCGGGAGAATGTAGTCGCGCAGATGCTTGTGGCTTCGGGGAACAAATTATTCTACCACACATAATACCATAATGAGTGTTGCCCGTTTTCAGAAAATAATTTCGTGGTGCTAGCAACCAGCACATATGAAGACCGAAATTGTCGAGGCCTATACCGCAGCCATAGCCAAGGCAATCAGCGACTACGACGGCACGATAACCGCGAAGCTCGCCTCGGAGATTGCCAGGGTCGAGAAAAAATGAAAATACGGTTCTTTTAGCGCAGCAATTCACTGAGGACGCGGAAGGTGCCGGCGGTCCAGCCGAGCATTGTGGGCATCTCGTATTCATTGCTGACATTGATATTGCCCTCGACGGCATTGTATTTCTCCCAGAGATTGCCGGTTTCGGCAAAGGTGGAGACCACGGTGTCGAGGTATTTCACGGCTATGCGCCGGGCATCAGCGTCGTAGCCATAGCGGAGAAGACCCTTTACGGCGAGGTACTGAAGCGGCGCCCATCCGTTAGGATAGGCCCATTGGCAGGAGCGGCGGTAATCGCCGTATGCGCACGCCGAGATTCCATGAGGATATTCAAGACGGAAAGGGTCGCCGGGAGCATCAGGCGAGAGCGGCAGATTGTCCGCACACAGAGTGCCTGCAATGGCGGCGGCATCACGCCGGTCGGCGGCTCCCGAGAAAAGAAGGCTGAACACGGCGGCGGAGAGCACGTCGGAGCGCCGGTCGTTGACATGGTCATAGTCAAAGAACAGCCCTGACTTGCCGTCTCGCATAAGCTTGTGCATCAGGCGGTTTCTTCGTGCCGCAGCCTTCACCCAACGGCGGGCGGAAGCTCCGTCGCCAAGCTCAGAGGCAAAGAAGGAGAAATTCATCTCGTAAAGATAGAGGTTCGAATTCAAATCAACAGGGCAGAAATCCTCGCAGCGGCCATCGAATCTCGGCGTGAAGTCCCACCCGGACTCCGCTTCGGCAATGTAGTGGGAGCCGATGCGGAGCAGTTCGTCTCGGGAAAGCCCACCGGTGTCGAACCCTGGGCCGAAACGCTCTTTAAGAAGCCCGATGAATTCAAGCTTCTCCTCATCCGTCGCCTCATTGCCGTAGCGGTTCAGCCCGCAGGGAGAAACCCTCGAAGTCATCCAGAAGTCATATTCCTTTTCCAGACCTGGAAGCACGCGGGCAAGCCAGTCCCTGTCACCGGTGGCTTCATAGACACTGCGTATCATCATGCTGAGATACGGCGGCTGGGAGCGGTTCAGGAACCATGTCGCGCTGCCGTTGAGCATCTTGCCGAACCGCTCGACTATATGGAGCATATCCTCCACATTATTGCGTGCCTGCTCCACAAATCCGTCGAGAATAAGCCCCTCGTCAGTAAAGAATGTGTCCCAGTAGTACATTTCCTGAAAAGCGCCGCTGATACTCGGAACGGTGTATGGATATGGGAGTCCAAAACGCGCCCCTTCATCCTCCGTATTGCTGCGGACAGTCTCCGGCCAAGAGGACACGATGAACTCCCTGACCTCCCCGGCCGAAGAGCCGCAGAGAAATGGCAGCGTGAAGTCTTCCGGGGTAGCCTCCCGAAAAGATACGGCATATCCGCCGGCAGCGACGGCCTTCTGAACCAGACGGCTGCGGTTGTCGCAGCGGTATCGCGTCACCGTATAGGCCTGAGGATTCGTGCGGTAGTCGGCCGACGGGGCGTCGGCATAGACAGTGGCGACGAAAGTCTTTCCAGGTTCGAGGAAGTCGAATGCAATCTCCGAGACATGAGCGTGCTCTCCGGTGCAGTTGCCTACGAACCACAGGCCGCTGTCCTTGGCGCGGCGTGCCACCGTGATGTACTCGCCCGGTTCGGCCTCAAGATAGCGGCTTTCAGACCAGTCCAGAGCCACGTCCTTTATGAACTGAAAGGCATCCGGAAACCGTTCATAGTTCTCCGGAAGGTCCGCGGCCATCTGAAGCGGAGAACTCATCACGACATAGATGCCCAACTGGTTGGCAATCGTGCACTTAGCCTTGTTCGGATTGCGCGGATTGACTTTCGACATATCCTGTTCGAAAATGCCGGGGGTGTAGTCCATAGGACCTCCGATCAGACGGGTAAACGGCAGAATCGTGACGTGTCCCGGAGCATTGCCGGCATTGGCCTGATACTCAGTGCCCCTTGCGGATTCGTTTCCGATAAGGTTCGGCCATGTGCGGCAGAGCCCGGTCGGACGAACAGCCTCATGGGCATTGACCATTATATGATGCTTCGCGGCCTCAGTGACGGCATAGAGGTAGTGGTTCACCATCCGCTGGTTGTAGTGGTTGTTCCCCTTCGGGATTATGTTCCCGACATATCCGCTCTTGACGGCATCGTAACCATGCTCATTCATGAAAGTGTAGGCCGTGTCAAGATGGCGCTCGTAGTTCCGTACGGAACCTGAGGTCTCGTGATGCATAATCATCTTCACGCCCCTGGACGCGGCATATTCCTCTATCCGCCGCAGGTCGAAGTCCGGATATGGGGTAACAAAGTCAAAGACATAGTCCTTCATTTTCCCGAACCAGTCCTCCCATCCGATGTTCCATCCCTCGACGAGCACCCCGTCGAAGCCGTTTTCCGCAGCGAAGTCAATGTATTTCATAACGTTCTCCGTCGTCGCGCCGTGGTGGCCGTGAGGCGCAAGCCGAGTGTAGTCGTCCGTGTCAAGGTGCACGCTGCGCAGGTCGTATGTATATGACCACTCGCTCTTTCCGGTAATCATCTCCCACCACACTCCGACATACTTGCAGGTGTGAATCCACGACGTGTCCTCTATCCGGCAAGGCTCGTTGAGATTGAGGGTGATGCGGCTTGCGAGTATGTCGCGGGCGTCGTCGGAAACTATGATTGTCCTCCACGGGGTAGTGCACGGGGTCTGCATATAGGCGAGGTCGCCGTTGGGGTCGGGCGTCAGATGCGCCTTGAACACAAGGGCAGCGTCGTCAAGCAGAAGGTGCATCGCCGGGTAGTTCACCAGGGCGGCCTCGTGGAGATTTACGTAAAGTCCGTCGTCCGTCTTCATCTGGAGCGAGGTCTGGACTCCGGTGTCCGAGAATATCGACTGCGCAAGGTTGTAGTCCACCGCCCCGCCGAGCCTGCCCCGGATTTCGCTCAGACGCGACCTCGTGTAGTCATACTCCTGCGTGTCGTAGTCTCCGGGAATCCACCAGGCCGTATGGTCTCCCGTCATCGCAAATTCCGTAAGCTCGTCCGTAATCACGAAATAGGTCATCCCGTCCTGCGCCGGAAAGCTGTAGCGGAATCCCAGACCGTCGTCAAATAGCCTGAAGCATATATCCATCCTCCGCCCGTCCGGCTTATGCAACAGTCTGACAACCATTTCATTGTGACGGTCGCGTATTTCCTCTTCCTCGCCCCACACCGGAGTCCAGACCCCGTCGAAGGAGGATGTTTCCGAGGATATGAGCTCGAAGCCCTCGCTGAATTCGGACGAGGTGCGGTCATAGAGTCCGCGTATCATGAATCCGAGTCTTCCGGGTTTCACGACCTCCTTCCCATGCCATGTGAGGCTGTACAGAGGATGTCCGTCATCATCGATGAAAAATGTCACGGAGGACCTGCCGTCCGGGGATTCGAGCGTCTGTGCGCCGAGAGAGGCCGCAGCGAGAAGCGAAAGTAACGAAAGGATGTATTTTCTCATGTTTATGGATATATATTCATGGATATATGTTCATGCTAACGAACTTCAAATGAAACGGTTGTGCGGATATCGTCCGATGCCGAGCCTACATGGACCGTGTAGCGGCCCTTGTCAAGCACCCAACGGGACAGCGAGGCATCGTAGCGCCGCAGGTCATCGGGGCGGATTTCAACGGTGACTGTCCGGGTCTCGCCCGGTGCAAGTTCCACCTTGCGGAAGCCCTTGAGTTCCTTCATGGGGCGGTCGGCAACATTTTCCGAGGGAGGGAGCGGCTCGTCAAAACCCACATAGAACTGCACCGTTTCCTTGCCTGTGACGCTGCCGGAATTGGTCACCGGAACCGAGACGGAGAGAGCGGGACGAGATTTCGCGCCGACCCTTATATCACTGTCCTTCAATGCAGTCCGCGAATCAGGGACGCGCATTGTCTTTCCGCTTGTTCTGGCCTGTCCGTAACTGAACTCCGTGTAGCTCAGTCCGTGACCGAATGCGAAAAGAGGCTTCACGGCATATTTCTCCGCCCGGCGGTAGCCGACATAAATCCCTTCAGCGTAGTTCGCCGTGAGGCTTTCCGCGCTGTAGGAACCCGTGGCGTGCGCCCCGTTGTCCTCAAGACGGACGGGAAAGGTGAACGGAAGCTTGCCGGAAGGGTTCACGTTGCCGAACAGCACATCCGCGAGCGCATATCCTGCCTGCGAGCCGAGATACCACGCCTGCACAATAGCCGGGACGGTCTCCACCCATGGCATCGCCACGGCATTCCCGCTGACAAGAACCACGGCAAGATTAGGATTTGCCCCCGCAAGGGCCTCAATCAGAGAGTCCTGCCCGTACGGAAGAGAGAGAGACAGCCGGTCCGAGCCCTCGCTGTCGTTGCCGTGAGCCTTGTTGAGCCCGCCGACAAAAATCACCGCGTCAGCCTCCGAGGCGGCCTTCACGGCATCGGAAACCAGCTGTTCCGCGCTGCGGCTCTCCCTCAGGTCCTGTCCTGTCGAAACCCCGTCGAGGAATCCGGTCACGTCGCCGACATAGCCGCGCTCATACACAATCTGAACGCTGTCTCCGGCAGCCGCCGTCAGACCCTCCAGCGGCGTGCATTCATGACGCACCTTCAGCGACGACGAGCCGCCGCCCACAGTCAGCCGCTTCAGCGCATTCTCTCCGACTACTGCAATACGGCGTACACGTCTATGGTCAAGAGGCAGAACAGCCCCGTCATTTTTCAGCAGGACAATGCCCTCGGAGGCGATTTTCCGCGCCGCGGCATCATGTTCCGGAGAGCACAGCGAGCCGAACGGCTTTTCACGGTTCATCGCCGTGCGGAAAATGAGCCGCAGCACTCGGCGCACCTTGTCGTTCAGGACTTCCTCGGAAGCCTCTCCGCTTCGCAATCTCTCAAGATACGGGCCGGCAAGGTGGTAGGCGTCATAGCCGTTCCACCCCGTCGTCATCCCGTCTGTGCCGGTGCCGAATTCAAGGTCAAGCCCGTTGGAGATTGCCTGACCGGTGTCCTCCGTTCCTCCCCAGTCCGAAATCACCACTCCGTCATAGCCCCAGCTCCCTTTCAGGATGTCGTTCAGAAGATAGCGGTTATGGCAGCAGAACTCGCCCTTGTATTTATTGTAGGAGCCCATCACGGCCCACGCTCCGCCTTCCTGAACGGCAGCCTTGAACGCAGGGAGATAAATCTCATGGAGAGTGCGGTCATCCACCACGGCCTCATAGGCGTGCCTGTTGGCCTCCTGGTTGTTCAGGGCAAAGTGCTTCACGCAGGCCGCCACGCCGTTCTCCTGCACTCCCCGGACATACGGCACGACCAGCCTCGACGCAAGGAACGGATCCTCGCCCATATATTCGAAATTCCTTCCGTTCAGCGGTGTCCTGTAGATATTCACGCCCGGGCCGAGCAGCACGTCCTTCTCGCGGTAGCGCGCCTCCTCTCCCACGGACTTTCCGAAAAGAGCGGCCATTTCCTCGTTCCATGTCGCGGCAAGACAGGTCAGTGCAGGATAGGCGACACAGGAGTCATTGGTCCAGCCGGCCTGCCTCCACTCGTCCCAAAGCACCTCGGGGCGTATTCCATGAGGACCGTCAGTGCACCACAGTTCCGGAATGCCGAGCCGCCGCACGCCGGCTGACGAGAATTTGGACTGCGCGTGAAGCAGCGCCACCTTCTCCTCAAGCGTCATCCGAGACAGAGCGTCCTCGACACGCGCCTCAAGCGGACGCGTGTTGTCGAGATAGACCGGTTTGCGCGAGAATGCCGTCAGAAGCACGGTCAGCGCGGCGGCCGGCAGAATCAGAGTCTTGGCCGAAAGTCTCATTTAATCTCCACACTGTCAATGTAAAGCGTCTTTGCAGCGGCGACCTTTGCATACTGAATCTTGAAAATCAGAGTGACCTTCCAGCCCGAATAGTTAAAGTCAGCCAAAGGCACGGAGACTTTCGTCCACTCGCCGTCCCGGGACGCATACTTCTCAAGTCCGGTAATGCCGGCGTTGCCGTCCGACCACATCAGTTGGACATTAAGGTTTGCAAGTTCAAGGTCGGCTCCGGACTCTTCCTTCAGGCGGAAAGTCAGAGAATATCCGGCTTCGCGCTGTGCGGAAATATCAAACTTCCCCCAATTCGCGTGGTTAAACCTCATTGTCGCCCATGAACTGCACTCTGGAACGGCCCATTTTATCAGGTTTTCCTCCACTGACACTCCGGTAGTCTTTCCTTCCTTTTCCAAGACGAGCGAGTTCCTGAGAGCCCCGTCAAAAAGTGTAAAGGACATGACGGGAGCAGGCTCGTATGCGCCGATTCTTATGTCACTGAAGCTGATGTCCTGGGCTGCGGAAAGCTCATTGTACTGAAATTTCAGGAGGGTAATCTCTTTCCAGAAGCCGTCCTCGGCACCGAAAGCGGAAAGCGGTATGGAAACTTTCGTCCACTCGCCGTCAACTACGGCATATTTCAAAATTCCTACATTGTATTTAGCCTGGAAATTGGCGCTGAACTGCCCGTAGTTCACCGCTCCGAGCGAAGACTTGAATCTGAAGTTCAGGGCGTACCCGGCGTTGATTTGGGACGAAAGGTCAAGCTTCACTTTCCAGTTCGTGTCATGAATCTGCATCGCAGCCCAGTTCTTTGAATTGTCGAGTCTGAATGTAAGCAGCCCGTCCGAAACAGCAGGCGAGCCGGCACAGCCGTCAGTCGAATAGCCGAGACCGTTCCTCATCTGACCGTCGAAAATCACGACCTCATCGGCAGGGAGCTGCACCGTGTAGGCCGTCGTGTTGTAGCTGCCGGGAGCGAAAGTGAGTTCCTGCACAGGCACAGTCTTTTCGTAGTCCTTTCCGCCGGCCGTTACTGTGAAAGTCACGTCTCCGGTGTAGGCGGAAAGAGGTGCGACGATGAAATAGAGAGGAAGCTCACCGCCTGCCGCGATGTCCCCGCCCGCGACGTTCAGCGTAATGGCGTTGGAGCCGCCCTCCTTGTATCTTGCGGCCGGAGAGGCGGAGAAGTCAATCTCATGAACGCCGCTGAGGTTGGTTCCCTCGGCGACCTTCATCCCGAACTTGGTGATCTTGCCTGCGGCTCCGCTGTTTTTCACGGTCACTTTCATAAGCGCATACAGGTGAGACATCTTCACTTGTGGAGTCTGCCCGAACGGGGCTTCAGCCGAGAACTGTCCGGCAAGAGCGTCATTGGCCTTCAGCGCGGCAGTCGGCGCGGAGCAGTCCAGAGCCTGAACCGACTTGAGTTCATGCGTGGTTCCGTCCGCCTTGTGGCGATAGGTCTGTCCCGGAGCATAGAGGACATTGAATGTGTGTGATCCCGCCGAGACGGAAGCGTCGGCACTGCCGAACGTCTTTGACGACGGGTCGTACGTGAAATTCACGCCGTCCGCCCATTCCTTGTCTTCGGTCACGAGCGACAGCACGTCTCCCTTCTCCCACGAGAGGGTCCAGTCATCGTTCAGGACGGTTCTGGAGACCGCTCCCTGAGAAAGTTTTCCGACGGAAGCGCCGAGTTCAAAGGTGAATTTCTCCTTTTCGGCAGGAGTGTCTTCAACATTTTCCTTGTTGCAGGAAGCGAACGCGAGCATGAGCGCCGCGGCCGCAATAAGCGATAGATTCTTTTTCATTGTATCAGTGTTTTTACGGGTTATTCATTTTCGAACCAGTCATGCGTTCCGCTGGTCCAGGCCTCAGGCTGCGCGGAGTCCACGGACGCGGCGAAGCCGCTCTCGGAGCGAACGAGGCTTTCCTCGAACAGAGGTGTCAGATAAGTCTTTTTCATAGTCATCATTCATTAACTTTTTCATCATTTTTCACAATCACGCCGTCTATCCAAAGTTTCTTCGGAGTCAGCGCCTTAGTGTACTGAATCTTGAAAATCTGCACGCTCTTCCAGCCGTCATATCCGAAGTCGGCCATAGGCACGGAAATCAGCGTCCATTCGCCGTCCGTAGCGGAGTACTTTCCGAGTCCGGTGACGTCACAGTTGCCGCCCTTGCCCATAAAGCTGAGGTTGAGATTCTCAAGTTCAAGAGAGGAAGAATCTTCGCCCTTCATTCTGAACGTCACGGAATATCCGGATTCTGCCTGTGACGACAGGTCATAGACGCTCCAGCTCGCGTTGTTGAACCGCATCGACGCCCATGAGCCGCACTGGGGCACAGTCCATTCTATGAGTCCGTCGTCAGTGCTCAGCCTTTCCGTATTTCCCTCTTTTTCAAGGGACAGGGAATTCTGGAGTCCGCCGTCAAAGAGGACGAATTTTCCCGGCTTCACGGGGCCGACAGGACCAGGACTCGGATCCTCGTCTATGGTGTCATACTTTATGATTATGTCATCGACGTCGATTCTCTTTCCGACGAGGGCCGAGTTACCTTCGACGGCGAACTGCAGGACATTGAAATGCGCCCAATCGCACGGCTCGTCAGTCGGAGCATGCCATCCGTCGGAATCCATGGCGCCGAGAGCCGAAAAGCGGGAAAGCGGAATCTTCATATAGTGCCACTTCCCGTCGGAGGGGAAGGTCGCCTTGATCTTCACCTCGTCGCTGAGTTCGTTGCCTATCCATGCGCCGAAACGCCATGGAATCCTGTCGCCCTGAGGGTTGTAGGTCACGGCTCTCACCAAAAGTTTGTCAACCGGCTCTGACGAGCGGATTGCAAAGGTGAGGGAATAGTCGGCGGAGGCCTGTCTGGAAATGTCGAGCGGAGGCCATGCCACTGCCTCAAGGGCACTCCATGCGTTCTTTCCGACGGTCCAGGAAATGCATTCAGTGCCAGAGTACGGGCTGTCCGCGGATTTCCAGTCGGAATCCCCTTCCGGGCCGCAGGCATTGCAGAACGGCGCGAGGGCGTCATCATAGACGGTGATGTCAACCGGTTTGTCGGAATTGTACCAGTCCGGAACGGTGAAGCCCAAGGCCGCGAGCAGGTCGGTGTCGAGATTCTGCTCGAAGAAATAGCTCGCGTCCTTCCGGAATATGCTGAAGTCATTGCGGTAGCTCCACCAGGTCCATCCGATATTGCTTGCGTCCAGTGCATCTCTGGTCGCCTTCGCCCAGGTCGCCCTGTCCGCAGGCTCGGCGAAGCCGTTCAGCACTCCCCACTCCCCGCAGAACACGGGAACTCCCCTTTCCTCAGCGAATGCGCCGGCCGTGGAGGAAATTTTCTGAGAGATGTAGGCGGCCGTGCCCCTCGAAGCGTAGTCATTGTAGTCGTCAATGACCACGTTGTAGGTCACGGTGTTCGGCAGGGCCGGCATCCTGTCCGCATCGTACGGGAACGGAACCGGCTTCTCGAAGTCCGTCATTCCTGCCTCCCAGGACGCGCCCTGATGGGTGAAGAGATGCGGTCCATAGTAATGGAAGGTGTAAATCAGGTTTCTGTCCTCATAGACAGGTATCTTCCGGAGATTGTCAATACTGCAGCCTACACCGGTGACAATTATGGAGTGCCTTGTGTCAATCCGGCGTATCGCGCCGATGAGCTCTGTCTGGATGTCATACCAATGAGACTTGATGAAGTCGCCTCCAGGCTCGTTGAAGAGTTCGTATATGACCTTGTCGGACCGGTCCTTGTAGCGCTCGGCAAGCTGGGTGAAGACCTTTTCCATAATCACCGGACCGGAAAGGCTCGGAAAATCCTCCGACAGCCAGGCGTGGTTGTCAATGATGATGTACATTCCGTTGCCTTCGGCCATATCTACGGCATAGTCAAGGACATCGAGGACATGAGAGTCAATCTTGTAGTCGGGAGCGGACCCGACAAAATAGTTGAATCTCACGGGAACACGCACGACGTCAATCCCGAGCGAGCGGAGGTTAGCAAATTCCCGGGCCGTGTAGGTGATCCGGTTCACTTCGGACGGAGACTTGCCCATAAACCAGTCGCCGAGATTGACGCCCCTGGTGAACGGGCATTTTGTCAGCACGACTTCGGAAACGGGAGCCTTATGCTCCTGTTTTGAGGACTTGTCACAGGAACAGACAAGCAGAACAGCTGCAAGAGCTGCGATAAACATCGGTTTCATACAGTTATCAGTTCAACGGTTCAACTTTTATCGTGCAGGTGTACAGGTTGAATGTCAGCCGGTACTCCCCGCCTTTCTGAAGGTGCCAGAAGCGGTCCTGCTCCACGCCGTCGACAAAGTCCGGCGAGACCTTGAACGCCGTCTCGGCAAGACCGGCCGGGGGAATTTCCGAAACGGCCTCATCGCTTGCAGGAGGGCGGAGGAACGACTGGCTCCATGTTCCCGGAGTTGTGCCGGCCTTGAACCATCCGCCCTCAAGATGTCCCTCGTATGTGAATATGAACGCATTGTCCGGCGACGGAGTCAGCTCATAGCAGCTCTTCGGGTTGTTCCAGTCAAAGCCCGGGAACGGGCCGCCGAAACCATACAGTGCGGATGTCCTTATCGGCAGCTGCTCGGTGATTATTACCAGCTGCTTCTTTCCCTCGCATCCGGAAAGCGCGAGGCAGGCCAGTGACAGGGCCAAAGCGACGATTTTATGTATTCCTTTCATCTTCAATGTATTATTTATTTGTTATATCCGGGGTTCTGCTCAAGGTTGGGATTCGCGCTCAGAACCTGACGCGCCAGAGGGAATATTATCGTGTGGTCGTCCGAATCCGGATTCTTGTCCCACCAAGTAGCAGTCGTGAACTTGCCGAAGCGTATCAGGTCAATCCTGCGGCGCCCCTCTCCGAAGAACTCGCGTCCCCACTCGTCGAGCATTTCATCAAGGTTCAGTTCGACATTTCCCTCGGGTCTGTAGAGGATGTTCTTGAGCTGCTCTTCAGTCGCCGCCTTGTAGTTGCGCCTGCGCACGCCGTTAAGGAGCTTGCCGGCCTCCTCCGTCTCTCCCCTGCGGACGAGGCATTCGGCGAGGGAATAGATTACCTCCGGAAGGCGGAACTCAGTGTAGTCCGCCTCCAGCTGCCCCTCATCATTGTCGCTGTAGAACGGATATTTGACGAAATAGTAGCACGAGTTGTGGTCGCCCGCCTGATGGTTGCTGACGCCTCCCGGCCATTCGTCCGGGCCGAGGACAGCCCCATTCTTCACGAATTTCCCGACAGCGTCGTGAAGGCACATATCCGCGCCCCCGCTGCCCTTGACCCTCTTGGTGACACCGTTCTCCGTGTATTCAAGGTAGCCGTAGAGGAACATTCCCTCACGGGTGCTGTTTCCGAGATTGCGGTATTTCTTCATCCTTTCGTCCAGAATCTGTCCCTTGCGCTCGTCTCCGGAGTACTTTCTGAATTTCTGCACCGGCGAGCCGAGGTCGAACTCGTAGGGGTTGCCGTCAAGGTCATAACTCGGGGCTACGGAAAGCTTCGGCATATGGCTGCCGCTCTGTTCGCGGGCCTTGCATTTGAGGTCATTGAAATAGTAGTCGGAGCCGAGCGGCGCCGCCCACCAGAGATTCCAAGAAGAATACTGGTGGAAGGAATATGCCTTTGACCCCGGATAGGCGAAGATGACCTCGGGCGAAGTCTCGTTGTTCCAGTCGAATGCCGAGTCCCAGCGGTCAGCCACGGAGTAGGAGCCGTATTTCCCGGAGATTATCTCCCTGGCCCATTTCTCGCATTCGTCGAAACGGCTTTCCCCGATATAGACCTCGGCATTAAGATAGAGCCTGACCAGCATGGTGGCCGCGGCGGCCTTGGTCAGCTGTCCCTGCATTTCCATGTTTCCGCCGGTGCCCTGCTTCACGGGAAGTCCCGCTATGCAGTCCTTGAGTTCCGACTCTATGAACTCGAAGGTCGTCCGTGGAGAAACCTGTTTCTTGGGATTCAGCGACTGATCATGATAGTGAGTGACCATCAGCAGGTTGCGGAACAGGTCAAAGAGATTGAGGTAGTATTTTGCCCGGAGGGCGCGGTTCTGTGTGGAGAAGCTGTCCCATTCCTCCTGCGAGAAGCCGAACTGAGTCCGGTCAAGGCGCTGAAGTTCCTCGATGACGAAGTTGCACTGGCCTATGCCCTGATAAGGCAGCGTCCATGACGACGACTCCACCGTCTCGACATTGTACTCGTGAGCGGCGGTCCTTCTGTACTTTCCGCCGTCATCAAACCATGTGTCGTGCGTGACGACGACAATCTGATCCGCAGTCTGCTCGTTGACTCCCCAGTTCCATCCTGTAAAATAGGCATGCTCGAACGGTCTGAACACCATTCTTATCACGTCCTTTCTGGAGTTGTAGTAGTTTTCTCTGGCCACCGTCGAATAGATGTTCTCGTCCAGGTTCGTGCAGGAGACGAACGCGGACAGAGAGAGAGCCAGAAGGGAAATATATCCTTTAAGTTTCATTTTCAGTTTTGTTTATGTTGATTATCAGAAACCGAGCTGTACGCCGAGTATGAACTGGCGGCTGGACGGGTAGTACTGCCCGCTCCCTTTCGCGCCCGGGGTGAGACCGT
>DJSA01000007.1:13285-34504 GCA_002438905.1 Bacteroidales bacterium UBA6346
TGAGACCGTTCACATTGTAGGCTGACGGATCGATGCCGGTGAACTTCGTGAAGGTGCAGAGGTTCTTTCCGGTGACATAAAGCCGGATCCGGCTGAGGTATTTCCAGTCCGTGTCGAGCGTGAAGCCGAGGTTCACCATATCAATCTTGAGGTAGTCGCCCCTTTCGAGGAAGTAGTCGCAGACGACGGGATTGGCGTCCTTGTTTATGGCGGCGTTCTGCCCGTATGCAATCTTGAGGACATTTCCCCTGAAATTGCGCGTTCCGTACATATATTCGTGTATGTTGAATATGTTGTAGCCGAGAGCCGTGCGGAGATATATGTTCAGGTCGAACCACTTGTAGCGGAAGCTGTGCGTCATGGAACCCGTGAATTTCGGGAGTCCGTTGCCGACATACTGCTTGTCATCGACCGTGGCGGTGCTCGCCAATATCATGTCCCCGTCCCTGTTATAGACCACCCAGTTGCCGTCCGCATCGACCCCGGCATACCTGTACATGAAGAAGCTTCCGACGCTACGGCCCTTCTCGATGCGCTGAAGGGTGTAGTTTGGGTATGGGCTGCCTGTGGAGCAGACGTCGTAGTAGTCCTGCCCGACATATTCGGAATTGCTGAAATTGACAAACTCATTCTTCATCGTGGAGCCGACGACGCCGACGGTGTATCCGAAATCCTTTGTATCAACAGCCTTCCAGTTTATGTCGAACTCGAAGCCGGAGTTGCGCATAGTGCCGACATTCACGTATGTAGTGTTGAAGAGATACGGCGGCACTGGCACGGTGTATTCTCCCAGAAGGTCAACCTGCCTGCGGTTGTAGTAGTTGAACGAACCATAGAGACGGCTTTTAAAAAGAGCCCAGTCAAGTCCTATGTTCCAGTTTTTGCCCTTCTCCCAGTGCAGGTCCGGATTGACGTTTTTCTGAGGTCCCCAGACATAGAAAAACTCGCCGTTATAGCTGTAGGCCCCGAAGCTGTACATCGTGTCAAGGGAAAGATAGCTTGAGAAGTTCTGGTTTCCCGTGACTCCGAAGTCCCCCCTGAGCTTGAGGTCGCTGACCCAGCCAGCGTTCTTCATGAAAGGCTCATCAGAAATGCGCCATCCGGCGGACACGGCCGGGAACCATCCCCACTTGTGGTTGGAGCCGAATTTGGACGAGCCCTCATAGCGCAGCGACGCGGTGAGCAGGTAGCGTCCTTTCCAGTCATAGCTTGCTCGGCCGAAGAAGGCGATGAGCTTGCTGTCGCTCTTGTAGCTGCTGAGGTTTGTCTTGCCTTCCTCCGAGGCCATCTCACCGAACGAGAGGTTGTTGTAGGTCATTCCGTCGTTGGAGAAATCGGCATTGTTGGCCGCCATTCCGGAGTTCTGCTCGTATGTGTAGGAATATCCCACCATCGTCTTTATGTTGTTGTCACCGAAATGAGCCTGCCAGTTCCCGAGCCATTCTAGTGTGTGGGTACGGTATTTCGAGTAGCTGCGTCCTGCCTGCCCGTCACGTCCGGCGTGGATGCAGCGGTTGCTGGTAGAAGGAGAGAACGTGCCGTCGAAACTGTCGTACTGGCGGTCGGAGAACGTCACCTGAGTAGTGAGCGTGTGATTGTCAGCCTTTCCGTTCCCGAGCAGAGGCAGCAGGTTGAGCCTCGCCGTGGCGTCCCAGTCAATCCATTTCTTTTCCTGGTCGGCAAGTTCCGTCTCAAGGACCTCGGCCGGATTGTTCGCGGCAGTCTGTCCCTGAAAGTCAAAGTAATGGAACGGGTCGTCCGGATCCATGACGGGAGTCGTAGGATTGGCCTCTATGGCATTGGTGAACGTGCTCCAGTCGGAAGCCTTGATGTAGGCGACGCGGGGAGCGACATTGGCGATGAAGGACAGCAGTCCGTTCTTTGTCGTGTGATTGACGGACGCGCGCATTCCGTATTCACGGCGGGACGACCGCAGGTCAATGCCCTTGGCATCCTTGTAGTCGGCGGTCACCCTATAGTTCGTCTTGGGAATGCCGCCACCGAGGGATATGGTGTGGGACTGGGTGAATCCGGTCTTGGTCACGCGCTTGAGCCAGTCTGTTTCGCCACCGTAGTCATATCCGCTCCGGTCGCCCTCCACCCTGTTGAGACGCCAACCGTAGGCATCCAGCATATCAAGTTCCTGCACAGGGACATCGAACGAGACCGTTCCGGTGTAGGAAGTGTGGATGCTGCCGTCGGTCGGAGCGCTCTTCGTGGTCACGAGTATGACACCGTTGGAACCCCTGGTGCCGTAGATTGCGGAAGCGGCGCCGTCCTTGAGGATGTCGAAGCTCTCGATGTCGTTCGGATTGACATTCGACAGTTCACCGGGCACGCCGTTTATTATGATGAGAGGCGACAGGCCGGCATCACGGGAGGAAACTCCGCGAATCTGGATGCTTGCCGGGTTGTTCGGGTCGCCTGACCCGGTGTTCGTGATGGAAACGCCGGCCACCTTGCCCTGAATCATCATCAGAGGGTCGGAGGAACTGACGCTGAGAAAGTCCTTGCTGGACAGGTGAGAGATTGCGGAAGTCAGCTCCTTCTTGTCCATTGTGCCGTAGCCTATGACCACGACCTCCTTGAGTGTCTCGCGGTTCTCGGAAAGCGAGGCATCTACTTTAGTCCTGCCCCCGACCGCGATTTCCATGTCGGTGAAGCCGAGGGATGAGAACAGCAGCGTGGCGTCAGCAGGCACTCCGGAGAGACTATAGCGGCCGTCCATATCAGTGACAGTACCGCTTGCAGGATGCCCCTTGAGACTTACTCCGGCACCCGGCAGAGGTTCTCCGGTAGAGGCGTCTGTGACGACTCCGCTGACAGGAAGCCCGTCTGCGGCGGTCTCCGGTCGAGCCGGATGCGTATTGAGGACAAGCACGATGTTCTTGCCCTGCATACGGTAGGCGTACTTACCCCCCCCCACAGTGCCGAAGATGTCATCGAGCATGTTCCTGACCGAGGCGGTTCTGCGCTTCAGTGTGACGGGAACGCTGACGTCCACCTGCGACCTGTCATAGACAAACGACCAGTCAGTCTGGCTTTCAATCGCCTCAATGACAGTACTTAACGTCACCGGGGCACCGGCATCCGTCCCGATCGTCACATTTTGGGCGAGCAGGTCGGCGGACAGCATGAGAGTCATACAGAGTATGACAATTTTCAGTTTATGCATTTCTTATTGTTTTGGTTAATAATTTCAGTGAAAAAGCGCGGGAGTCCTTCTGTCATTTCAACGACAGTCTGACTTCCGTACGGTCGGAGTTCCATCTCCAGCGGAAAGGGTGCACGAGGTTCAGGACATTGAGCAGATGCTCCAGCCCGTCTTCCTGACGCACGCGGCAGGTACACTTGAAGTCGGCCACAGCCGCATCCTCGATTATTATACGCGTCTTGTAGTAGGACTGCACGGTTCTGAATATTTCCGAATATGTCTTGTCGTCAAAGAAGTAGATGCCCTCCGTCCACAGTTCCCGCTCGTTCGGATTCATGCCGGACATCATATAGCCGTCCCCGATTATATCCACCCTCTGAAACGGGGCAAGGCGGCATATCTCGGAACCGTCGGAGTCCGAAAGGCTCACGCTTCCCTCATAGAGCTTCACGGAACAGTTTCCGCTGTCTCCGTATGCGGACACGTCGAATGTCGTTCCGAGCACGGTCACGCTGTTTCTTTCCGTCTCGACGACAAAGGGCCTGCTTTCGTCATGACTCACGTCAAAGAGAGCCTCTCCGTCAAGACGGACTTTCCTGAAACCGCCGCCGTCGGCGACAAGTTCAAGCCGGGAATTGGAATTAAGCCAGACTGACGTGCCGTCGGACAGCACCGTATGCACGCGCTGTCCGACAGGCACCTCGATTGTCCGCGCCGCGAACGGGGACTGCCCGACAGGTTCCACGCTCTTGTGGCCGATAAAGACACCGGCTGCGGCGACCGAGGCTGCGGCGACCGACGAGAGAGTCCATCTGAGCCATTTCGGGAAATGTTTTTTACGCGAAGACTCCTCTTCCGTATTGAGCAGTGTGGATTCATAAAGCCTGCGGGCAGCGACAATCTGCTCCCTGTTATCAGGAGATTCCGCAGCCCACCTTGTGACCGCGATGCGTTCCTCCAATGTGCACTCTCCGCGCAAATACCTATCAATCAAATCATTATTCATAACTCATCTTTTTGTTCCACAAACACAACAATAGTACATTCCCGGCCACATCCATTCACCCCAGTGAACAAATGGATTTTTCAATTACTCACACGAGTCTCGCGAGTATGTTACTCATATTCAAGCCATGCGGTCGCACGCACCGGTGCGTCGGTACTGAACCTTATCCAGCGGGCGGAAAAATCCTCCGGCAGTTCCTGCCTGAAGGTCTCTCCCGGCGCGACGGTGCAGGTTTCATACACCATCCAGTCGCCGCATCCGGTCGGATCCGCCTCAACTGTGAATGTAACGTTCCCGGCGGAATTGTGGGAAAGCGTCATGGTTTTCCTGTCATAGAAAGCGCACAGATACGGATCGGAGGCTACGCCGGCAGCTACATCGCTGTCCTTCCACGGGCCTCCGTGTCCCCGAGGCTTGCCAAGTGACCAAAGGTCGTCAATCGCGCCTGCCCACACGGCAGCATTCCCGTCGTCGGACACAATCACATGAGGATTCCCCCGACCGTCTTCCGGACTTATGCCTGTCATCACCAGCAGTCCCCTGTATGAAGCATAGTCCGCGATGCGGAAGCCGTGGGTGGCAATCGGCCTTATCTTGGCATAGCCGTCGGCATTCTCGGCCGGCAGTTCATAGAATGTTCCCATGCAGGAGAAAAGGTCCCTCTCCGTCGCGACCTCCCGGCACACGCGCAGCTCACCTTCTGCGGTCGGCCGCTCAACGGAGCCGTTCCCTATCGGCAGCCGCCATCTTCTCCCCCGGTCATCGACGACCAGCACGGAAGAACTGTCCACCGTGACGACATTCTCCGGAACCGCAAAACGAGTCCGTATGAAATCCGCCGTCAGGCTGTCGTCCCTGCGTACAAGAGCGAGTTTGCCGTCAAGCTCATAATAGCCGGTCTCCGACCTTTTTCCCGATTCCGAACGCCCTGCAAGCACGCCAAGCGCACGCCGGTTGTCCCCGAGACTGTAGAGCAGGCCGTCAACGAAAGAGGAGGCATCGGATTTCGTCAATCCTCTGAACACTTCTGAAGGCATCGTGCTCCTGTCATCCGCTGAAGACCATGAAAACGAGACTGTGGCCTTCGTGTCGGCGTCCGTCTTTACTCTGATCCATTCGCCCTTTTCGTCAGAATCGAACGACACGTGAGCATCCGCTCCAGGAGCCACAGTCACCGTCCTCAAGTCATCCCACACTCCGTTTCCGCATCTGTCAACCTCGAAAGAGAAGGCGACAGCGCTTTTGCCCCCGTTGTGCAGCCATGCCATGCGGCCGGGCCATCCCGCAAAGAGAAACGGCTCGGAAGCCTCCCCTGCCCGAACCTGTTCTCCTGCCCAGACAGCGCCCTCCGCATCGGACGGACCAAAGTCGTCCGGCCCCGTGACTGAAGTGAACCACAGGTTTGAATTGGACTGTCCGGGGCCGCAGATGCCGCCCTTGGCCCCGCGCCGGTTCAGGAACTCGTTCTTGGCCGAATCGTCGCATCCGAACACAATACGGTCTCCCCAGCGGGCAAAGTCGCCTATGACCTTAAGATAGGACGAACGCGGACGTATTCCCGCAGAGCGGCCGGAGGTAAATGTCCCGGGGAAATGCCAGAACATTCCGTGCATGGTCATGAGATAGTCAGGAGAATCAGCTGTGCCCACATCCCTTATGCGCGGCCACTCGGTGTTCCATCCGTGAGCGCCGTCGTAGCTGTGGCTGGCCTTGGGCAGGCGGTAGAATTGCCATCCGCGCCCGGACTCCCTCACACCGAGAATGACGGATTTGTAGTCCCATCCGACCGCCCAGATCGGATCCGTGCAAGGATTCCTGTTCCCGAAGATTCCTCCCGGCCCGGTCACTTCCGTAAACTGGTTGCGCCGAACCACCTTCCAATCGGCGCCGTTCCATTCAGCAAGGACTCCCGACGCCACGTCAAACTTCTCCAGGGCCTCCTGAGTACCCTCTCCGTTGTTGCTGAACACGAGCACGCCCTGGCCCGAATACAGCCCTTTCCCGTGTACTCCCGGCAGCAGGTCATTGACCGGGGCATATCCTCCGCCCTGCGGATTCGAGTTCCCGTCGCGGTAAAGCTCGCTGACGGTCAAAGAGTCCACATCGACTTCATAGAACCCCTCCTCCATCGTAGCATAGTATATCTTATGTTCAGGATCGGTCAGATGGCGGGCATTTCCGGTGAGCCGGCCGGGCATTACGGAATATGGTATCACCCTGACATTCCTGTCACCGTCAATGGCATACGGGCCTATGAACAGTTGGGAACTTTCCCCGTGTATCATTCTGTTCGCCACAGTTCCTCCGATACTCTCGGGCCTCACCGTCACTTCAAGTTCAGGAGAAATCTCGTACAGTTTGTCGGACGAACCGTACGGCATATGGGGGCCGTATGTCGCCACCCACAGCCGGCCGGCCCATGGCACGACCGCCCCTGTGCCGCATTCTCCCTCTTCATTATAGAATGCCAGTTCAGGATAGATTCCCGAAAGCGACACGGGACCGCCTGTCTGTCCGGCAGAGCATCCCGCCAGCGAGGACGCGACGGCTGCAATCATCAGTTTCTGGAGTTTCATGTTATTGAATTTTTATATTTTCGACATTTCTGACGCCTGTCAGATAGAATATTCCCTGCCAAGGCACAGTACCCTGACAGGGAATCAAAAAAAATGTCACGGCATTATTCCACTTTCACTCCGTCCGGAGCATCGACAGTCGTGTCTATCCTTCCGTCAGAGAGTCGCTCATGGCGGACACGAATCGGACCGAACGGGGTCGGGAACGCGCCTTCTGCCCATTCGAGGTCACCGAGGTGCGGAGTTATGCGGACCTTCGCGCAGCCTGGTTCCACGATTTCGACGCCGAGAACATGGCGGCTCAGCCAAGCTGTGGGACCGGATGCCCAGCCATGGCAGAGACTGTGGCGGAACCCCTTATAGCAGTAGGCTCCGAAGTCCCCGTGTATGTCCTTCTTGCCTTCCGGCACGAGTTCGTCGATACCCGCCGCTTCAGGAAGCCAGTCGAGGTTGAAGTCCTCCCAGAATGTCGTCGCGCCAAGGTCGAGCATCGCACCCCAGTAGCTGCGGATGACATCAAGCGAACCCTGCCAGTTGCCGGCGAGGGCCATTGCCTCAAGCATCAGATAGCCGTAGAATGTTGAGAAGCCGTGGCCGCCGTTGCTGGAAAGAATGTCCCTGTCCGCCTTCTTCGCGTCCGTAAGGCCGGCAAGCGCCATCAGAGCCGCCGCCTGCTTCGAGCCCGGGGCGTCGGGGGCAACTCCGGATTTCAAAAATTCCCTATAAACTTTCGTGGCGGCCTTGGACAGACGCTTCTCCGCATCGGCGCAGTCGGCGACAAGCTGCCGGTCATCAAAAATGTTCCCGAATTCCTGTCCAGCCTGCATCGCCTGGACCATCAGAGCCTGAAGCCCGGCATTCTTCGCAGGTTCATTTTCCTGCGACGGCCAATCGAGGAAACGCGTCCCGTCAAGGCACTCTCGTCCGTCAGGGGTGATTTTTCCGATGAGCTGACGGAGCAGTCCGGTGATATATTCCCTTGAACCGAGAAGATAGTCCAGATCACCAGTATGCCGGAACCATGCCTGATGGCAGAGCATCCACCAGATTGAATAGGAGGAAAAAGAGCCGTTCATCCATTTCGGGAGAGGGGTAGTGTCGCGCATCCAGTCGAGCGTTTTGGGAACGACCTCATTGTACCCGAATACAGAAGCCACGGTCATCACCTCGGGATAGGCGTCCCCCATCCACACGAGACGGTCGCGCTTTATGCCCTCGATGAGAAAATTCTGCATACAGAGGTGAACCGTGTAGGCACCGGTCTCCCAGATTCTGTTCAGACGTTCATCGCTGCAGCTGAAAGACCCCGTATATTCAAGGTCACGCATGATGGAGATGGCCCGCACCTCTTTGAGTTTCAAAACCTTATCAGGTTCAACAAGATCGATGCGGACAAAACGGAATCCGGAATTTCCGATTTCCGCGACACCCATCATAGGAAGGATTATCACCTGATCACGCACCGAGTGGTCGTTGGTAGCGCCTCCCTTGCCTCCGATTTCCGACATTGCCTCCGAAGCGGACTCGCCGTAACGGATGCGCACCGGGACAGTGCCTTCGGCCCAGCCGGTCACAATCTGAAGCCCGCCGTGCAGTTCCTTCCCGAAGTCAAGCAGTATGCTGGAAGACACTCCGCCCGCAGAAGACAGTACGCAGGAAGACTCCGAGGTGTCGTTGTTGCAAAACGCCTGTCCGTTGCCTTCGCGAAGAAGCGCGTCGGCGTTGCTGACATTGCCTTCCTGCCACAGGACGCGAACCGGCGTGACATAAGTGCGGGTGCGGCAATCCCGCTCCTGTGCGCACAACGGAGCGAAGCCGTCGGACACAGCCCCGGCCAAGATGAGGGCAGAAGCCGCGGCAAGCATGGATTTCAAGAAATCTTTCATCGTTTTATCATTTCGAGCTTATGACAAATATATTCCGGCATAGTCCGGATTACCCTGACCAAGTCCGGAAAAACCGCACCGGAATCCTATAGCCCGAATAGAATCGCGACGAGCGGAAGGTAGTCCCCGAGCTCGGAACGAAGGATTTTCAAAGCCTTGGAAATATGATACTCCACAGTCTTTTCCGATATTCCGAGTTCCAGGGCTATCTCATTGTAAGTCATACCGTCAAAACGGCTGAGCATGAATGCCCTGCCCGTCTGCTCACCCATCTTCGCGATGCTTTCCGAAATTATCCTCCGAATATCCGCATTATAGAGAGAATGCGGATCACAGCCCTCAAGCGTATCAATCCGAAAGCGCAGTTCCATGGCGGCATCGCTTTCAAGATTCCCCTGCATGGCGGTCATGGACGCCCTGGAACGGAACAGGTGCAGCATCTTGTTGCGTATAACGCCGAAAAGAAAAGGCAGCGCATAGGGAATGTCGGCTCCCTCGCGTCTTTTTTTCCAATATACCAGCATGGCTTCGGACACCACGTTCTCGGCGTCCATCTCGTCATAGCAATATGACTTGGCGAAAAGTACGCACTTGTGCCAGTATCTCCTGAAATCGGCATCGAAACTGAGCTGCTCGTTATCCATATAGACGGCTAAAGCATTTTAGACTCCGCAAACATAGCACATTTCAATGTAACTGCAAAATTTTAGCGTTTCATTGACATGATGCTCGGCTTCAGCGAGACGGAGGTGAGGGAGATGATACGCTACTATCAGGGAGTAGGGGCGCTGAAGACCGCGCTGCACCTGATTGTAGTGCAGATTAAGGGGCACAGCCTCTACCAGATGGATGAGGTGTAATCATCGATGGACTTAGCGGACAGTCGATAGACTGCTTCTGGCATAGTCTCAGTCCACGTAAGCGCATTCGGGATTGACTCACTACAATAGTGCGGCGACTTTGGGTATCAGCTGTATGTCGGCCGGAAGCCAATCAACCTCACCAAGTTGTCCGCGCGTGAGCCACCGGGCTGCCTCATGCTCGCGGAGGTGGAGGTCGCCACTGACGATGCGGCAGGCGAAGCAGTCCATCGAAAGATGAAAGGTCGGATAGTCCCATTCGACAGTATCGACAAGTTCACCGACAGCGACTTCCGTGTCCAGTTCCTCAAGTATCTCGCGCCTGAGCGCCTCTCGGGGGCTCTCCCCCGCCTCGATTTTCCCACCGGGAAATTCCCATCCATCCTTAAACTCACCATATCCCCTCTGAGTTGCGAACACCTTTCCGTCCTCAACGATTATCGCAGCCACTACTCTGATTGTTTTCATGCGTCAAAATATTACAATTCAACAAAATTACTCAAAATGCCTCAACTTCCAAGAGAAGATTTGCTCGCAAGGTTATCCGACAAAGACATAAACACACGACTTACTC
Source organism: Bacteroidales bacterium UBA6346 (assembly GCA_002438905.1). Lineage (GTDB taxonomy): Bacteria > Bacteroidota > Bacteroidia > Bacteroidales > UBA932 > Cryptobacteroides. The sequence continues at coordinate 23,342 of DJSA01000007.1, forward strand.
ACATGGGGCTGTAAGATATTCGTACAGATTCGGTTCAACAGGAGTCAGCAACCTATAGCCGATTTCAACTGCGGACGAATCCGTATTCGGCATCGTAAACTCCTGAAGCACACCATGATGCTCTATCCTGCCGAGATAGTAGAATTCCTTCGACTCCTTGTCATCCTTATTTTTTCTCACAAACAGTTCCATCAGCACGTTACGCTCCACGGCATGTACCGCCATATCGACATCCTTCGAGAGTAACGTTCTGTTACTCTTCGAAATTGCTATCAGATTCGAGCGGTCAATGAAGCGATCCTCATATTTTGTCGTGTCGCTGATGCTCTCGTCCTTGCTGTAATTGATGAACACCGGATACGTCCGCGTCTTTTCGTCATATTTATATCCGCCGATGTTCAGGGACACTTCATTTTTCTCCCAACACAGCAGGCGACAGACATCCTCGTAGGTGTATTTCTCCCCTATAGCAAAGGAACTTCCATACTCTCTCTTCGAGTAATACTTCTTATATCTTGAAAGTCCGAATGCTATGACATCACGAATATCTTCGCGAAAGTCATCATTCCGAACGGCCTCGGCAAATGAGCGGGAGACATGCAACGCTCCGGTCGGGTCCGTCTCTGCCAGAGAAAGTCCGTCATAGTTCTTTTTCGCAGCACCTATAGCATAGAACGAGGCTGCCATTATATTTATCACATTACGCTCGATGAGACTATCAATCACGATGTTGTAGTCAGTCAGCATCCTTTCCCGCCATGGCGTCAGCAGGTCCGCCGCATCGTTACGCCCGTCAAGAATAAGGGAGATAAGCTCAAGTTCATGAGGCCGTTTGCCGGAGGCGAATTTTTCCGAAATAAATTCGAGAAAACGAAGCTGCGCTCCAGTGTAGGACTCTTCCAGACCATCGTAGGAGACAAGAAAATTATGGTACGATTTTCTTAAGCCGATTATTCGCAGCGGATCAAGCTCCCCATATTTGTCAAAATCAGTCAGGGCAGGACGGCGTCCAAGCTTCATCTTCAAGTTGAGATATTCTTCCTTCAGAACTTTTGCGCGGTTCATCTGTGCCATGTCAATCGACTGAAATATACGCCTTTTCGCAATCTCATCGAAATAAATGGAAGAGGCTCCGCCAATCACGGCGTCACCATCCATAAGGTGACGCCTGATGTTGTCCTTGTTGCCGGTCCTGTCTCCGGACAGGGCCACTGGAATCAGGTAATTGCTGTCATAGTTGCCGATGAAATCGATGATTACGACAAACTCTTTGCCTTCAGCCTTTCTGAGACCACGACCAAGCTGCTGGACGAAAACGATGGCAGACTCCGTGGGACGTAGCATTATAACCTGGTTTATTTCCGGAATATCAACGCCTTCGTTAAAAATATCCACAGTAAGAATGTAGTCCAGCCGCTCCGGAGAATCATCTGCCGCTACAAGCCTCGCCACAGCGGCCTCCCTTTTTTCCTGGGAATCATCTCCGGACAGGAATACGGTTCTCAGGCCATTTTCATTGAACTTCACGGACAAAGCCGCACCTTCCGCCTTGTTGCTGCAAAAAATCAGGCCTTTTACGCGGGCCCCACTGAAGCCGTAGTAGTCGGCAGCCCTGATTATCTGGCGGACACGTTCATCGGAAGTAAGCAGCCGGAATCGTTCCGCATCCTCATGCACCCCGTCAATCGACAGGTCTGTGATTCCGAAATAGTGGAACGGGCAGAGTAGGTCGTTGTCTAGGGCGGTCTGGAGACGTATCTCGCAGGCTATGTTGTGATCGAACTGGCTGTAGATGTCAAATCCGTCGTTACGTTCCGGAGAGGCCGACATCCCGAGCATGAACTCCGGCTTGAAATAGGAGATTATCTTCTGATAGCCTCCGGAGCCGCTTCGGTGGCACTCGTCAAGGATGAGCACGGAAAAATGCTCCGGAGAGAACAATGCTTGTCTAAGCTCGTCCTTTGACATCATCTGCATAGTTGAAAAAACAAGGTCGGCCTTTCTCAAAACCGGCACATCAAGATGAGAGCCGGAAAGGAGTTCCATACTGAAGCCGCTGCCAAGCACTCGGGCATAGCTTTTCAGGGCCTGCTTGTTTATCTGTTCACGATGCGAGAGAAAAAGAACCTTTTTCTTGCTTAAAAGTGCCTTTGCGAAAAGGTTTCTCAGGGCGAACGCGGAGGCGAATGTCTTCCCTGTTCCAGTCGCGGAAATAAGCAATGCCCGCTTCTCCCCGTCACGAACAAGTCGTTCAACATTACAGCAGAACTCACGCTGCATTCCATTGGGTTCCACCACGTTACTGACATTCATGTCAAGCGTCACGCACAGTTTCTTCAACTGCCGGCGCTCCGCCTCTTTCTCAATGAATGTCCTCCGATACTCATCCCGGCAATCGCTGTAACTGACCGAACTGTTCCAGATGGACTCAAACTCATTCTCGACATCCTTCGCAAACTGGCCCGCCTCCCGAGCCACCATCATGGTGTTCCACTCATGGTTCTTTGAGATTGCCGCCTGAGTGAGGTTCGAACTTCCTATAAGGATGCGGAGGTCTCCGTTGTTGTGGAACATATATCCCTTCGTATGGAAGCCCACCCCTGATGCCCCGGTCCGGTACATCCTGACATCAAGATTAGACAGAGAGTCGAGCTTGTCAAGCGCTGCTGGGTCACTGAACATGAGATAGTCCGTCGTGAGTATGCGCCCTGGAACTCCCCTGTTTTCCAGTTCCTTAAGGAACCCGAGGAACGGCGCTATTCCCCCTGAAGTTATGAAAGCAACGGACATAAACATCTCCGAACATCCTTTCAGTTCGTTCTCAATGACCGCCCGAACCGTATTCCCGCCTGAGTTCGACACGAAGCGAGGCGTCCATTCCGGCTCCGCCTCCTCTGACGAATCCACGAAAGCCTGCCTATATCCGGCCACCAGCCTTGAGGTGTTATATTTCTCCGTTGTTCCCATTATTTTGCAGCAGGCCCCGCAGCGTCTACGACCTTATCCCGATTTCCCGAACAGCCGCCATTTTTCGGTCGATAAATGTCAGCTGTTTTTTACTCATAAAACTATTCTTGATTACGAGGTGCGAATATACTAATAAATCATCAAAATCGGGATCCTTCCGCCAAACAAATTGGTTCAGAGCGTGATTTCTCGATATGGATGTCATTGATTTACGGTTTGTCACAAAGTTCTCTGGGACGGCAGCTGAAAATCGACCGAGTTGACGGCGCAGGAGTTTCTGACCACACCATTGACATTAATAGAACTTGCCTCAAAGACAAGAAACTGCGTATTGTCTCTCTTTTTTCAGGATGTGGAGGTCTTGATTTAGGCTTCACTGGTGGCTTCTGTTTTTATGGACAAGAGTTTCCTAAACTGCCGACATCAATTGTATTTGCAAATGATTTTGACAGTGATGCGGCTGATTGTTACAATGCGAACCCCCTTCTTACTGAAGACGGCACAAAATGTCTATTACAAGACATACGTGAAATAGAATCAGAGTCAATTCCAGACTTCGATATTCTTTTAGCTGGGTTCCCATGTCAACCGTTCTCAAATGCCGGCAACAGAAAAGGGGTGCATGATAAAAATGGACGCGGGACGCTCTTCGAGGAATGCGAAAGAATAATAAAGCATAAAGTCGATTTAGGCAAAGCCCCAAAAGCCTTTGTATTTGAGAATGTACGGGGAATTCTTTCATCGAAGATGCCTTCTGGGATAACGGTACCACAGGAAATAAGAAACCGCATGGAATCATTAGGCTACAATGTCAGTACACAACTTGTATGTGCCAGCGACTATGGAGTCCCACAGAAGAGGTACAGAGTCCTTATTGTAGGAGTACTCAAATCCATCGGATATTTCGATTTTGCAGAAATGGACAGCATTGTAAAGAATCTGAATATTCCATCTGAAAAAAATGGTACACATGAGAAATTATTACTTGGTTCAATACTTCATAATATTACAAAAATAGATGCAGAAGGATGCTGGGAATACAGTAAAAGCACGCAGAATATGATTGACCTCATTGGCCCTTGTTCTTATCAGGCAGAAGCCGAAAGATATTTCCAAGATGGTTTTAAGATTAGCGAGCTTCCCGAAGATTTGTTTATCGGAAAGTCATGGAAAGACATTCCAGCAGATAAACTGACCCCTCGGTTCCGAAAAATTTATGATGATCCAAAGAAGTATCATGCGCCTAAATTCTTCAGAAGATTTGCATTTGGAGAAATCAATGGCACAATCACGGCTTCCGCACAACCAGAAAATTGCGGAATAACTCATCCTGTTGAGAATCGGCGTTATTCGGTGCGAGAAATAGCAAGAATACAATCTTTTCCTGATAATTATCACTTTCACTCGATACCATTGCAATCCAGATACAAGGTTATAGGCAATGCGGTACCGCCCATACTAGGTTGGGTAGTTGCAACATCTTTGATTCAACAGATAACAAAATAACGCTATGTCATTTTTTTCAAAAGCAACAATACTGGCCGCATATCACAAGCTTTCAACATTAAGTGCGGATCCACATACCCAAGGTGCCACTCAAAGAGTTAGCACAATAAGATATGCAATTGCGTTAGACATGTTTTATAGACAGTTCGGGAGAGAGTGTGATGTCAAAGACAAAAAAGATGCTCTTGCTTATATCCAAAATGTCGGTAAAGTCGTTTCAATAAACGACAGTATTTATACTTCTAACTTCTACTATCCCTTATCCAATAATTCTGATTTCGCTGTAGGAAGTAATTTTTATTCTGTAAATGTCGTTCGTGAGTCAATGACGAACGGTGGGCAGCAACTCGTTTTCCCCCGCCGAGGTTCAAATCCGATTATGTATGTCAAATCAGGTAAACTATACGAAGACATCGAGTTATTAAAGAATTTATCGGTTTATATACCTGATGTATCACATAGAATAGCTTTTATCATATGGTTACTTCGTTCCACACAGATTGATGAATCTAACATTTATAACTCTGTTAAAAGTAGTCTTTCTACCATCCTGACCGGTGGCTATACTGCACAACTATTGCCTTCCGAAGAAGATTTCGATAAAGAGTCTCACACATTAGGATTATCATTTGATGTTAATGCCGCTAAAATAGAGGCAAATGATATAGCGCATCTATTCAGACTCTCGCAAACAAAGTCTATAACATCCCCATCTCACACCACCCCGCTCCAGACAATCTATTTCGGGTCTCCGGGAACGGGAAAGTCGCATAAGGTAAAGACCGATGTGCTGAAGGAAGTGCCTGAAGAGCAGATTTTCCGCACTACATTCCATCCGGACAGCGACTACGCCTCCTTTGTCGGATGCTATAAGCCGGTGTGCCATAGTGCAAAAGGCGCTCAGGAAGCATCAAGAATCAGCTATGAGTTCAGCCCGCAGGTGTTCACGAAAGCCTACTGCAAGGCATGGAAGAACCCTGACAGGCAGATTTATCTCGTCATAGAAGAAATAAACAGAGGGAACTGCGCCCAGATATTCGGAGACCTGTTCCAGCTTCTTGACCGCAAGGACGGAGTTTCAGAATATCCGATTGACGCAGACACGGACCTGAGGCTCTATCTTGAGACTGAACTTGCAAAGGCTGAAGACGGGGAGACTGATGGAAGTCGAGGCATCGAGGGAGGAAAGCTCAGCCTGCCGTCGAACCTCAACATCATTGCGACCATGAACACTTCCGACCAGTCGCTTTTCCCGATGGACAGCGCATTCAAACGCCGCTGGGAATGGAAATATATCCCGACTGCGGCGCCTAAGGGCAAGGACAGACAAATGGAGCTGGCAATCGAAAATACCATCGAGACTAAAGACGGAAGGAAGATAAATGCTGGGAACTACGAATATAGCTGGAAGGATTTTCTCTCAAAAATCAATGACAAGATTCTGAATGTCACCCACTCCGAGGATAAGCAGCTCGGCTATTGGTTTATGAAGCCGGACGATGGCACCGACAACATATCAATCGGTTCATTTGTTTCGAAAGTGGTATTCTATCTCTGGAACGATGTGTTCAAGGACATGGGAGCGAGGGACACCAACCCATTCACAATCAAGGTAAACGGGAAGAATGAGCTAATGTCATTCAATTCGTTCTTTGAGGAGAACACGGAGGGCGAAGTCGTTGAGAACCTCGGAGTGCTGCATACGTTCCTCACGAATGTCGGGCTTACTCCGGAACCGGTCAATCCGGGAACGGCTTCAGCCAAAGGCATTGAAAGCGATGCCGCTGACGAAGCTGAAAACGGGGACGGTGCCTCCGGCGAAATTGAGGGATAATGAAGATCCTGGTTGAAGGACACAGCTACGATGCCGCTCTTGTCCGCGACATCTGCCGCGACTTTGAGACTGCCGAAAACGGGAGAATCAAGGTCACGAAAGTCGGCTACTACTTCAACCCGGCCATCAGTGACTGCGTCCTGTGCCTGCCGAAGGTCGTATGCGATGCCTCCGGAGCGACCGTACTCGGAGGTCTGACGCCGGAAAGCCTCATTGACACATTCTCGCACGAAAACCAACTCAATGAAAATCAGACGGCTTTCGCCCGCAGTTTCAGTCTGTGGACATACCGTGCAATATCCACCTACGCAAGGCTGAATCCCGACAGCGACATAGTCACAAAATCATCAGATGCGGTGGAAACTGCTCCGGAGGACGACGCCGCCGAAGGCACGCTTCTGGACGTCATTCTCGAAATAATCCGGTTCTACAACGCCAACAGAGACTACTTCATATATATCATAAGGAATCTCCACAGCGGATATGACCGCATAAACTGGCAAAAGACCATCCGGACAAAGGCACCGGTCTATCAGAACGAAGAGCCATATTACCTTGAAGTCATAAACCGCAGGAAACAGATTGACTTCGACGAGGAACTTATGATTATCTTCCATTCAATCCTGCACTATATATCGACGGAACTCGGGTTTGAGGTTCATCCCGAATGCAGTTATGAGCCGGTTACCGGTGCGCAGTTTGAGACCTATCTTGATGGATACGGTCTCATCAGATTGAACGCCATCAAATATAAATACTTTTCAGACAAGGATATACGATTATGGAAACTGTGCCGTGCATTTTTCCTCAAGACTTCCGGCATTCATGAAAAGGACAAGATCAGCGACTATCTTCTCGTCGGCAATTTTGAAATCGTCTTCGAGGCCATGATGGACGCGCTGATTTCAGACGCCGACCTTCCGGACATGCTGCGGAACCAGAAAGACGGAAAGATTGTCGATCATCTTTTCAGGTACCGCTCGCCGATCGACGGCCGCGAAATATATTACATAGGCGACAGTAAGTACTACTCCATCGGTTCGTCTGTCGGAGACAATTCCATCTACAAACAGTTCACCTACGCGAAAAACATCATCCAGTACCATTTTGCCCGCTCGACGTCAAGGAAGCTCGATGATATGGGCTATCGCGACCCTCTCACTGAAGGCTACAACTTCAGTCCAAACTTCTTCATAAGCGCCTTCATCCCCGACACGCTCTCTTTTGAAGACTCGGGACTAAGACTCCGAGATTTCTCAGGAAATAAAGCCGAGGAAGAAAAGCATCGCATTTCCCACTTTGAAAACCGCCTCTTCGACCGCGACACGCTCTGGCTATCCCATTTCGACATAAACCTGCTCTATGTCATGTCGCTATACGCCGCCGATGACCCTACAGAGCAGACAAGATTCAAGGAAAGTTTTAAGGACAAGGTCTTTCAGGCAGCGCGCAGACTTTTGAGAACAAAATATACTTTCTTCACAGTCAAACCTTTGACGCTTAAGGTCGATGAGTTCGTCGAGCACTATTTCTATCTTCTCCACGGCAAAATCTACCGTCGAGACGACGGAACTCTGCTGCTCGCGCTTGAGAAAGGGCATCCGGAGAATAACGGGTTTCTGGAGAAACTGCGCAAAGTGGCGGACATATCCAGGGACAATTGAAAAATTGAGATTTTCGGCAAAACACAACAAATAAAAACCGAGATTTTCGGCATTTCTCAGCAGAATAATTTTTTTGAGAGGAGCAGCCGGCCGGGGCGTATCGCCAGAGGCTTGCGGCAGGCCGAACCCCGACAAGCTGGGCGCGGAGCCCGTTGTAAAATTCAAGAACAAGCCCCGGATTCTTTTTCCAGCCGAGTACTGATGCAACTTCCATGACGTCATGATTTTCCCAAAGTCCGTCGCTATCCCTGAATGTGGAGACCCCGCTTTCGGCACTGATTCCGGCGCCGGACAGGATCACTATCTTCTTCCGCTTCGGGCGATGTCCGCCAAGCGATTTTGCAAGAAACTCATCCATAGCTGCCAGTATTTCATGCTGTGCGAAGATAAGACTAATTTTCCGGAAAATGAAGTGAGATGCATTTTTATGAAAAAATCAGTAGGTATCCATAGTCGAGATGCCGGACAGGGACAAGGACATCATCCTCAAGGAAGACGCTCCAAACTACCACATTATTGCCACCGGTTCTCTGCTTGGCGTGGCTGTCAGCAGAAAGACGGGCAAAAGGGATGAGTGGGAATCCAACAACGGGCTCAACGACACATTCCCTGTCGGAAAAGTCATTTTTTGGGGGAAATGTACCCGGTAACATTCCGTGAATACCTGCGAATGAGTGACTCTGTACTCATGAAACAGCTGGAGTCCAGACTGACCAATCTGGAGCCGCTCCCCGAAATTCTATTCAACAAACTGACTGAGCAATACAAAAGATACCAGATTTGCGGAGGCTTGCCGAAGCCATGCAGCGATATGCTGGATGGTACCGGAATGGATAAGATAGAGAATGATCTTGCGGAACTCCGCAAATCCTATGAATATGACTTCACCAAGCATGTTGAAACCAAGGATATTCCCCGTATCAGAGAGATATGGCGAAGCATTCCGTCTCAGCTATCGCGGAAAAACAAGAAATTTATCTTCAAAGTGGTGAGAGAAGGGGCAAGAGCACGCGAATACGAGTCTGCCCTTGACTGGCTTGTGCTTTCGGGAATGGTCTATAGAATTTATGTCTGCGAGACTCCGCGGCTGCCTCTCAAGCATTATGAAGACACCACTGCGTTCAAAATCTATATGCTTGATCAGGCCATATTGAGAACAATGGCAGAACTTCCTCCTGAAGCAGTTATAGCAAAAGGAGACCTTCTGAAAGAATTCAAGGGTGCGATGGCGGAAAATTTCGTGTTGGGCTCCCTGCTTGCCCAAGGATTCCATTCCCCACATTATTGGACCGTCTCGGGTAATAAGGCGGAAGTGGATTTTCTGATTCAGGATGGAATTGAGATTCTCCCGATTGAAGTAAAGGCAGAGGACAATATATCCGGGCAGAGTCTTAAGGTTTACCAGGAAAAGTACTCACCTTCAATAAGACTTCGTTTCTCCATGAGAAATCTGAAGAGCGACGGCAATATACTCAATATACCGATATTTCTTTGCGACTGGCTAAAAGACATACTGCTGTTGTCATCTATCCGAAAATGACAGTCCGCCGTACTCAATCTTCCGGGCTTTGCCGAAATAATAACGAAAACAGAAAAAAATGAAAATAATATCAGACACGAAAGACGGGGACGTACGCACTGTGATTGCTGTGCCCGAGGGCGTATGCTCAAGACTCATTGAACTTACGATGAAAGGAGATGTCATTGAAAATGTGGAATTTCAGTACGGATGCAACGGTAACCTCAAGGGCATCGGAGCACTTGTCAGGGGTATGAAGGCAGCCGAGGCCGCGGCAAGGCTTCGCGAAATCGAGTGCGGCGGCAAGGGAACATCCTGCTCGGATCAGTTCGCGCGACTGCTTGAGGCTGTCGCCGGAAATTAGCCCGGGCAAACAAACCGCACAATATTTATCAAAAGTTTGATAATCACAAATACAATAATTATATTTGCGGTAAAATGTGTGTAGAATGGGATATAACGAACTTGAGAATCCGTTTGTCGTAGGGAAATATGTCTCCGACAAATATTTCTGTGACAGAGAGAAAGAAACGGAATTTTTGATAAAGCAGATTGTCAACGGACGTAATGTCGCGCTCATCTCGGACAGGAGAATGGGAAAGAGCGGACTTATACAGCATACTTTCGCTCAAAAAAAGATTTCGGACAATTTCAACGCATTCTTTATAGACATCTACGCAACGAGCAGCCTCGCTGAATTCGCGTATATGCTGGGAAAGGCGGTGTTTGAAAGGTTAAAGCCACAACGGGAAAAATGGGTAGAGACTTTTTTCAGCATCGTGTCTTCTCTGAAGATTGGATTCAAAATGGATCCGGTCAGCGGAGAGCCTAGCCTCGACATTGGAATCGGAGACATCAAGACGCCGGAAACGACTCTGGACGAAATATTCCGCTATCTCGAAATGTCCGGAAAGAAGTGCATCGTGGCGGTTGACGAATTTCAGCAAATCGGCGCATACAAAGAAAAGAATATAGAGGCTCTGCTCCGCACAAGAATTCAGATGTGCAAGACGACACAATTCATTTTTTCGGGCAGTAAGCGCCGCCTTATGAGCAACATGTTCCATTCGCCGGCAAAACCTTTCTACCAGAGCGCCATCATCATGGGCCTGGATGCCATCGAACAGGAGAAATACGTCGCATTCGCAAAAAGCCTGTTCGAGGAAAGAGGGAAGGGCATTGATGTCAATGTAATATCATCTGTTTATCAAGAGTTTAACGGCACCACATGGTTTGTCCAGCTGATGATGAACGAGCTGTATTCTCTGACCGGCGAAGGCGAAGTCTGCACCGCTGATTTAATCGACGCGGCAAAGCGGAACATAATCCAAGTTCAGGAATATAGCTACCGCGAAATCCTTTCCAACCTTTCGCTCAAGCAGAAGCAGATGATGCAGGTGCTGGCAAATGAAGGCAGAGTCACCGGCATAACCTCGGCCGAATTCATTACAAGGCACCGCCTCGGTTCAGCCAGTTCAGTACAGTCAGCAATCGCGCCGCTTGTCGAGAAGGACATCATCACAAAGACCAGTGACAGCTACCGTATTTATGACTACTTTTTTGCAGAATGGATCCGACAGAATTTTTAGTGAACCTTTTCAATAAGCGAGAGCAGTCCAAACGAATTTGAGACTACCGAGCGCAGAAATGTGGCGATTGAAAATCGAACTATT
>DJSA01000112.1 GCA_002438905.1 Bacteroidales bacterium UBA6346
GTTGGTCGGAGTCCTGCGCGGACGTCCGGTGCTCTTGGCGTTGTAATGGATAGGAACCTGGCCGAGGCAGAGCGGAAATGTCATCGTCAGTCGTCCGGAAGGATTGTAGTCTCCGGAAACGATGTCCGCGAGGGCTGTGCCTCCCATGATGCCCGGGTGCCATGTCACGAGCAGTCCGTCTGCGGCTTCCGTCTCCTCGGCGATGGTCATCGGCCGGCCTGTCACGAGCAGAATCACAATAGGCTTGCCGGTGGCCTTGACTGCCTTGAAGAGTTCCTTCTGTGCTGCGGGGATGTCTATGTTCGCCATTGATGCGGCCTCGCCGCTGTAGGCATTCGGAAGTCCGAGGGTCATGAGCACGACGTCGGAACGGCGCGCCGCCACCACGGCCTTTGCGACCCCTCCTTCAATCGGGTCGAAAAAGTCGCAGCCCTTCTCGCAGCTGATGTCATTGTGAGGAAATCTTGCTTTCAGACCTTCAAGGAAGCTGACTGGCTTTTTGTAATCCGCGAACCCGACCCAAGTGCCGGTCATTTCGCTGCGAGAGTCCGCTGCAGGGCCGATGAGGGCAATCTTCTCGCTGCCCTTGAGAGGAAGAATCCCGTTCTCGTTCTTGAGCAGGACCATCGAGCTGCGCGCTACCTTGCGTGCCGTCTCAAGGTACTCCGGAAGCCATGTCTCCTTCTCCCAGCGCCCCTCTCCGCCGTAGCGGAACGGGTCGTCGAAGAGACCGAGCTTGAACTTCACCGTCAGAACCTCCTTGCAGAGCCTGTCAATCTGAGCCTCGCTCACGCGTCCCTCCTTCACAAGCTCTTCCGCGAACTTGTAGTAGTCACCGTCCACCATGTCCATGTTCAGGCCGGCGTTCAGCGCAAGTTCCGCAGCCTCTTTCTTGTCCGCCACCACGCGGTGGTTAATCATTTCATTTATAGAGCAATAATCGGAAACGACGAAGCCCTTGAACCCGAGCTCGCCGCGCAGCAGGTCGGTGAGCAGCCATTTGTTGCCGCTTGCAGGGATGCCGTCGAAGTCGTTGAAAGACGACATCACGCTCAGCGCACCCGCATCGAGAGCCGCCTTGTAGGAAGGCAGGTGACGCTCGCGGAACATCATCTCGGACATATCCACGGTGTTGTAGTCCCTTCCGGCCTCGGCACCGCTGTATGCCGCGAAGTGCTTCACGCATGCGAGGATGGTGTTGCCTGCGGAGAGGTCGTCTCCCTGATAGCCGCGAACCATAGCCGCCGAAAGTTCTCCTGAAAGATAAGGATCTTCACCGGAACCCTCGGAAACACGTCCCCAACGCGGATCAATGGCCACGTCGCACATAGGTGAGAATGTCCACGCAATCCCGAATGCAGCGGCCTCGGCAGCCGAAATCCTTGCAACCTCCTCTGCCATCTCCGGATCCCATGAGCAGGAAATTCCTATGTTCTCTGGGAATGTAGTCCTTGCCCCGTGGATGATGTCGTGCCCGAAGAGAATCGGAATCCCCAAACGCGAGCTGTCAATCGCAAGCTTCTGATATTCAATGAGCGCTTCCGGAGTTCTGACGTTGAGCATGGAACCGCACATTCCTTCCTTGATGACGTCTTTCACGTTGACGGGGCTCCCGTCAGGCCCTGTGACGATGGAATTGTTCGGAACGAACTGGCTCAGCTGCCCTATTTTCTCGGCGAGCGTCATATTCGCCATAAGTTTCTCCGCCCTCACCTCGTTGACGTCTCTTTTCTCCGTGCACCCGGTCATTATGGTCACGGCCGCGGTCATCAATAAAAGTGTTTTTTTCATTATTGTGATTTTTTGTTATTGTCAGCAGCACTGCAAAGGTAGGGATAATGACGCAATAAAAATGTAATGATATTTTCAAAAACTGGCATAAAAACATTGAAAATTGATTTTAAATTTGTGTCGGTGTGGTATATTCCTTAATTTTGCAGGATTCGGGTTTATCTGAGCATTGCATTCTGTGTGCACCAGTCCCATAGTGAGATAATTATAAAACTGATAATATATGATGAAAAAGATTCTTCTTTCGCTTTCAGCCCTCGTGCTGCTAGCACTGTCTTCATGTTCTGAGAGACAGAATGTTCCGGTTTATATGGACGAAAGCCGCGACCTTGACGAACGTGTCGCTGACGCGCTTTCGCGGATGACAATGGAGGAAAAGGTGGCGATTCTCCACGCCCAGAGCAAGTTTTCGTCAGCTGGTGTGCCTCGCCTCGGAATTCCTGAGCTTTGGTGCACCGATGGTCCTCACGGAATACGCCCTGAAGTGAAATGGGACGAATGGGATCAGGCAGGATGGACGAACGATTCCTGCACCGCCTATCCTGCTCTGACCTGCCTTGCCGCGACTTGGGACAGGGAGGCCGCTGCACTCTACGGAAAGAGCATCGGCGAGGAGGCGCGCTACCGCGAGAAGGACGTGCTGCTCGGCCCAGGCGTGAACATCTACAGGACGCCTTACAACGGACGCAACTTCGAGTATATGGGAGAGGATCCTTTCCTTGCCGGGGAGATGTGCGTTCCTTATATTAAAGAGGTGCAGAAGAACGGGGTGGCCGTCTGCCTCAAGCACTATTGCCTAAACAACCAAGAATGCAACCGTCACATTGCCGATGTGAAGGTTTCCGACAGGGCTCTCTACGAGATTTACCTTCCGGCGTTTAAGGCAGGAGTGGAAAAGGGAGGCGCATGGTCTGTGATGGGCGCATACAATCTCTACAAAGGTCAGCACCTCTGCCACAACAAGTATCTTCTCGATGACGTTCTGAAAGGCGAGTGGAAGTTTGACGGAGCCGTCATCAGCGACTGGGGCGGCGCGTGCAACCCGGACCAGGCAGCGGCATACGGCCTCGATCTTGAATACGGCACTTGGACCGATGGACTTTCTACCAAAGGAAAGAAAAGTTATGACAGTTACATGCTTGCCGATCCTTACCTTGAGCGCCTGCGCGATGGGAGAGCCTCGCTTGCAACCCTCGACGACAAGGCAGGGCGTGTCCTGAAACTCATCTTCCGCACAGCGATGAACACGGACAAGCCGTTCGGCTCGCTCAATTCTCCGGAGCACCACGCCGCTGCGCGTCAGATTGGGGCCGATGGAATCGTTCTCCTTAAGAATGATGCTCCGGCAGGCGGTGTCAAGGTTCTTCCGGTCGAACTCGCCTCTACGAAGAAGATACTTGTGGTGGGTGAGAATGCCCTCAAGATGATGACTGTCGGCGGCGGTTCGTCCTCGCTGAAGGTTCAGCACGAGGTTTCTCCGCTTGAGGGAATACTTACGGCGGTCGGCAACAAGGCTGAGGTCGTTTATGAAAGGGGATATGTGGGAAGCGCATCCAACGAATATAACGGGGTGACTACCGGACAGGATTTGTCAGAGTCCCGCTCTGAGGAGCAGCTTATTGAGGATGCTGTGAAGGCCGCAGCCGATGCGGACGTCGTTCTCTTCTTCGGTGGTCTCAACAAGGACGGGCATCAGGACTGCGAGGGCACCGACCGCACGCAGTACAATCTTCCATACGGCCAGGATAAGGTCATCGAGGCTCTTGCGGCTGCCAATCCGCGACTTGCAGTATGCCTCGTTGACGGAAACGCTGTTGCAATGCCGTGGCTTGAGGAAGTTCCTGCAATCCTCCAGTGTTGGTTCTGCGGCTCACAGGCGGGAAATTCCATCGCGGACGTTGTCTTCGGTGCCGTGAACCCGAGCGGAAAACTTCCGTTCACCTTCCCTGTCAGAATAGAAGATTCTCCGGCACATGCGCTTGGCGTTTACACCTGCGGTCCGGACGTGAAATATGACGAGGGCATCTATGTCGGCTACCGCTGGTACGAGAACCGGGACATCAAGCCGCTCTTTGCCTTTGGCCATGGTCTGAGCTACACCGAATTCGAATACAGTGACTTCAAGGCAAGTTCTGCTGTTTCTGCAGACGGAACGTTGAGGGCTTCGGTGAAGGTGAAGAATGTCGGTTCCCGCGAGGGCAAGGAGGTCGTCCAGCTTTATGTGGGCGAGCACAACCCTGTTCTTGACCGTCCTGTGAAGGAACTCAAGGCGTTCGACAAGGTGAGCCTCGCTCCGGGCGAAAGCAAGACCGTGTCGTTTGAGATTCCGGCTTCGGACCTTGCCTACTTCAACGAGGACAAACATGAGTGGGTTCTTGATCCGAAGCATGAGTTCACGGTTTATTTTGCTGCGGCATCGGATGATGTGCGGGGGACTGTGGATTTCAGAACAAAATAATGGGGCGGAGCGAAGAAAAGGCGATCTGCTTCGTTGTGCGCCTTGCATCTCATCCTTTTCTTCATCCCCTTTCCTTGAGTTGTTTTGTTTTAGATGATTTTTTGAGGGGAGTGGGAAATGACCTCCTTTGATAAATTATTAAAAATGAAAAACTTGCATAAGACTATAATCGTTGTGGCAGCCCTAACTGCGGGCTGCTGCAGCGCGTCTTTCGCGCAGTCTCCGGAGCATAGGCAGGAAGTGATGGAACTCTTGAGGGAAGACCCTACGAGGAGCGTCAATCTTCACCACAATTACGAGGCTCCATCGAAGATTGTCGACACACCGGCTCCCAAGGGGTACAAACCATTCTATGTCAGCCATTACGGCAGGCACGGCAGCCGCTACCATTACACAGCCGATTATATGGACAGGCCGCTGGCTGTTCTGGACTCTCTTGACGCACACGGACTTCTGACCGAAGAGGGAAGAGCTGTCCTGAATGATCTTAATGCCATTAAACAGGCCCATGACGGGCAGATCGGCTATCTTACCCACAAAGGAGCTGCACAGCATCTAGCGATTGCCGAGCGTCTCTGCCATCGTTGCCCGGAAATCTTTCGGCAGAATGACCGTAAGGAGGTCTATTGTGTCTCGACGGGTGTCCAGCGCTGTATTCAGAGCATGGCGAATTTCTGCGGGCAGGTTGCGCGGGAATATCCGGAACTGCATATAACGATGGATGCGGGAGATCGTTTCACTCGTTATCTCTGCAACACGGAAGGAGTTCCCGCTGTGGGGAAGCGTGAAAAGTTTGTCATGGATTCTGTGCTGATCGCGAATCTCGATCCGTCAAGACTTCTTTCTGCCTTGACTACATCTCCCGAAGCTGCGGTCAAGTTTATGAAGAATGGACCGGAAAAATTCTTTGCGGATGTCGTTTGGGGCGGTGGCATAGGACAGTGCCTTGACATAGAGGATCCTTACGTCTATCGTCATTTCACCCTTGATGAACTTTATGCAATATGGGCGTACAATGACGTCAATTACTACAATGTAATGAACGGGACTGTGGAGAATAGGCGGTCAAAGGACCTCATCGGAGCCCGCATTCTCAGCGACATCATAGAGAAGGCCGATGCCGCTGTTGCAGGGAACGACCACGCTGCCGACCTTCGTTTCGGACATGACACCGGTCTCGCACCCACTTTCAGCACCCTGCGTGTCAAGGGTTTGGAAAAAGAGAGGAAGATGGCCGATGCCATTGATGGTGTGTGGTATGGTTTCCGGGGGATGCCAATGGCCTCCAACCTCCAGATGATTTTCTACCGCAACAAGAAAGGCGACGTCCTCGTGAAGATTCTCCGCAACGAGGTCGAGACCACAATCCCCGCTCTCAAGGCCGTCTCCGGCCCGTACTACCGCTGGGATGACCTCCGCGGGTTTATTGTCGATCAGATAGACGGCCTCGATTTTTGAACGCGTGTGTGCCTAATAACAACCTTATTTGTTGTACTCCTTGGCCGTGAGGAATTCCCAGATGCGGTCCAAGTGAGTGTAACTTCCTGTGCCCGGAGAGCAGGTTCTTTGGAAGCAGTGGTTGCGCAGGGCGAGGGTATGAAGTTCAGACTGAATGCCCATTGCCCTCATTTTCTCCCAGCACTTTACTGAATTCATCGCTGCCCATCCGTCAGCATCGCCATGTATGAAAAGCATCGGAACCGTCTTGAGATCGAAACTGAATTCTGGGACGAGCACTGCGCTGTCATCGTTTCCGCCACCGGTGTTGTTCTGGTCGATGCCGTCGGTGAGGGCGTATGCAGGATATATTCCGATTCCCCACTGCACGCTGCAGGAGAGTCTGTCTATCTCGTCCTTCGGAAGATAGGAGTTGTGAAGAGACGATGTCACACCCATAAGCGTTAGGTGTCCGCCTGCCGAACTTCCCATGATTCCGATTCTGTTCGGGTCGAGACCTCTTGAGGCAGCCTCGCTGCGTACAATCCTGATCGTGCGCTGGAGGTCTTCCCATGCGGTTGTGTGCTTTGATAGACCTTCTGGGCGGGGTGTACGATATTTGAGAGTCACGACTGTCATTCCCTTGCTGTTGAGGTAGCGGCGTGCCGGCACGACCTCGAACCCGTCTGGGTCGTTGCTCATGTATGAACCGCCGGAATAGATGATCTGAATCGCGGTGGTCGTGAGCTTCGTTGGGATATGCCACTCTATATAAGGTGTACACTGCTGCGCCTGCGTGTCCGGCATCATTCCCTCCGGCCAAACATCTTCCCGTATGACTTCCGCCCGGTCTTCATCCGAGGAATATACATCCATAATCGGAACTTCCGCAGGCACCGGCCCCATGAATCCCATCTGTCTCATGAACTCAACGGCACGCTCAAATCCGAACGCACCATGTCCCTTGTCCGGGTAGAGATGGACCTCCGCTGGTATGCCCATTCGGCGTAACTTCCTGTAAACCAGCGTTGAGGCGGTCGGGCTATAGGGGTCAAGTCCTCCATGGTGCAGGCTCATCGGGCAGGTCTTTTCGTCAAACTTAAACACTGAACTGAGTTTTACGTCCGTTCCGTAGCCTTCCCTTGTAGCCGGCGTTCCCGTCTCTCCGTCCGTCGTGGCGTATGCCGGAGCGTTGACGATTGCCCAATTTATGTGGCAGGGAATGCTGTCTATTTCGTCTACTGGCTCATAAGCCTTTGTCTGTGACGATGTTCCGAGCAGAAGCGCAAGGTGTGAACCTGCCGACATGGATATTGTTCCTATTTTCTCCGGATCGAATCCACGCTTTTCCGCATCTTTGCGAACCATACGGACTGCTCTCTGGCCGTCTTCCCATGCCGTCTGATATATAGGAAGACCCTCAGGCCGCGGAGTCCGATAGACAAAATTCACGCATTGGAAGCCGAGTTTTGTCAGTTTCTCCGCCCAATCGGCCACGAGGCCCACATCGCAGCAGTTGTAGTAGCCTCCTCCGGAAATTAGTATCATGCAGGCACCATTGCGCACGTCAGTCTTCGGGGCATCGTACCATTCGATATAGGCTGTGCGGTTTTTGTCTGCCTTGAATCCTTTCTGTCCTGCCTCGTCCGTCATTGCGGCAATCTGATGTTTCTGTCTATCAGGCATTTTCCCCTTCGGCCACACAGCAATCCTTTCTCCGGCAAACGCGATGGAAGAAAGCAGCATTAAAGCGGTGGCTACAGCCGAGGCTATATGAAAATTTTGTCTCATAACAAGTGGTTTTATAATATTTATTTCGGCTTTCTGGATCCGGATGGCAAAGATGGCACATTTTGCCGAAGTCTGCAATACAAAATTGCCGGACTGTCAGCATATTTCACTCCGTCAGAACATACTGATGCTGAAGACCGGGCCGATGTAGAACTTCGGCACGTCCGGAACCCCGAGAGCCTTCCCGATGGCAGCGAGACCATTCCAGTCAGGCGCACCATTAAAGTTGACGCTGACACCGAGGGTGCAGGGGATTGTGAGCCAGAGGATGCACTGGATGTCGAGCGTGAGGTCGAATCCGTAGGTCATCAGGCTGCCCGTGCCCTTGCCCAGGTCGAGGGCGGCGTTGCTGAAGAGGGTGCAGTCAAAGTGCGGGGTCAGCAGCAGACGGCGGACGTAGAGGCAGCTCCAGAGGAGGGATCGGTCGCCAACGTAGATGGGGATGGCATAGTCGGCCGTGAACTTGGCGAGGTTATCGGTGCGCTGGACGAGGGCGGAGCGAAGCGACGCCGCTGGGATGCCGCGCGGGAGGATGCCCGTGGCCGAGGTGCTGAAAGGTGCGCTTGTGTAGGTCTTGCCCTTCTCGCGAGTCGGCATCTGACCCTGCCACAGTCCCGTGAGCTTGAGCCCCTGCTCCGGAACGACTCCCGGGAAATATCCGTAGGCGTATCCGTAGGCGGCGGGAGAGTACCAGTGGGTCATGCCGAGCGGGTAGCTCAGCCCAGCCTGGATGCCGCCTCCCCAGCGCGGGAAAACTCCCGAATTGTTCACTGGGAGAATCCCGTAGAGGCTCGCCGAGGCCGTGAGGTTCTGTGCCGGCAAGTTCTTGAATGACTCCATCTTGCGCTCGAAATACCATTGCTGTGTGACTCCGTCTGGAATTATGACTTCTCCGCTGCCGGAGCCCCCTTCGGAGGAACTGATGCCTATGCGTCTGAATATATACGCGTTCGCGTCCCTGAGGTCGTTGCTGATGTAATAGCTCACGCGGGGAGTGAATCCCCTACTCCAGCCTCCTGAGGAGAACTTGAACGGGATGTATGCGCTGATGCTTCCGGAGATGTTCGGAACCGACGGATGAGCTTCGGAGCGGGTTGTTATGGAATACATCCCCTTACCCATTTCATAGAGATTGACGCTCCCTTGCCGTGCCGCTCTGTCGTTGAAGTCGAGGCTCAGTTCAAAGACGGGATACAGTCCCGTGTATTTGAGGTTGAGGTGGGCGGAGTGCCTCCAGCGTGCCTTGTCGTAAGGGTCCTTGTGCGCCGAATAGCCGATGATGCCGGAGAATGTGCCGAGCTGGTTTTGGAGAACCGCCGTCGCTCCGAGGTTTACATAATCAAAGATGTTGTCGCCCAGGTCATTGGCGTTCATCAGCACAGGAATGTTCGCATAAAAAGGAGCCCATGAGTGCACGCGGAACATCTGTGGAACCTTATAGTATCTCCGTGGTTTGGACAGAGTCATAGTGTCAGCACGTGCGGCCTCTGTCTCAAGCAGTTCCGCATTCCCATAGAGTTTTTTTGCCCGTCTTCGTGCCTGCTCCGAGAGCTTTTCCGCTATAGGCCAGATGTAACGCTCATTCCAGTCCACCTCCTTGTCGAACAATTCGTTGGCAGGGGTTCGGAAAATCATTTTTCCCTTTATTGTTTGCGATGAGAAATAAAGCCACCGTCCGTCCGCATCGAACTGATAGTCAGAGGCTCCGTATCTCGTGGATGTAAGTTGTCGCAGAGTTCCCTCATCCGGATCGAGACTGTAGAGTTCGTTGACTCCGGTCCTGTCCGAAGTGAACAAAACCACATCCTTATCTTTCCCCCTCATCTTGTCGGATGGATTCTGCCCACCCTGGAGATCCTTAATCTGTACGGGCTGCGGCGCAAGAGCCATAACCCAACGATATTCACCTTCAGGCACTTTGTAGTGAAATTCATACGGACTTCCCAATGCGCCGGCAAGGTTGTCGCAGTGTTCTTCGTTGACGTCGAGCCTATATATCCCGGATCCATGTTCCGATATCCCCGAAACATAAATATCCTCTCCAATCCACGCCGTCTCGACAATCTGCAGCGAATCCGGAGCATTGAACGACATTTCCCGTTTCCCGTTTCCCAAGTTTATGAATGTCAGGCCAGAACCACCCTCGGGACGAATTTCGACCACCGCCGCGTGCGCATATTTCTCTGAAGGCGCGGGATTGTACAGCCATCCCTTATGCGTGAGGCTCTTCGGTAACCTTCCTCTTGTACTTATATTCCGGATCAGAGAAGCGGACTTCAGCGTCCAGCGTGCATCGGACACTGATTCGCTCCAATACAACTTGTCCGTCACGGGCGAGTGTATCAGAGCCCCGGCATAACTCCCGAAATGCGTGACGAATTTTTCCGAAAACATATTCTTTGAGGACGGTTCATTTTTCGGGGATATGCCGCCCCTCGGGGATATGCCATCGTCCACCATTTCCTCAAAGCCATCAGCATTTGCCCCATTGTCTTCTAGAGAAATGCGTATCAATTGGTAATTGTCTGTATATCCGTGTTTTACAGCAAAAAGTCCATTCCCGACAGCCATTAGCCCCTCATAGTCCGCAGGCTTTCGTGGAGTCTTCGTTACCTGTTCCATTGGCATATACGGTTTCCGAAGCTCCGCATCCGCCCTCCAGACTGCCCTCACGCTGTCCCGCACGGCGGGGAACGATTTTACGAGGTCTTTCCCCGTCGTCCGTTTCGCAACCACCTCGCGCACGTCGATCCGTAGCGGATGGCGGGAGGCATAGTCAAGATATTCCGCTACATAGTCATCCTTGTCGTACATCCAGCGCAGCCCGCCGTAGGTCAGGTAGCCCAGCGCATACCAATCCGGCGTGTAGTTCCGCTGTGAGCCGAATCGCCACTGATCCCAGTCCCGCAGGTCTCCCTGGTCGAAGCAGACCATGTAATAGTTCAGAAAATCGGCCTTGCGCCCGCGCCCCGAGCGTGTCAGTTCTGTCTCCGCGCATACGGCATCGCCCTCCAGAAATGAATTTTCGGTGTACAATCCTGCCGTAAGTCCGTTCCACATCTCTCCGAAGAACCACCCGAAAGGCCTCTGCGCATGACTCAGTCCGAACTGCATCTGGCTGATGTGCCGGGACTCATGCACCGCAAGTTGTGTCGACCATGGAGTTGCCTCTCCGTTATAGATTTGAGGTATCGTGTAGGCGTCCATTCTCTTCGGTGCCCAAGCTACAGAACCGTTTGAAACAGAATTGTATGCGTGCAGCACAACAGGCATCTTTCCCCGGATGCATTCCCCCGGTAGATAGCCACTCGTCAGCCCCACAGGCTTTCTGAACCGCTCCATCTCCCGCGCATAGACCCGGGCCAGAGAGTCCAGCCCCTGAGGGTAGATGATTCGGTAGTTCTCGCTCTCGATGCTGTACCATTTCCGGCATCCCAGATCGTCCCCCGCCGTGAAAAACTGCGCCCTTGCCCCGAACGGCAGAAGCAGCAGGAGCAGCGCGATGACGGTCATTCTTCTGATGTTTTCCATAGTTGTTGACAATACAAATCCAATCCGACAAAGTTATCGTTTTCTTAGGGCAATTCCCAAAATCGGCGTGATTTACGAACAAAAAATTCAAACAGCTTCTAAAGCAAAAGGAGAGTGAACAAAAAGTGTTTTGTTCGCCCCCCTTTTTTCTTGGATTGTCATCCGTTGTCTTGCTTATTTGCGGGAAATCTTCGCGACCCATCCGCCGCCCTGTGCGAGGTGTATGGTGAGCCTGCGGTCGGCGGGAACGGTAGCGGAGGTGTGCTTGTAGTCGCGGGCTGCCTTGTTCGCGTTGATGCCGTCATGGAAGATGTCGAGGATCCATTCGCCTTCGCCGAGGAAGCTCAGGTCGAGAGTGAGATCGCGTTCATCCCAGTTTGTGAGCGCTCCGATGTACCAGTCTTTGCCGCTGCGGCGGGCGATGGTGATGTACTTGCCGATTTCGCCGTTCACTCCGAGGCTCTCGTCCCAGATTTCAGGGCATTCCGCGATGAAATCCGTGCACTCGGGTTCCCTGATGTAGTTTGAAGGGGAGTCGCAGAGCATGTTAAGCGGAGAATCAAAGACCACATACTCGGCCAGCTGACGGCAGCGCGTGCCTTGGCTCATTCCTTCGTCATTGACCGGACGGTAGTTGCCCCAGCTTGCGTTGCGCATCGCGCCCTGAGTGTAGTCCATAGGCCCGGCTGCCATGCGGATGAATGGAACCGTCACGTCGTAGGTCACCTGATCCACTTCCGGCTTGCTCCATTTCATCTGCTCCAGCCCGTGCACGCCCTCGTAGTTCACAACATTCGGCCACCTGCGGCTCAGCCCTGTCGGCTTGTAGGTGCCGTGGAAGTCTACGAGAAGGCCGTATTTTGCAGCCATCTCGGCCGCCCGCCTATGAAAATCAACCATCAGCTGGTCGTCCCTATCCATGAAGTCAATCTTGAAACCCTTCACGCCCATTTCCGAATAAAGTTTGCAAACCTTCTCCATGTTGCGGTCAAATGCCCAGTAGCCGGCCCAGAGTATGATTCCGACATTGCGCTCCTTTCCGTAATCCACAAGCTCCTGAAGATCAATCTCCGGAATCACCTGAAAGAGATCCGCCTTGAGGTTCACTGCCCAGCCCTCGTCGAGAATCACGTACTCGATGCCGTGGTCTGCGGCGAAGTCTATGTAGTATTTATAAGTATCATTGTTGATTCCAGCCTTGAAATCGACGTCGTAGAGATTCCAGTCGTTCCACCAGTCCCATGCGACCTTGCCCGGCTTCACCCAACTATAGTCCGCTCCGGCATCCTGCGCCGGAGAGAGTTTCCAGACCATGTCGTTCACCGCGAGCTGCGCGTCCGACGTGCTGACCATGATGACCCTCCACGGGAAAGTCTCGCCTCCGGAGGCCTTCGCGATGAAATTCTCGCGCTCCCTGATCATTCCCTGAAGCATATTGTGACCGCCCTGCTCTATGACTTTAGGATAAGGGGCGAACATTCCCCTGAGTGAGGTCGAACCCTCTGCTCCGATTATCTGCATCCCCGGGTAGTTCGTGACGTCGGCATCGGTGATGACCACTTTCACCCCGTTGTCCGCCGTCACTGCAAGCGGAAGGAATGCAAGCCTGTCCTTCCTCCACTGTGAAAGGTTCTGCACAGTGTAGGTGTTCTCAAATGAATTGAAGAACTGTCCCTCAATGGTCTTCGCTCCTGAGTTCACATAGGGAATGAAGGCCTGCCTGTCCTTGCCGAAATTGAACTCAGCCTGCTCGTTCAGAACCTCATAGTCCTTCTTCTTGTCAAGCCTGCTGACGAAACGATATGCGACGCCGTCGTCATAAGCCCGGAACACGAGAGAGAACTCCTTGAAATTCAATGAAATCTGATTGTAATTGTCGCGAACCTCCGCCTTTTTGTATGCAACGGTAGGGAAGGTCTCGTCGAACGATGTCTTCACAACCTTGCGCACTTTGTCGTTCCTGCCGAAAACGATGCCGTCGGAAAGGCTCATCGAAATTGCAGACGGGGCGATGAGAGTCTGTTCATCGCAGGACACCGAATACCTGATGTCTTCGCCGACCATGACCGTTGCAACGATGTGTCCGTCCGGTGAGGCTACCTGATAGTTCACGTCCTTCGCGAATGAAGAAACCGCCGCTCCCAAAATCGCCGCGGCAAGAAAAAGTATTCTTTTGAATGTCATAAAAATATATTTTAGTGTTTATGTCTTTTTATCTTATGCCTTATGTGTCTTTTTAGACGGAGTTTATATGCTTTATATACTCACTGTCATTCCGACATTTTATTCTGAAATCTCACCTGAACAGTCTCACCACTACGCTCAACGGCAATTTCTTTCCATAATTGTCCGTCAGCACGAGCTCCCCGCTCTGAAGTTCCCTAAAACCGGTCTTGAGACAGAAATTCTGCCGCACGACCGTCTCGCCGAGCACAGCGCTGAAGCCGTTGGAGTAGAGATTCAGCACCATGAAACTGTCCGTGGGCGCGAGAATGGCCGAGACGCACTTGAGCATATCGTTCAGACACTCGTCCAGCTTCCATTTCTCACCGTCCGGTCCATGCCCGTAGGCGGGAGGGTCGAGTATGATTCCCTGATAGACATTGCCTCTCTTGGCCTCGCGGCGGGCGAACTTGAGCGCGTCCTCGACCACCCAGCGGATGTTGTCCAGACCGCTGTTCTCCATGTTCCCCTTTGCCCATGTCACGACCTGCCGCACAGAATCGAGGTGCGTCACGTCAGCCCCCGCAGCCTTTGCCGCGAGCGAGGCGGCGCCCGTGTAGGCGAACAGGTTCAGCACCTTGGGCGTCGGCCGGCCCTCGGACTTTGCCTTCTTGACAAGGACTTTTGTGTGTGAATAGATGTATTCCCAGTTCGGCGCCTGCTCGGGGAAGACCCCCACGTGCTTGAACGACGTCAGACCCAGACGCAGCCGGAACGACGGGCCGCTCGGCAGGACATCGGTTGCCGTCCGGGCGTCGTCCTCGATGGAATCGCCTGCTTCAGCCCTCATGCCAGTCTCGGTGATTTCAGTCGCCATGCCGGCGCAGTTCTCCGCCCCGTAGCCGCCGTAGCCGATGAACCACTGGTCGTCCATCCGCTTGAGCCGTTTCCATGTGCCGCTGTCCTCCTTTCCGGCCTTTCCGAACCCGGCTCCGGGAGCGAACCTCGTGTGCATCAGACGGTTCCATTCCTCGTCCGAAAGCGACTTGTCCCATATTGCCTTCGGCTCGGGACGCGCCATCACGATTTTCCCGAACCTTTCGAGTTTCTCAAAGTTTCCGCAGTCGATGAGCTGGTAATCCTTCCACAGCGGACTTGGGCATTCTATTGTCATGTCTTTGTGTTTCAATGAAGCGCAAAGTTAGCATTAAAAATCCAATTGGGCGCGCAGGCGCGCGAGAAATTCCGGCGGGAGCTTGCCGAGTCCCTCAAGGTCCGCCAAAGCCGCCTGCGGGTCAAACGCCGAGAGATAAGCCGGAGCGCCATGAGGGTCTTCCGTGATGAAGCTGCCGCACTGGAGAATAGCCAGGAAAGAATCGGGCATCTTGCAGATGCGGTCCACATGATAGCCGAACGCCATCTTTGCCTCCGGCGCAAACTTTCTCATCCTGCCAATCCGTCCCTTCGCCCCGTCGAGGAGCGCGAGCTGTTCAGGGGAAAATTCCGGGAAACTGCAATCGACCGTGAGACGTTCGTTGACATCGGTTTCGGGAAGATATATCTTCACGCTGAGGGTCGCCCCATCGTAGGTCCACAGTGCCTCGGAAGCGGCCTCCTTTCCTGTGGATTCCCGCTCGGTGAAGCGCGAATAGCGGACCGGAGCCCCGTTGAAGAGCACCTCAGACGGCGCGTAGGAGTTGGCGAGTTCAATTATGACGCGGCGGGACGTGGCGGCGGAGGGGAACTGACCCTTGCGCGGGGAGACTTCGATGTGTGTGCCGTGGATGTCGGAATGCTTACTGATTGCCGTTGTGGCGTACTCTGAGACATATGCCTGCGTCCCGCCGTCGTCCTCATAGACCTTTGTCGTGCTGCTGCCGTGGCCGGGGGCGACGAACAGCCGCAGAGTGTTGTCCGCACTCTGGAGGGAAGTGATTTTCTCAGATGCCATCGGGATGACGGCCCCGGCTCTGACATACCACGGATTCTCGTTTATGGTGTAGCTCATGGTGTCAACCGAGCCGCCCTTCAGCATCTTTCCCGAAGCAACGTCGAACCAGTCGTTTCCTTCCGGAAGCCAAAGGGTGCGCGAAGCAAGTCCCGTGAGGCTGTCTGCCGGCTCACAGACGACCGTCGCGAGGATGTCGTCCCCGAACATATACTCCTGTTTGAAAGAGTACGCCCGAGGGTCTTCCGGGGAGTCGTAGTAGAGCGGACGACAGATGGAAATCCCCGTGTCGAATGCCTCGCGGGCGGCGGTGTAGATGTACGGGGAAAGGCTGTAGCGCAGGCGGATTGCGTCACGCATGGCCGGGAAATAGTCCGGGAACTTCCAGAAATGCTTTTCAATCACGGGATCCTTTGTGGAGTGCGTCTTGAAGATAGGGGTGAACACGCCGTACTGAAACCAGCGCGTGAAGAGCTCTGGATTGGTGGCCTTCATCCCCTCATATTTCTTGAATCCTCCGATGTCATGCCCCCAGTAGCCGTATGCCACGTTCGAGGCCGTGGCGGTGAAATACGGAAGATAGCCGAGGACCTTCCATGTTGCGTAGGTGTCGCCGGAGAAGCCGACTGGGTAGCGGTGGCTGCCGATGCCGCCCCAGCGGTGGTATATCATCGGTCTCGGAGCCTGAATCCCCATGTGGGAAGTGCGCCGCACCTTGTCGTTGAAAAAGCACCAGTTCACCCAGAAAGTGTTGCTTAGGCCGGGGACATAGCGGCTGTACTTCCACTGCTGCCAGTCCTGCCACCAGAAATCGACGCCCTTGCTCTCAAGCGGATGGATGACCGAATTGAAATAGGCGTCGGCCCATTCCATCTGGCTCATCCTGTGCGGAACCGGAGCCGGCTGCCCGGCCTTTCCATCTCCCGCAGGCTTCTTCACTCCCGCATAATGGTAGGGCTCCGTGCCATAGACATAATCTTTCGGCCCGTCATAGTCGGAAGTTCGCGAAAGATAGTCCTTGACAAAGCGGCCGTAGGGCTCTTCAAAGGGCTGTATTCCCTCATTGAAGTGCAGGTTCAGCGCTGTCTTGACGCCGAGTCCGTGGAGTTCTGCAAGGCAGTTCTCCGGCGAAGGGAAAAGCTGCTTCTGCCATGTGTAGCCTGTCCATCCGATTGACTCCCCGAAGTCATCTGTCGGACCTCCGATTTTCAGCGAAAACACCTCATGCCAGTCCATGTCGATTATCATCACGTCAATCGGAATCCCATAGGAGCGTATTTCCCGGCAAAGGTCGACCAGCTCATAGTCCGAATACTGCCAGTAGCGGCTCCACCAGTAGCCGAAAGCCCATTTCGGCGGCAGGGGAACCTTGCCGGAGATCTTCGTGAAGTCCGAGACAGCAGCCTTGTAGTCATGACCGTAGGCAAAGAGATACCAGTCAATGCGCTCTCCGTCCCCGCGACTTTCCACCCAGCTCTTCCAGTCCTCATCGACAGGCTTCAGCAGATGCCGCTCCGACTCGTCAATCACCGCCCAGCCGTCGCGGGAGACCACGCCCTTGTCGAACGGGTCTATGGTCTTCTCCCCGTCACAGCTGTCAAGGGTGCGGCAGGTACCGAGCAGATTGCCGCCCTCGTCCATCCCCGGATGCCATACGACCCTGCGTGAACCACCGCCCGCCTTGGGCATATTGAACGTCACCGAAAGATTGGACGAGTCGAACTTCCCTTTTCCCGAATAGACAAGCCTCAGGCTGTCCGTCTCTATGACCGTCTTGTTGCCGAACCCCCTTCTGACCTTGAACTTCGGCACGTCAAGTCTGCGGTTAACGACACCGAGCGTGGCCTTGTCCTCGAAACGGCCGTCCTCCGACCATTCCAAACGCAGCAGGCGAGGAGTGAGAACCGTGAATCGCGCATTGCCGGAAACTACCACGGCTTCCGGAGCCGCGACCGGATTGTCTTCGGGCAGTCCAGTCGTTTGGCCATTGGCGGCCAAAGGCAGCAGAAATAAGATGGCCGTTGCAATGAATATGCGGCTATGGTGATGTTTCATCGGGAAATTGTTGTTTTGAGATATGATTTCTTGTTCCGGGGGGGGGATGGAATTCGCGCTATTTCGCCAGCGCGGGATTGATGCTGTTTCAACAGCGCGGAATTGATACTATTTCATCAGCGTCGAGTTGATGTAGTTCTGATCTTGTTTGCAGTTCGAGAACTTGCACTGCTCAAGGAACGACTGCATGGCGTTCTTCGCTGTGTCCTGATCCGGACGGGCGCGGCGGATGGCCGGGTAGCTGCTGCGGTCGGCCTCAGAGAAGTTCACCACGCTGTCCCAACTTGAGGAAGGTGTGAAGTTCACGAAAGAGCCCCCGGTCTTCATCTTCTTGTACGGCCAGTAGGTGTAGCCTAAGTTGTTTGCAATGAAATACTTGCTCATCGCAAGCTGTTGCTCCATCGTCAGGTGTCCAGTCTCGCCTACGAACATCGGAACGCCCGTCCTGTCACGAAACTCTACGAGATACTTCACGCTCTTCTCAGGCGCGTCCTTGAAGTAGCAGTGGCAGGTGTACATCAGGTTTGAGTCGAACTTCCAGTCCGTGAACATAGTGAAGTCGGTGTTGCCCCTCGCCCCGCCGAGGATGATGATGTGGTTCTTGTCAACGGCGCGGATTGCGGTCGTGAGCCTCTTGTAGAGAGGTTCGAGCTTCGGGTAATAGAGAGTGTTCCAACTGTCTGATGCTGGGCGGTGCTCGATTGGCTCGTTCAGCAGCTTGTAAATAATAACGCAAAAAT
>DJSA01000068.1 GCA_002438905.1 Bacteroidales bacterium UBA6346
GCTGAAAAGCGGAATCATGACAGGGGTCTCAACATAATTGCCGTTTTCGTCATAATCCGACTCAGTGAGCTTCTTTGAGGCTCCGACAACATACTTTGAACATTCTTTTCCTTTAACAACCTTCACTTCCAAGGTGACGGAAGTCTTGTGAAGTACCCGGATCTCAACGAGTCCGTCAATGTCCTCCTCTTCGGGAGTCGAGCCGTTCTTGTCGCATGAGACGGCTCCGAAGGCCACAACTGCTGCGGCCGCAAGAAATTGAAACAACTTTTTCATCTTAATACCATTTAATAAGATTTATACTATATTCTTTAAAACATTCGATTGACTCACTCGGCACATTTCTCAAGGATGTCAGAAGGAATGGTGTCGCATCTGGTATACAGGGTCACATCCTTCGGATTGCCCTTTACCGCCCATATCACCGTCCCGGAAGGCATGAGACTACTGATGACATACTCGTTGGACCAGTTCCCCACGCCATAATCGTATGTCCCGGAAATGACAGAGCCGAGATACGGGTCGGTCTCCAGATTCCACGTTCCCGTAATCCGTCGTGGAAGCATGCTGTCAATATTCTGGTAAATGATGAAGCTTCGGTCGCGTCGTTCCAGAACGATGTAGAAGAACGCGCCGGAGGGAAGCGGTGCACCATTCCATTGCGCAAGTTGCCATGTGCCGGCAAGATTAGTAGGGCTGATTTCCATTTCTTGTTCCGGCAACTCTTTCTTGGTGCAGGAATCCAATCCTGAAGAAAGGATCGCGGCAACCGCAGCCAGAATCAGTATTCTAAATCTTTTCATATCTCATTGCTCAAGTTCATTATCCAGCCCGCCTTACATCCACCCGTTGTCACCGGCATTCTCGCGAACCGTTATTACTATGGTCTGTCGGCTTGCATCACTCGCCTCCACCGTGGCCAGCGTTGCTCCGACAGCATTTCCGGTCACAGTCAGAATAGTTCCGGAGACAGTCACGGAGGCTGTTTGAGGAGATTCGCAGACAGCGGAGAACGTTAACTTCTCCCCGTTTCTGAAATAGCGCGACAAGTCGATCTTTTGTGTGGTTCCCAGTGCGAGATAGACATTCGGAAGCTTCATCTCAGTCCCATTTACATCGTCTCCCACGGCTCGGAGCAGTGCCCCGGCATCGACGAGGCGTCCCATCTTGCCCCGGTAGTCAGAAAGGTTCATGAGCGAAAGTGAGGAGCCGGCCGAAGTATGGTTATAGTGATAGCCTTTCTTTCCTGTGAAATACCTGTCAATGTCACTGCCGGAATCTCTGAGAAGCCGAGTGAACTCCTTGGCCGTGAAATGCTTGTGAAGTTTAGCCGCATACGAAAGACCGAGAGCCGCAACTCCTGAGACATGCGGGCAGGCCATTGACGTGCCCTCATAGTACCCATAAACAGGCTCTGTTCCGGAGACGAGCGTCGAAAGAATCTGCCCCTGCTGTTCATCACCGAGATCCTCATCGCGTACTCCCGGACGACCATGGTACTCGCCGTCTCCGCCCGGTGCAGAAAGCGTGATGCACGCGTCATAGTTCGAATATGAAGCCGGGGTGAAGTCCGCTGCAAGTGCACTGACAGAGATGCACCCCGAGTAGGCTGCAGGAAAAGCCGCCTGCGCAGCATACTCATTGCCGGAGGCGAAAATCGCAAGGCCACCGTCAATCACGCCATTAGGAGATCCTGCATTGTGTATGAAATAATCAATAGCCTCCTTCTCAAGAGGATATGTCTCCTCCCATTCCTTTTCCGTGGCAAGACCGGGCGTGAATCCATAGATAGGGTTGGCTTTTGCTGAATTGTAGCCCCAACTACACTGCAGTATCACCGCACCGTTATCAGCGGCATACTTTATCGCCCTTGCCTCGCCCCAAAGAGTGACGCCGATGGAACCATCGAAAATCTGGCAGGACATTATCTTCACACCGGACCCGGGTGTCCCATCACCACCGGCTATACCGCAGACCCCGAGTCCATTGCCATTGACCGCCGCTATTGTCCCCGCGACATGAGTGCCGTGACCGGTGTCCCCGTTGCCGTTGTAGGAAATCACTGGGTTGTCCCTGACAAAATTATATCCGTACACATCCCCATCGTAGCCGTTTCCGTCTGCATCGGTTCCCGAATTGAAGGACTCTCCCTCATTGACCCACATGTTCGCGGCAAGGTCCGGATGGTCGTACATGACCCCCTCGTCAAGCACAGCGACTATGACAGACGGGTCTCCCGTACACATCTTCCAAGCCTCAAGGCAGTTCACATCCGAACCGGCGATGCTGTGAACGCCGTCCGTGCGGTTATGGTCGAAATCATAGTCACCGACATTGATGTAGCCCCACTGGTCTCCCAGACGTGGGTCGTTAAACGGAAACTCTACAGGAACTGATGCCCGTGTCAGTCCCCTGCGCGCCCTGTCGCTGACGATTATTGGCTTGATGTCATCTCGGTAGGCACGTTTCACAGTCTGGTTATACTGGACCTTGGACACGTCGCCAAGGGCGGAGATGCGGGCTTTTGCGGTTTCGACAGACAGCGACTTGTCGAAACGCAGGATGTACCATAAGTGAAGGCCGGCTTCGCGTGTACGGGCCTCGTTTCTCTCATCTACCGGGAAAACCCTCTGGAGACTATATGCGCCGAGAATATCCAGAACCTCATCCGCAGAAGGTATTCCAGAACGGGTCACGACATTCAGACGCCCGCTTTCCTCAAGCTCGTCCAGAACCTCGGACATTTCCGGGGCAAACTTCACAAGAAGTTCTCCCTCCGCATATTCGCCCGTGAGCCCCGCGTCCACGGTCTCTGACGGCACGGACGGAGCGATAACTTCTTTTGTGCACGCAGCGACACACAAGGACGCCAACGCGATTATTATAGTATATTTCTTCATCCGATCAATCCTCCTCGGTGTTTTCCTCTTCACTTATATAATACTTCTGACGATAGTAAGGATATGCCGCATAGTAGTATTCAAAATCCTTTGGCTGGTTGCTGAATCCAACGACATTTCCCTTTGAGTCTATGCCCCTGTCCTGCTGGGAAAATATGAACGTCTCCGGAATCCAGTCCATAAAGTGAGGGTGGTACAGAATCCAGTCAGGAAGCTTCCCTGTCATGAAATTGAGGTTTATCCTCAGGCTTTTGGCATTCGGAAGTATCTTTGGTATAGTCGTTCCCTTTGGCGCACCTGCCGGAGCCGGCATCGACGAGTCATAAAGAAATCTTATGGTATCCCGCAGCCCCATCTGAACAGCGTCTTCCTCCGTGTAACCCTCAACGCCATCCTCACCTATCTTGAAGTCCGGAATCGGACCCTCCAGATAGCTGTAGGTGAACGCGAGATATTCAAGCTTGTCCCAGCGGAGAAGCGTCTTGAGTGCGGACGCGTCATCTTCGTTTTCCATGTTCAGATTGAGCCCGATTCCGCTCTCGTACCTGCTGTTCGCCTTATTCCGCAAATCGGTCGTGAGCCAGCGCCTCTGCCCGCTGAAGTTCAGTTCCTTAAGATTCGGAAAATTCTCAGGAGTGAGTATTTTCGGAATTTCAGAGAAATTATTGCTGTTCAGGTCAAGAACCTCAAGTTGCTTCATGTCCTTGAGTTCATCCGGCAACGAGACAATGCCGTATGCCGCGATCTGAAGATTCTTAAGATGTCGAAGGCTGCAGATCTCGCTTCCGAGCGGAATTTCAAGGTACATAGTGTTAGTGTTTCCATAGAAAGAGATAGTCTCAGCATACTTCAGATGCCTGATTTCCTGAGGTATGCTCTCCTTGGTGCTGAAAACGAAGAACCGAACCGCACGGACGCGCCCTACTGCCTCAGGGGCAGGAAGACCCTCATCGCCCTCGCTCCAGAGCTCGACTTCACTCCAATTCATCATATTCTCTCCTGTGTCCCAACCGAAACCCTGTATCTTTTCCGAGATTGTCACGAGCGCAAGCGAGTCACCTGCACGATTATCCTCAATCTTAGGGGCTGCCTTCTGGGTCACGGCCAATACGGCATCTTTTTCCAACGTCACCGTCGGATCGGACGGCACGAAGCGCACCTTCGCGGTACGGACTTCAGGATCCGGATTCATTTTCCATTTCATCTCAAGTCTCACGGTACGAGGTCGCGCGCCACGGTCGAGTTTCACGTTATATTGCGATGCAGAAACCCATACATTGCTGCCATCCTCCGTCTCCACTTCAACGTCAAATTCAACATTAGTCGTGACGTTCACATAGAAATGCCTTTCGTCGTAGAGTGCGGTACTCGGAATTTCCTTCTCCGTGAACTCGGGAACAATCATCTTTCCGTAGCCCGTCTGAAGAACCTTGAGCGTCTTCGGGGTCTCTCCTTCAGCCGAGAACCGAACAGATGCGCTCCGGCTTCCGTTTGCGAGCGTGGAGTCAATCCTTATGCTGCAATCAACGATGCCAACACCATTTGCCGGTGATATTGAAATCCATGGTTCCGACGCGAGAGCCACCCATTCTGAGGATGAGGATATCCTTACGACGTCCTCACCGCCTTCTGCTCCGACGGTTATGTTTTCCTTATCCACGTCGAATCCGGCGGACTGCACGGTCTTGTCACATGACGATGCAAGCAAGAGAGCCACCACGCCAAAAAGCATTAAGCTGCATATATGTCCTAAATATCTCATTTTCACCCTATTTATTCTTGTTGTCCCGGTCTTGAACAGACTGCCCAAAAGTCTTTCAAAGTCCCCTTATGTCCTGTTCCTCATCCCTTATCAGCATCGTGTACCCTGCCTTTATGTAGGCCGCGATGTCACTCAAGTCCACCGATATGTTCGGATTGTCCGCAAGTTCGAGAATTCTGAGTCTCGTCGTGAAAGTGTCCTCAATCTTGCGCAAATCGTTGGAGCCTATGAAAAAGCGCGTCAGGCTTGGACATTGGTAGAGTCCTGTCGGCCACGTCTTGAGTATTCTGTTGCCCTTTTCATCTCTCTGGTGACGGATGTTGAACACATCGAGACGGTCACAGTTGAGCGGGTTATATGGAAAATTCGAGAAACAATTGTAGCTTATGTCGATGCCATAAAGATATGGTATGTTGGTAGGCTTGAAATCATCAGGAAGGCTGCTTAACTTATTGTAGCTAAGGTCTATAACCGACAGATAATGGCTCTTAGGGCCGGTCATCGCCCCTTTAGGGATGCTTTTCATCCCGTTTCCCGGAATGGTGAGCGTGGTTATCGGTGAACCTTTGGCAAACAGCACAGCCGGAAAGGTCTCCAGACGGTTATATGACAGATCCACCGTGGCCGCGTTCACACCTTTTGCCGCATCGCCGTTCTCGAAAGAGGAAATCTTGTTGTACGAGAAGTCCACGGACGAAATCGTGTAGTTTGACCTGGCGTTGAATATGTCTGGGAATTCAGTAATCTCGTTATGGGCGAAGGTGACGGATTCCGTCTCGGCATTGTACCCGAAGAAATAGCCGTCCGCTGCCTTCGGAACCGATGTGATACTATTGTTGTTCAGATAAAGCTTGACCAAATGGACCTCCTTTCCGAACGGATGAAGCGTCTTTATCCTGTTGCTCTGCAGATCCAGAAGACCAAGTTTTGACATCTTGTTCAGATGCTCATACTCGGGCAGTTCCTCAAGATTGTTGTAGCCGAGATACAGCAGCTGAATCTTCGGCCCGGAGACAGCGTCTGCGATTGCAGTCCAATCGTCCCTAAGTTGTCCTGCACTTATGCCAGTGTTTCTGGAAAGATTCAACGACACAAGTTCCGGAAGGCTGCCGAGCATATCAACAGGCAATTTTGTGAGTTCAGGACAGTTGTATATCTCGACATCAGTAAGGTTCTTCATATTGCTCCAGCTCCAGTTGTCCTTCTCGGCGTAAAATTCCGAAGACTCGTCGACGTCTTTCAAGAAACCCTCGTCAGTGATGGGCGAATTTGCGATGTAGAACTGCTGAAGGTTGGTCAGCCGCATGACGGCCCGCGAAACTGAGGTGATTCCGTTGGAGAGCACACCAGACTCCACATCCGCCTTCAGTTCAATCCTGGAACTCTTAACCGGCCTCATTTGGGGGTTGGCATCGATTGCGTCACGCAGTTCCTGTGACAGTCCCTCGCGCCCGTCAACGGCAAGAAAACGCGTGTCATAGTCCCAGCGCACCGCATTCTTCTCATCCTCGGACATATTAGCCTTGAGATTACGCAGCAACTGGCCTCCCACTTTTTCGTCATGCGTTCCAAGAGAGAGAATCTGAAGTTCCGTAAGCTGTCCTATAGCATCAGGGACAGCCCCTTTCGCCCCAAAACCGACGAGCGACAGTGTCGTGACGCGACCATTGTCATTAAGCGTCACTCCGGGCTGGTCTCCCCACAAATCTATATCTTTGTTGAAATCCCAGTTGCATCCTACGGCGAGAGACTCGCCGTAGTAACTCCAATGCTCTCCGTCAAGCGCATCCCAGATTTCTTTTAGGGCTATATAGTCCTTGATTGCCTCGCTTGTCCCGCTTAGGAAAACCGGAACCTCAACGCCTTCCGTAACGGCATTGTCCCTAACCTTAAATGTCTCGCTCTCCGTCTCGGCCGTTTCAAGTGGAATCCTCCCTCGGCTGTCGGCGTAACTAGTGTAGCCGGTGACGCGATAGTCTCCCCCAGCCAGCCATACGGTGGTGTCGCATGTGCTGTAGGATGTCTTGGCATTTGTACCCGGAACCCCGTCCGTGTAGAAGTCCTCCACGAAAGTCACGGGCATTCCCTTTAGGAGGGTCACTTCCCGCGTCCCGATGTTGGTCACAGAAAGGTCTATAGCCTTGATCTTGTCAAGCGGATAGGCTGAACCCGAACCGGACTTTGTCATGTCTATGAACTTCTTTACCAGCTTGAAGGACGCCTTGCCGCGCTCAACTGCATTGACGCCTATCTTATAGACAACAAGCCCACCGCTGACAACCGTAAAACTATTGTCGGCATTGATCGTACCCGTGTAGAGCAGACCATCAAGACTGTCATAGAGATTATATCCTATGATAACATAGTCTCCCGCAATGAGCTTGAGCTTGTCACTTCTCAGGCCAAACTCCGCATTTTCGGCATTGTAGGAGTTGAGGACAAGCGTCTGGGATATGGTGGAGCCGGAATGCTGCACCATTATCTGAAGCTTGCACGCATCAGCGAGCAGGTTGAGTTCATCCACTGTAGACTTGACGGTGGACGCGGCCTTGTGAAGGCGGAACTGCACATAGCCATAACCTGTGCCACCGTCCCGCTCCACTTTGCTGCACGACTGCCACAACACGCCCCCAAGAACGGCACACAAGGCCATGAGACCCATTGCCGTAGACACCCGGATGTGAGACATGAAACTTTTACTCATTTTCCCAAGTTATTTCTTTACTATTATTTTGAGAACCTTCTGATTTTCCCCACTTCTGGTCTCATAGGCCACATATATCGCGTTTCTGTTGCCCGGAACACCATGGATGAGAGTATAGAACATATACCAATCATCCCAAAAACTCTCTTCCGAATGGGACTTGGGATCCATCATCTCATCGTCATATTCTCCGTTTTCCTTGTAAATCTTGTAACTCTTGTAAACGCTTGTCTTGCTATTGTCGCTTACTTCATGATACATCGGAAATATGACCATAGGCGTGCCGGCGCTGACATGGATCTCAAATACATTGTCAATCCCGAACTTTTCCCTGCAGAAAGCCATCTCTGCCTCGTCCGTCACCTTTGCATAGGCATGCAGGCGGTTCCAGTCATTCTTGCTGTCGCGAATGTCGAAGTCGAGCGTCTGCGTGTCGCACTGGATGAGCTCAACCACAAGCATCGAACGATGGGAGTTCTTAAGTCTCTGATAGTTGCCGCCCTCGGCAAGTTCCAGCAGCGTTTTTTCGTACAAAGCCTCAGGAACCGCGAATAGGCAGCCGACACGATAATCCTGGGACGCGTCCGCAGTGACAGTGACAAGGGACGGATTGCCGGCATCAACCTCCGCATGAATCCACTCCAGCGAAGGTTTCACGATGTCACCGTTAATGTCCGCATCCACACTTATGAAACGATACCTATCATTGAGAGCGGTCACCTGGAACGAGGCTTTTTCCTTACGATAGACAAAACTGTCCTCGATCAACTTGCCATCCGTCCCATATTTCCCGAATCCCCTGCGGAACGTCTTCCCGTCAGGAGACAGAACCCACTGGTAGAGGTCATTATCCTCCCAAATCGCCCCGTTGCCTACAAAGACCCGTATGAAAGAGGCGTCCAGCCCTTTGTACGTGATCGTATATGAGGCGATTTCCTTCCCTTCCTTGTTGCGGAACGTCAACTTTACGCCGTCTTCCTTAGCAATCGGCTTTGAGATGTAGCTGTCCCTCACCACAGCCCCCGTTGTCAGCGTGTTTCCGGCAATTCCGGCGACAGTTCTGCTGAAGTCAATCTGAGGGATGACATCAGTCGTGTACTGGAAATTCGCATTGACGCAGAACGTCGTATAGACATTGTAAGTGACATCAATCTCCTTGAGTTCTTTGCCTTCAATGTCGGTAATCTTCACGAAGTAGCCGCGCGCGCTCCTGATGATAGTGAGCACCGTCTTTTCTGTACCGCCTATGTTGAGTTTTACTTCCCCCTCTTCCTCATCGAAGCCTTGGCCGTTCGTGGAGACACTGATTGTGACAGAATGCTCCCCAGCATCCCCGCTAAGGTCGAAGACATCAAAGTCACCCTCACGGAAACTGAGCCATGGGGCGGCTGAAGTCAACTTCCACGGACTGTCAGAGTGAAACTTGTATACATACTGCTCTCCGGCCACGACTTCAACCCTCTGCTCCTCAGGAAACGCTATTTCCTCATTCCTATTTTCCTTCTGCGCGGTGCAGGACGCCACGGCAGCGGCAAGCACAATGGCAGCCGCCGTGGACAATGTTCTGATGTAATTCATCTTCATAACTCCTCCTGTCAGTTGAGTCTGTTAGTTTAACTTTATGCCTTCTTTCATAAGTGCCGCAGCCTCGTCATCGCTTATCCACCTCAGGATATGACCGAATGTCCCGACAGTTCCGACGCCATCAACACGCATCGTAGAGTAGAGCAGCACGAACTTTTCAAAACTATTATAGTATGACGGATATGTGACCGGAGACTTCATGAGTATGTTGCCATCCCCATACAGAGTCCCGAATGCCTCTCCCGTGTTTGCAAACACCTGTTCCTCACAAGTAACTGAGGGCGAAAGGGGGTCTTCCGTGCCAAACTCCAGCCTTATGTCATGCCCCTGATATATGAAGTTCCTCAGGATTATCACATTGCCCACCGCAGGATCAGCCTCCGTGCGGAGCAGCATCCGGCTTGTCGCCGCCATGTATTCGTCAAACCATGTGGAACGCTCAATGAGGCAATATCCGGTGAAATCCTTCGCATCAAACGCCTTGCATTTCTGCAATTCGATCTTTGTTTCCACAGCACCTATATCGGACTTGAGACTATTGTCGCAAATCAAAGCAAGGTGAAAACTCGGCACATTTTCTGGGTCGAGAGCATCATAATCCGAGTGAATCCTCACATTAGCGACCCTCTCTCCTGCCGGTATTGTCACCGTATTGTCCAAGATTTCATAGTGAAGCCCCTCTATTGCGCTGCTTTTCTTCTCTACAACCTCAACAGCGAATGTCCTATCCGCTGATGCCGCATGCATGGACACCACCGGAATGTCGAAATCTTCGCTTCCTTCCATTACCGGCAAGGTGTACAGCGTGTCGGGAAACATGAGGTACTCCGGACCTTCATATATCGGATGACCTTTCTGGCAGCCGAGAACAAGTACCGAGACCCCGGAAAGAAGGAAGACTGCCTTATATATATTCTTTATAGTCATAGCTTTCATCTATTTGTTGCTATCATTGGGTTCGATTTCAGCTCCCGGAGACTCAAGCTCGTGCTGAGGGATGGGCCAGACAAACAACGGGTCGTCCTTATCGACTTTGAGGCCGCTCGGAGTAAAATATTCTGAACTCTGATCGGATTTGTCCCGTTCGAAACCCTTATGCCAACGCTTGAGGTCGTTGAGCCGGAATCCCTCCATATACAATTCCTTGATTCTCTCCTCCTCTATTATCGTCATCGCGTTTGACCCGTCCATCGGCGTGCTTCCGCCATAGGATGAATACCTGGCCGACCGGAGTGCGCTTATGTCCTTTCCCGCCTTACCGTAGTCTGGGACATCCTGACTCGCATACGCCTCTGCCCTAATGAGATACTGCTCTGAAAGCCGCAAAACCATCGGGATGCAAACCCCGTAAATCTTGTATGGAACGAAAACACCCTGATCCCCGTAGTATTTATAGACTGCGGGCCACTGAAGTCCGTGGCTATAACCGGTCTGAATGGTTCTGAAAAAAGCAGAGGCGCGGAGATCGGTGCTCCCATAAAGGTTCATCACCCATGTCGCGGGCACATAGTCAGGCTTGTACGAAACGTTGTCGAAGTTGAAGAAGACCTGCCCGATTGCACCTCCATAGGAATTGAGGGTCTGGGACACTTTCCAAATCGCCTCTGTGGACTGCCCGTACATCCACATATAGGAATAGTAACTCACGCCGCTCTGAATCTGCGAAGAGCATGAAGAAAGCTTATAATAGCCGCTGTCAATGACCTTTGACGACCATTTGATTGCTTCGTCCCATTTCTTCATGTAGAGTGAGACACGAGCCCTGAGGGCGTAGCAAGTGTATTCGTTGAAGTATTCCGTATTGTACAGCACGCCATCAGTCGCTGTGTTGAAGTCTTCGCCGAGTGATAGAAGCTCCGCAGCCTTGTCAAGGTCGGAGAGGATAAATTCGTAAGAAGCCTTGAGAGATGCCCTCTTTATCGGTTCTTCTCCATTATAGTGCCGTGTAATCACGACTCCAAGCGTATTCTCGGCATCGGCATCGCCGTCGTACGGCTTGCAGAAGCATTTGACGAGCTCGGAATAGGCAAGCGCACGGGCGAAATACGCCTCTCCGCAATATTGGTCTATTTTATCCAGATCGCTGTCATCCACAGCATTCGCCCTAGCCTTGTCCGCATTGTCAAGCAGAAAATTGCAGCGATTGATTACAGCATAGAGAGAGCCGTACACCCCTTCGATGTCAGTGTTTGTTGCCTTTATCTCATTCCAACGCCAGATGTCCCCATATGCATTGCTGTTCTCCTTGACGCTATATACGAAATCCGCCTGGATGTCTGGAAGCAGTGTCAGGTCACCCGTGTAAAGCGAACTGCTCTTGAAGGAGCTGTAGATTCCTATCATCAGCTGGTTCACGTCTTCGGCGTTGCGCACCGAGTCCTCCATTCTGATGGAGTCGGAAGGATACTTGTCGAGGCAGGATGTGCAGCAGAGAACCGCCGCCAAAATCAGACATTTCAAAAATTTCATTTCCATGATTTCCGCCCTCCCCTTAAAAATTAAGTTCAAGCCCGAACGTAAACTGACGCGTCGCGGGATATGTCGCCTGATACATATTGGAGGACACTTCCGGATCAAAGCCGCTGAACCCAGTGAGAGTCCATAGATTCTGTGCCTGGGCATATACCCTGACTCCTGTCAGGAATCCGACCTTCCTCATAAGTCCCTTAGGCAGAGAATATGAGAGCACAAGGTTCTTCAGCCGTAGGAACGAGGCGTTTTCGAGAAGGCGGTCGTCGAACTGAAGCACCTCTCCGTATTTCGGAATGTCAGTGACATCCCCGGGCTTCTTCCACCTATCATACAGAAGCCGTCGGGACTTGTTGAAGCCCTCGGCAACCGCGCTGTTCTCGTCAAAGTAGCGGTCATTGTTTACAATCCACCTTTCCGACATCCAGCTGAACTGCCCGGAGAGCTGAAGTCCCTTCCACGAGAAAACGAGACCGAACCCGCCCCACCACGAAGGATCATGGCTCTTTCCCGTCATCACCTTGTCGCTTTCGAGCATGACATCGGTAATATTCCCATCCTTATCATACCAGAGTTGCTTGCCATTCGCAGGATTCACTCCGGCATATCGGTTATAGTAGTACTCGCTTACGGGATGACCGACCATATATTTGAATCCGGTAGTCGAGTTGACGAACTCATTGACGCCGTTGTAGAGTGCCGTGATTCTGTTTTTGTTCCAAGTGACGTTGGCGTTGAAGTTAAGAGAAAAGTCACCTGAGCGGACAATCGCCGCATCAAGACCGATTTCCACACCTCGATTGACAAGGGAACCCATGTTTTTCCAATAACTGCCCTCACCCGTTATCGAGTAGGATTGGGGAACGTTCATAAGCATGTCGCTCGTCAGCTTATTGAAGAACGTCAGATCTATGTCGAGCCTATTCAAGAATCCAAGGGTGAGTCCGAGATCCGTCATCCATGACTTTTCCCAGCCGAGTTCTTCATTGCCGCTCTGTGACGGGTAAATTCCGTTTTCCTCATTCGATCCATAGACTGGGCCTCCTGAAACGAGCGCGAGATGTTAATAATAAGGTATGGAAGAGTTACCTGCTGTACCAGTGTTTATCTTGAACCTCGCGGCACTCAACCAATCAAGTGTTCCCAAAATGTCAAGCCGCTTCGCGTTCCACATGAAACTCCCGCTCCAGAACACGCCCCAGCGGTTTTTCTTTCCAAACCGCGACGATGCATCGGTGCGCACTGAGAAATCCGCGAAATACGTCTCGTTCCAATTGTATTCTCCACGGAGAAAGAAGGCGAGAAGGGAATATGCGGCCGTGGAGTCCCCCCAACGCGAGGCTCTCGTGCCCGTTGAGACACTGGTAAGGCGGTCGTTGGTCTGCCCCTTTGAATACACGTTGAAGCCCTCTGTCGAATAGCTGACAGCTTCCTGTCCCAGCATGAAGTTGAAAGAATGGCTATCGTCCAGAGTGAAATCATAACTTGCTGTCGTAGTCTCCGTGAGGTTCAGAGCATCGGAACTCTGGCGCGCGGCCGTGCCTATCCCGCCATTTGTGGACAGGCTCGGGAAAGACTGCAAGAACGCGGTTCCGTGCGTAAAATCGACACCAAACTGCGACTTTATGACAAAATTCTCAAACGGCGTAAATTCTGCAAATACAGTCGATATGAGCTTATATTTTTTGTTGGTGACCGGATTATTCGCCATCCAGACTATCGGGTTTTCGGTAACTCCGGGC
Organism: Bacteroidales bacterium UBA6346; assembly: GCA_002438905.1. Taxonomy (GTDB): domain Bacteria; phylum Bacteroidota; class Bacteroidia; order Bacteroidales; family UBA932; genus Cryptobacteroides. The sequence goes on from DJSA01000068.1 coordinate 13,162, forward strand.
CAACTGCCATCCTTAAGCGTGGCGAGTTCTCCGTTAGCCTTGTAAGGATTCCAATATGGAAGCATGAAACGGCTCGCTGAAATCGGTGTAGTGAGAGCATACACGCCGTCATCCGCCTGAGAGACCTCCTCATATGCACCCATTGTGCTGGTGCCCACCCGGAGCCAGTCGCTGGCGCTTACCTCCGCATTTGTCCGCAGATTGTAGCGGCGGAACGAAGACCCCTGGGCGATACCCTTCTGATCATAGAAACCCCCGGAAACATAGAAATTCAGTCTTTCGGTAGCCTTGTTCACGGATATGTCATAACTCTGCACAGGAGCCCTATCATTGAAGACGATGTTCATCCAATTGACATCAGTCTTCGCCAACAATGCATAGTCCTTTCCCGTGGTGAGGCCGACCTCTTTCTCGTACTGAATGCGCTCGGCAGTGTTCATCATGTACCAGTTGCCACGCGTCATCCTTGATATTCCGTACTGTGCGCGGAGAGTCACCTTAGCCCTATCGAGGGCGACTCCACGCTTTGTGGTGATGATGACGACGCCATTCGCGGCACGTGCCCCGTAGATTGAGGCTGACGCTGCGTCCTTGAGCACGGAGACCGACTCTATATCATTGGGGCTCAGAGAATTGAAATCGGAACTTGAAATAGGTACACCATCAAGAATGAACAGAGGTTCAGTACCGGCATAGATTGAATTTGTGCCACGAATCTTGAACTCCGCAGCCTTGCTGGGCTCGCCCGACTGGGAAATGACAGTGAGACCCGAACTCTGTCCCTGAAGAGCCTTGTCGAAACTTGCGGCAGGAACGTCAGCCAGAGCCTCTGACTTGACCGTAGAGACAGAACCGGCGATGGTTCCCTTCTTCCTGACCCCGTACGCCACAACGACGACATCGTCAAGAGAATTGTCTAGTTTCAGCTCAACATTGCAAGTGATTTCAGGCTGCCCCGCAGGTACAGTGAATTCGAATGGACTGCAGCCGATGTACTGGAATGTGAGACGATCTCCAGGTTTTACAGAAACGCTGTAGTTTCCGTCCTCATCAGTAGCCGTACCCCCCCCCCATGGTCAGGACATACGCCCCGAAAAGAGGTTCACCCGTCTCCGCGGATTTCACCACGCCATTCACCGTTACCTTTTCCTGTGCATGAAGAATCGTTCCTGCAACCAAAATAAGAGAGATAAGCAACAATAGTCGGGATTTGCTCATAAATTGTAACTATTTGTCACATTGGACGCGAAAATTGCTTTCGATTCGAAAGTGAAAGACTCGCGAAAAATGCACCACTAACCTAAAAACATCTTTCAAAGATACAAAAGAAAATGTTAATTCGCAAACAAAATAATCAAACTCAAAACAAATTAACACTCACGCAATCGTTGTTTTTTACCGGTCCGCTCCATATCTATTTTCGGAAAATCTTTTATACCTTTGCCGCCCGAAAATTTATGGATATGAATGGGAATAAAATCTGGGGCTATGCAGCGGGGATTATCACCGGAGTGACATACGGAATGAACCCGCTGTTCGCGATGCCGATTCTCAGGGCCGGGGTGTCGACGGACACCGTGCTGTTCGTCAGATATGCCGTGGCAGTGCTGGTTCTTGCCGGAGTCATATTGGCCGACAGGAAATCATTCAGAGTGAGCAGGAAACAGCTCGGATGGCTCATCGTGCTCGGAGTCCTGTTCTCGTGCAGCAGCCTCGGGCTCTTCCTCGCCTATAACTATATCCCTTCGGGCATAGCAACGACAATCGTGTTCCTCTATCCCACACTCGTTGCACTCATAATGGTGTTCCTGCGGGTCTATCCCACCTGGCAGACGTGGGTTTCGATTGCTGTGACGTTCATAGCCATTCTTTTCCTCTGCAACTACGATTCGTCGCAGCCGATTCATTTCGAGGGTATGGTGCTCGCGTTTCTCTCTGCGCTCGCGTACGCGGTCTTCATCGTCCTTATAAACCGGAAACGCTGTCTGCGCGAACTCCCCAACGACGTCCTGACATTCTATTCACTTGCTGTCGGATGCATCGTCTTCGGAGCCATCGCATTCATAGGCAGCAGAATGGGGAATATATCCATGAGCGGCGACTTCAGGCTTCTCAACAGCCACGCCTCGATGTGGATAAACCTCATCCTTCTCGCAATCATCCCGACGGTCATCTCCACCGCCACCCTCGCCGCCTCGACGAAAATCATCGGAGCCACGAAAGCCTCGGTGATGGGAGTCTTCGAGCCGCTCACGGCAATCCTCATCGGCACACTTGTCTTCGGAGAAAAGATGTCCTGGAACATAGCCATCGGAATTGCCCTCGCAATCTTCGCCATCTGTTTCATGATCATCAGCCCAGGAAAGAAGAAGCGATAAGTCGGAACCAAGCGCACATCTGCATCTGCTTCGTAGCATACAAGGCCTAATTTCACCTTATTCATGAAGTTATCAGTTTTTCTATTCACAAACGCACCACTCTTCAGAGAACAAACGCCCTAAAGAACGACAGAATTAAGCACAATCCCACCGACAATGCTTGAATTTTTCGTCCATAACCGATTTTTCACGAAAATACGAAACGATTTTTCACAACAAAACAATTATTCAATCGCCCGAATCAAATCTTGCGGAACTGAGTCTTCAGCCAGAGGCAGAACACCGGATCCTGAATGAAGACCCTTTTTCCTTCGATGTCAATCAAATCCTTCTTCCGCAGCGCGGTCTTCAGGATTCTGATGTTGCCGGCAGAGCCAAGATTGTACTTTGCAAGCGTCTCCATCGAGGTAAACTGTTCCGCCCCGTCCGCAACTGCACACAGATAGTTGCGCTGTTTGTCAGTCAGCGAGTCCATTGTGTTGATGAACTGCAGATTAAGATAGTCCATGACGCTCTCCAAGGCAGAATCTACGACATCCAGCGTGCAGATGTCCGATGTTCTGAGCCAGCTCGCCTGGGCAAGCTGCTGAACATAATAGGAATGATTGTCAACACTCGCGGCAAGGTAAGCCGCAACTTCCCTGCTGATTGATTTTCCCGTGGCGGCAAAACGACCTGTGATATAGTCGCACCAGTCATCCGTCGATATTTTGGGAAGGAACATAATGTCTCCGAACCTATAGAAAGGTCTGTTATAGTCGCCGAAAATGCTGAGCATCATGTGCTTCTTGCTTCCATAAAGTATATATGCAACGTCACGCTGTTCCTGCCAGTGATTGCGAAGGATTTTCTGAAAACGGAGCGAGTTGGCAAATTCTCCGATTTGCTGGAACTCGTCAATGCAGACAACGACCTTCTTTTTCTTCTTCGACGCAATAGTCTGCGGAAGATCCAGAATAGCCTCGTCAATGGGGTTTGTCCGGACATCCACACCGAATGAGATTTCATAATGCCCCGCCGGATCCGAGAGCGAAATTTTCGGAAGAAGCGAAGAAATAAACTCCCGGGCATTGCTCAGGAGGTTCTCAAGGGATGATGAAATCTGGGAAATTATGTTTTTCGCGAAAGCAGTGTAAAATTCCTGCTCGTCTTCACACTTAAAGACATTCATCCGGACAAACAGGTAATCGTCATTTTCCCTAGAAGTCGCCTCGACAGCTCTGGACACGAGGGACGATTTGCCCCATCTTCTTGGTGATATAATTGCCGTATTTGTCAGCGAAGCAATATTCGCCAACAGTTTGGCTGTCTCATTCTTTCTGTCAGTGAAATCGTCTGCCCCGACTATTCTTCCGTATGCAAATGGAACTTTCATTCGTAGTCTTTTTGCAAAGATATGCATTCGCGACGTATTAAACAATTTTATTTGATACAATTTTGTTTAATATAGTTTTATTTAACCATCTGTGCGAATCAGAGCAGTCTACAGGTAACATTCATTTCAGCCAGTCCTCTATTTTCAGATGCGGAATGTGGGAAAAGTGGCGTGTGTTGTGGGTTACCATTATGAAATCGCCGGCGAGGGCGGATGAGCCGATTAGAAGATCCATGTCGTCTATCGGAATACCTGCCCCATAGAGAAGAGCCCTGTTTCTGCCGAAGCATTCCATGTCGGTTGATTCCTTTCCCCCGAACGGATGAATATTGAATATGCTTTTCACGAACTCGATCTCAAAGAAGCCTCGTTCCGAAGCCATCCTATACGCGCCGGAAGACAGCTCCGCAAGTGAAATCGAACTCACATAGCAGTTTTGCAGGCCGACATCAAGAGCCTTTTGCCGAAGACCAGTCTTACCATCCCTGTCACGAAGCAGTACAATAAGAATGTCCGAATCTATCAGATATTTCTTTGCTTTCTTTACCATTGCGGAATTTCCTTATTGTTCCTGTCTGCCCTTATTCCGGAAACATATTCCAATGCCTCATCCAGAGAATCCTCTCCTCCATACCCATTCTCGTCACACCATGCGTCCAGTGCGGAGAATGGCGTTTCAGCCTTATTCTCAGGCAGTTTACGCAATGTGATTTTCCCATTCTCTTCGCAGATGCTGATTTTATCCCGCACAGAAAGTGAAAGGGACTTCATAATGGCCGACGGGATTATGATTCCGCTGCTGTTGCCGATTCTTAATATTGTTGTGTTCGTTGTCATGCCACAAAGTTATAACAATATTTTGCTTTATCGAAATATGTTGTAATAAAATTTGTGGTGTTTTCTATTTCGCCAATATTTTCTAACTTTGCTGTCGTCAGGCGACCGAAGGCAAGCGGTCGGTTTGAAATAAATACATAAGCATTCGCTATTATTTCGCGTTCAGCCTCTATTGATATATCTGCGCTAATATATAAACCCGAACATCCAGAGGGGAATCTTGCTCTTGTAGGCATATTCAATGTCGTCGGCAACGATGTAGCCTTCCGAAGCGTCGGCAATCTGTTTCTTGCCTTTCTTGCGACCACCGACCTCAAAGGTTTTGCCGTCGAGTTCAAAGTCCGAGATCGGGGATTCGACGACATCAAAGGCGTTTTTCATCCATGAAAGGAACATCGTCTCACGCACATTGCCCGGATTCGGCTCATGGTCGGACATAGAATACATCATGTTGGAATTGTTCAGATAGAGTTTATCCATCTTGCGGAGCACCGCGTCCCCGTTCGCCTTCATACTGAGCATGGACACGAGCTCCGCCTTCTCAAGATATTCCAGATATGTCGGAAGACTGTTCCTCGGAATGTCAAGGTCACGCTCCATGTCGGAATAGTAACACCCATGCTGCCGATATTCCTTGAAATAGGCCAGAGGACGATGCTCTCCGTATGGATAATCAACCTTTCCATTAAGAATCTCCTCCAGTGTCGCCGGCTTCAAGTTCCAGCCCATCCTGAGGTTAAGATACTCCCGGAACGACCACACCGGCAGTTTGTATTCAATGACCCTGCGGCTGAGATCCGCCACGCCCTTTCTTAAATCAAGGATTGAACTCCCCGAATACACGACGCGGAGCAGAGGAAGCTGATCATACATCATCTTTATCTCCGTACTCCAGCCACGATACTTGTGAATTTCGTCTATATACAATGCCCGGCCTCCCTCGGCGTAGAACTTTTTTGCCGTATCAACCAATGTGTGAGCCGAGAAATAAATGTCATCAGCGGTGACGTAAAGTGTCGTGTCCATGTCTTCACATTTTTTGATATGCTGAAGGAGAAGGGTTGATTTTCCGACACCCTTCTGTCCCAGAACACCTATAATGCGACACTTCCAATTGATTCGGTCATGAAAATCGCGGAAAAAAGACATTGGAGTCAGCTCCAGATACTGGCGATATGTAGAAAACAGCGTATCCATAAAACTATCATTTGACGCAAATATACAAAAGTTGCACGATAATTCGTGCAACTTTTATTGATTTTTGCATTGCTTATCGTGCTATATTTGAAAAAAGTTGCACGATTGACGGTGCAATTCTGGCGTCAGATGTGTTCTACCTCGGGAGAGAGGGTTACGCCGAAACGGTCGCGGACGGAAGAGATTATTGAGTTTTCGAGGTCAATCACCTCCTGCGGAGTGGCGTTGCCGGTGAGGTTCACGATGACGAGCGGCTGCTTCGAGTAGCAGGCTACATTGCCGGTCTGCCGACCTTTCCAGCCGCACTGTTCAATCAGCCAGGCCGCTGGGACCTTAATCATGGGAGCCGCATCGCCAGGCTGCTCCACAACATAGTGAGGAACAGTGGCTTCGGAGCCGTTTGATTGCCGGAAGTCATTGAGAATGCGGTCGAAATGTTCCTGCGGAATCACAGGGTTCTTGAAAAAGCTTCCTGCTGAGCCGAGTTCTGACGGTTCGGGGAGTTTCTGACGGCGGATTTCGGTCACGACTTCACGTATGAGAGAAGGAGTTAGCGTATTGTCCCATTGTTTCGAACTGACAGAAGCATCACCTGCGGAGTGACAACCTGCCTTATCTGCCTGAGTGGAGACAAGTTGTGCTGTTGTGGCAGGTTGTGTTGAGGCTGGTTGCGGGGAGACTGGTTGCGGGGAGACTGGTTGCGGGGAGACTGGTTGCGAAGAGGCGGACTTCGCGGCCTCAACCGCAGAGCGCAGATGCCCATAGTCGAGGTGCGGAGTCGGGACTGACGAAAGGCGGAACACGACCGAGGTGACGGCGTAGAGGCCTTTCCAGACGGTCTTGAAATTGGATGCGCGGTAGCCGTAGCCGCATTCGGGATTGTCAAAAGTGACGGAGGCGCCGGTCGAGAGTTCCACGCAGTTCACCCTGACAATCACGTCCTTTGCCTCAACGCCGTATGCCCCGACATTCTGCACGGCGCTCGCGCCGACTTCACCGGGGATGTGCGAAAGGTTCTCGACGCCCCAAAGGTCGCGCTCCGCCGCCCATGCGCAGAAATCGTCGAATACGACTCCCGAGCCGACCTCAGCAAGAACCTCTGAACCGGAGTCCGAGACACAACCCGCAGCTCCCTTCTCGCCAAAATCAAAAACTTCGTGCCCTGAAGGCTCTGATTCGCAACTTGCCGATGGGGCAGAAAACGTGCAGGACGGCAGAATCCGTATGCCCTTCATGGCCGAATGCAGAACCGTTCCCCGAAAGTCTCCGGTAAACAGAAGGTTGCTTCCCGCGCCGACAAAAAGGAAAGGAAGCGGCAGGGAACTGTCCTTAAGCAGTTCCCGCAGCGCGTCCTCACTCCCCCACTCGGCGTAAGCCGCAGCCTTCACCCTCATCCCGAATGTATTCCGTATATTCCTATTATACAATATCATAGCAAAATCAACATCATCAAACGGCTGAAATGTAAAAGTTCAATAAAAAGATGAAGTGCAAGGCGGACGAGAAATTTAAACCGCAGCAACCTGATGGTTGTGAGGATTTAAATTATCGAAGTCCAACGCGGCAATTCGCTTTTTAGTGGACTTTTACCCGATCTGAGATCCGTTGGCCAGCGCCTCGGCAGGCGTGATGAACCGCATCTTGCCGTCGCCCTGACGAGCCATCAGAATCATTCCCTTGGACTCTATTCCGCGTATCTTGCGCGGAGCGAGATTGGCGAGAATGCAGATCTGCCTGCCGAGCATATCCTCCGGAGAATAGTACTCCGCGATGCCGGAAACAATCGTGCGCCTATCGATGCCGGTGTCAATCGTCAGCTTGAGCAGCTTGTCTGTCTTAGGAACCCTCTCTGCCTCAAGCACAGTCGCAGTCCTGATGTCCATCTTCTCAAAGTCCTCAAACGTGCACTCAGCCTTCTGCGGCTCGACCTTGGCAGCGGCTTCCCTGGCGGCAGCCTCGGCAGCGGCGGCCTCACGCTCCGCCCTGATTGCGTTCAGGCGGGCGATCTGCGCATCGACGACCTCGTCCTCAATCTTCGAGAACAGCAGTTCCGCTGCACCAAGTTCGTGCCCTTCAGGAAGAATGCGTTCCTCAACAAGGTCACTCCATGAAAGTGAAATCGGATACTCGGCCACATCTGAGGCACCACCCAGAGAATCCACGGTGTGAAGCGCTGCTGCTTCGGATGGGGTGAATATGTTCTCGCCGCAAGTGCCCTCCTCGCCTGCACGGTGATCGGTTCCGGCTATTATGCCCGCGCGCAGAATCCTGCGGAGCTTCTCGGCCGAGAATGGAAGAAACGGCTCGAACGCAACGGCAAGGGCCGCACAAATCTGAAGGGAAACATTCAGAATCGACGCTGTCCTGTCCATATCCGTCTTTGCCACCTTCCAAGGCTCCGTGTCAGTAAGATACTTGTTGCCAAGGCGCGCGAGATTCATCGCCGCCTTAAGAGCCTCGCGGAAATGGTACTGCTCGATGTTGGACTCAATGTCAGCCGCAATCGCCGGAATCTGCGCAAGTGTCTCGCGGTCAATCGTCTCGGGCTTCAGATCCGCAGGCACCTTCCCCTCGAAATACTTGTGAGTCAGCACCACAGCCCTATTCACGAAGTTTCCGAAAATGGCCACAAGTTCGCTGTTGTTTCGTGCCTGGAAATCCTTCCACGAGAAGTCGTTGTCCTTGGTCTCCGGAGCGTTGGCACAGAGCACATAGCGGAGCACGTCCTCCTGGCCCGGGAACTGCTCCAGATACTCGTTCAGCCACACGGCCCAGCCCTTCGAAGTCGAAATCTTGTCGCCCTCAAGGTTCAGGAACTCGTTCGCCGGGACATTGTCCGGAAGGATGAACTCGCCGTGAGCCTTGAGCATGGACGGAAACACGATGCAGTGGAACACGATGTTGTCCTTGCCTATGAAATGCACGAGCTTCGTGTCCTCAGACTTCCACCATTTCTCCCACGACTGCGGAAGAAGTTCCTTTGTGTTGGAGATGTACCCTATCGGAGCATCGAACCAGACATAGAGCACCTTGCCTTCTGCGCCCTTGACGGGCACCGGAACTCCCCAGTCAAGGTCACGGCTCACGGCACGCGGCTGAAGTCCGCCGTCAATCCAGCTCTTGCACTGACCGTAGACATTTGTCTTCCACTCCTTATGACCGTCAAGAATCCACTCCGACAGCCACTTCTCGTATTCATTCAGAGGCAGATACCAATGCTTCGTCAGTTTCTTCACAAGCGGGGAGCCGCTCAGGGCCGACCTCGGGTTGATGAGCTCGTCAGGGCTGAGAGTCGCGCCGCACTTCTCGCACTGGTCGCCGTAGGCCCCTTCCGCGCCGCAGCGAGGACAGGTGCCGACAATGTAGCGGTCCGCAAGGAAGGTCTTTGCCTCCTCGTCATAGTACTGTTCGCTTTCCCTTACGATGAACTTGCCGTCATCATAGAGTTTTCTAAAAAAATCCGATGCCGTCTTCTCGTGAACCTTCGACGTCGTCCGGGAATAGATGTCGAAATTGATTCCGAACCCCGCAAACGACGCCTTTATGAGCGAATGATACCTGTCGACAATGTCCTGCGGCGTCACGCCCTCCTTCTTCGCCTTTATGGTAATCGGCACCCCATGCTCGTCCGAGCCGCAGATGAAAAGCACATCCTGCCCACGAAGCCTCTGATACCTCACATATATGTCGGCTGGCACATAAACCCCTGCAAGATGCCCGATGTGAACTGGACCGTTCGCGTAAGGAAGCGCACAGGTCACCAGTTGTCTTCTGAAATCCTTGTTTTCCATATATTCCTTCTATATTTTCTTGTTTTCAAAAACATTTCTCATATCTGATGATACAATATATGTTATTATGTACTCAAATTCCGCAAGTATTCTAACTTATTGCAAATATTAAACTTATCTCATTTATCAAACTCTCAAGTCCCACGCACTTTTTTCTGTCCACGTTACCCCTCCCCTAAATCCCACTCCCTCGGGGAGGGGACTTACCTTCGCCACAAGGGCTCAAAAGCGGTGTTTCGCACTTGCGAAACTTGAGTCATATATCAATAAAATATCCCTGCCTATTTCCGAAACTCCGATGCAAGCGAAGACTTCATCCTGTTGAGTTCCGTTATCTTCCGCATCAGTTCCTCCATTCTTCCAGCATCCTGCGTCGACATCAGTTCTTTCTGGAGCGACTTGAGATCCAGCTCCACATTGAGCAGCTGAAGCTTTATCAGCGACTTCGGGACATATGTCACCAACACCGTCTCCGCCGAGGTCAGCGAGTTCTCGAAGTTCTTCACCGTCAGATTATACTTGTCCACAAGAAGGTCACGGGTCACAGCGCTGATCTCAGGTTCCGCGCTGTCACGCAGCCGTGCGAGAATCCGGCTCTGCTGGAGTCCCTCGTCGTAGAATTTCGTATACTGGCTCAACACATTGGCATACATCGAGTTATGAAACACCATCCCATTGTCGTCCAGAGTGTTGAGTATAAAGTCCGCGACTGTCGGCGTCTCCTCCGTCCAGAACGGCGAATCCCGGTCGAACTTCAGTTCATTATCACCATATTCCAAAAGAAAACTGAGAATCTCACGCTCGCCGGATGCTGTGGACGGCTCCTCTTCGCGGTACTTTATGACATTTTGCTCTTCTGGAACAGAAGATGCAGCAGTCATAGTAATTTCTCCACTCTCCTGTCCCTCATCATGTGAAGAAGCACGTTCCTGCTGTCTTTTTTCAGAAATCAGCATATCTGCCCGCGTCGCCTTAACCCTATCATACAGAAATTGTTCATCCATACCGAATGTTGATGAACAGAACTGAATATATGCGGCACGCGTTATCTGATCCGGAATTAATGAAATTGTATCGGCCACATCATTTACGAGTGCCGCTTTTTTGAGAGGGTCATTTCCGACATTATCAAGCAACATCTGGGTCATAAACCCGATAAAATCACGCTCATTAGCGTTTATATAAGCCTCAACCTCCGCTTTCGTATGCGAACATGCAAATGAATCCGGGTCCTCACCATCAGGCAAAAGTACAACGCGGACATTCAAGTCACCTTTTAGCACCAACCCTATTCCACGCAATGCGGCATGGATTCCAGCGCTGTCTCCGTCATAAATTATGGTAACATCGTCAGCAAACCGCTTAATCAGTTCAACCTGTCCGGTTGTCAGAGACGTCCCACTTGACGCAACGACATTCAATATCCCAAGTTGGTGCATTGACAATACATCAAGATAGCCTTCGACAAGGATACATTTACCCAAGCGCGAAATCTCGTTCTTCGCGAAATAAATCCCATAGAGGGACTTGTTCTTGACATATATTTCCGTCTCCGGCGAATTGACATACTTCGCGACGCTCTTGTCCGTCTTGAGCGTACGTCCTCCGAAGGCGATGACCTGCCCCGTGACGGAATGTATCGGGAACATCACCCTGTCGTAGAACCTGTCCACCAAAGAACCGTCGTCGCGTCGTATGCTCAGCCCCGTCTCGACAAGATATTCCTCCTTATAGCCGGCATCCCTAGCGGCACGGCTCAGTTCGTCACGCGACTGCGGAGCCCAACCGAGACCGTATTTTTCAATCGTCGCGTCGTCAAGCTTGCGTTTCCCGTGAAAATACTGATAGGCAATCGCCTGTCCCATAGGAGTATGCAGAGACTTCTGGAAAAACTCGGATGCAAATTTCGAGACGATGTAGAGACTGTCCTTATGCTGCTTGCGTGCAAGATCCTCTGCCGTCTCCTCCTTTTCCACGACCTCGATGTGATATTTCTGAGCAAGGTAGCGGATGGCCTCTGGGAAGGTCATGCTCTCGTGCTCCATAATGAAGTCCACCGCAGACCCAGCCTTTCCGCAGCCGAAGCACTTGTAGATTCCCTTTGACGGGGACACCGAAAACGACGGAGTCTTCTCGTTGTGGAACGGGCAGCAGGCTATCCAGTTGGCACCACGACGCTTCAGATCGACGAACTCGCCGATCACATCCACAATCTGGGCCGCATCCAGGACCCTATCCACCGTATCGCGAGGAATCATGTTCCGCTGCCTCCTCCTACCCTAAACGCTACTTTCCAACTTTCGTATCATCCACCGTCACAATCGTGGCCTCCTGCTCTTCCTCGGTCTTCGAGGTTTCAGCCAACTTCTTCTGTATGCGATAGACCTTGGCAGATGAGAGCAGTTCTGACAATCCGGAAACAATGAGGGCCACGCCGACAATGATTCCGACACCACTTGTAAAAAGTTGCGATGCAAACATCAGCATACCGCCACCAATCGCCTCAACCACAGGCAGTATGAAGAACCAGAATCCAAAACGGGAAGCTCTCTCGGCACTGATGAGCGCAATAACCTGATAAATGCCGGAGAGCAGGAGAAGCAGCCCGATCAGCTTCACGGCAATATTCGCTATAAACCCAGCGAAAATGAACACGAGCACAGCCACGACAATCTCGATTATCGAGTTCGAGAGCCAGAGCGAGAAGGACCTGTCCTGCCTATGTGTGAATGCGTAAATCATCATTCCGCAGCCGTAAACGAACAGCACTGCCGCAAAAATCTGCACCAGAAGGGGTATGACGTTGCCCGGATAGGCAACAGCGAGGATCCCGAGTCCCAATGATGCCACGGAGCGGATGATACCGCTCCACGGAGTCTTGTAGCCAAATGTTATCATGTCTTTATATTTTAGAAACCTTCAAAAAAAATAAACCATCTCAGTTCGCGACCTCACAGAGGAATTTCAATCTCACAAGGCGTATCTCGTACTCTTCATAGTCCGAGCCCAGTGCCGCGACAGCGTCATCCACAGAATCAGACTCCGCCTCGTCCCGGAAATATCCATAAATCTCGTCCACCACATAATCATCGATATTCTGCGCAATGTAGTAATTGAGGTTCAGTTTGAACCCTGACTGGACAATGGACTCTATTTCTGTCAGAAGTTCGTCAAATTCGATGTCGAGCGCGGAAGCTATGTCCTCCAATGCCATACGACGATCAATGTTCTGGATTATCGAGATGCGGTTGTCGGAATTATGACGCACGGTCTTCATCACAGACAGATCATAAGGCCGCTCCACCTCATTCTCTTCCACATACTTGGAAATCAACTCGACAAACTCCCGTCCATATTTCCTTGCCTTGCCCTCTCCAACTCCCTGGCAGCGCTGGAGTTCGTCAAAGGTAATCGGATACATAATGGACATATCCTCAAGCGCCGCATCGCTGAAAATGACCCACGGCTGAAGTTTTAGGCGCCGGCTCAAGTCCTTGCGCAGGTCCTTAAGCATCGAGAGAAGCGCCTCGTCGCCGCCGCCTCCGGCACGGGCAGCAGAAGACACGACCTCATCGTCATCGTCCTCGCCCTCAGCGAACTCGCGATCTTCGGTGAGCATCAGCGGAGTCGGGTTTTCTGCATATTTCCGGCCCGCTTCCGTCACGGAGACAAGTCCGTAGGCCTCTATGTCCTTTTCGAGCAGGTGCAGGACAATGCCCTGATGTATGACCGCGCACCAGAAGCGGAAGCTGTGATCGCGTCCGGAGCCGAAAGCCTCCAGTTCGTCATGCCTATATGACTTTATAAGCGAATTAGTCACTCCAGCCAATATATTTGCAATATGTTCAATCTTGAAACGCTCCGGAAGGGCGGACACCAGGTCAATCACCATGCACATCTGCTCCGACCCCTCGAACCTTCTCTTTGGATGCAGGCAGTTGTCGCATGCCCCGCAGTTGTCAAAAGGATAGTCCTCACCGAAGTAATTGAGCAATAGTTTCCTGCGGCAGCAGTTCGACTCAGCATAAGCCACAGTCTCCATCAGCAGTTGCCTTCCTATCTCCTGCTCGGCAATAGGCTTGCCCTGCATGAACTTTTCGAGTTTCTGTATGTCCTTATAACTATAGAAGGCGATGCACTGTCCCTCCTTCCCGTCACGGCCGGCACGCCCAGTCTCCTGATAATAGCCCTCAAGACTCTTGGGGATGTCGTAATGAATCACGAAACGCACGTCAGGCTTGTCGATTCCCATGCCGAACGCTATCGTGGCCACAATGACATTCACATCCTCCATAAGGAAGGCATCCTGATTCTCGGCGCGAGTCTTCGCATCAAGTCCGGCATGGTAGGGACGAGCCTTTATTCCGTTGACATTCAAGAGTTCTGCCATTTCCTCGACCTTCTTGCGGCTGAGACAATAGATTATCCCAGACTTTCCCAGGTTCTGCCTTATAAACTTTATTATATCCCGCTTGGGGTCCTGCTTATCCCTGATTTCGTAGTAGAGGTTCGGGCGATTGAACGAAGACTTGAAGACCTTCGCGTCCTGAATCCCGAGATTGCGAAGTATGTCGCTCTGCACCTTCGGTGTTGCGGTTGCGGTGAGCGCGATTATCGGGGCACGGCCGATTTCATTGACAATGGCGCGTATGCGGCGATATTCAGGACGGAAATCGTGTCCCCATTCCGAGATGCAATGTGCCTCGTCAACAGCGTAGAAAGATATTTTTATCTCCTTCAGAAGAGCAATATTCTCCGGTTTCGTCAGAGACTCAGGGGCGACATATAGAAGTTTTGTCACGCCGGACAGCAAATCCGCGCGGACCTCGGCAATCTGCGCCTTTCCGAGCGATGAGTTCAGAAAATGCGCCACTCCCTCATTACCGGAGACGAACCCGCGTATGACGTCCACCTGGTTCTTCATCAACGCTATAAGAGGTGAAATGACTATAGCCGTACCATCCATCAGCAGTGCCGGAAGTTGATAGCAAAGGCTCTTGCCCCCGCCTGTAGGCATCAGGACAAATGCGTCATTTCCCGCAATGAGGTGACGAATTATCTCCTCCTGACCCGGCTTGAATGATGTGTAACCGAAGAAAATTCTGAGTTTCTCGAACAGTTTCTCTTTATTTACCATATTCGTTGAGCGAATTATGTTTAAAGGTAGGCATATTTTCGTGTTCGGCAAAATAAAATGCGGATTTATTATACTTTACTTGAGAAAGTTTGAGTACCTTTGCGGTCGGCTTGGGTCTTCTCGGGTCCGTGAGCACAAGGATATAAACACATAAAAATTAATACGTATTATGAAAGCATCAAGAATTTTTGCGGCTGCCGTCGTGGCCGCACTTGCACTCTCCTGCAAGTCAAACAGCGACGTCAAGGTTGACGTGGAACTCCCGTCCAAGGCGGAGGCCGATTCCGTAAGCTACCTCATCGGCGTGAACTTCGGTTCGTTCCTCAAGGGCAATGGAATCTGCGACAACCTCTCTGAAATCAACATGTCGGAACTCAAGAAGGGAATGAGCGATTTTCTCAAGGCCGAGGGCAACTACTATGATCCGGAATTCGGCAAGCAGTTCAAAATCAACCCTGAGGACATGGGACGTATCATCAACGGCTACCTTTCAAAGAAAAGCGAGTACACGGCCGCTGTCAACAAGGCAAAGGGAGAGAAATTCCTCTCCGAGAACCTCAAGAACGGCGTGGACACCACAGCTTCCGGTCTCCAGTACACAATCATCGAGGAAGGCGCGGAGTACAAGGTGCAGCCTAACGACACGGTTTGGGTATTCTACAGCGGAAAGACAATTGACGGGAAGGAATTTGACGGAAACATGGGCAAGGAAGAGCCTACCCAGTTCGTTGCGAACCGCGTGATCAAGGGCTGGACTGAGGGTCTCGGACTTCTCGGTGAAGGCGGAAAGGCAACTTTCTTCATTCCGTCCGACCTCGCATATGGCGAGAGGGGTAACCGCGGCATCGAGCCTAACTCTGTGCTTATCTTCGACGTAGAGGTTCAGAAGGTAGGCAAGTACCAGCCAAAAGAAGAAAAAGAGGAGAAATAGCCAATGGCACTCGAACTTGAAGGAAAAATAATCACAAAGCTTCCCGTCCAGAACGGCACTTCCGCAAGAGGTCCGTGGTCAAAACAGGAGTTTGTGATTGAGTATCAGGAAGGTAACTATCCTACCCAAGTCTGCATGAATGTCTGGGGCGAGGACAAGGTGAAGGAACTAGAGAAATTCCAGGCCGGCGAGTCTGTTAAAGTTTCCTTCAACCTCTCAAGCCGCGAATACAACGGCCGCTGGTACTCCGACATCCGCGCATGGCGCATTGAGCACGCGGGAGGGGCGCAGCCGCAGACGCAAGCTCCGGCTTATGGAGCTCCGGGCTACGCGACACCAACCGGCGCAGGCGCTCCGCAGCAGCCTGCCGCGCCGGCGGCAAAGCCGACGGATTTTGACGCGGCAGAGAGCGAGGACGACCTCCCATTCTAACGGAACAGACTGAATGGAAGAGGATTGCACTCCACTTTTTATTCAATTCCTCTGACAACAAACAATTAAGAAGCGCGGCTGAATTTCTTTTTCAGCCGCGCTTCTTTTTTTTTATCTGCGTGATTAGGGATTTAAAAAAAGATGGAGTGCAAGGCGCTCAGCGAAGCCAAATACCGCAGCAACCTCATGGTTGTGAGGATTTTGGCAAGACGAGCAACGCAGCAATCCGCTTTTTCTTAATCCCGTATCTGCCAGTAGCCTCCCCGACCGAAAAGAAAGTCGTCAAGTTCCGGAAGAAGTCCGAGACGCTGGGTAAGGTCAATAGCGGTGATGCGGTCACGCATATAGGGAATGTGCCGGAAGGCCGTGCGGAGAGCAGCGTGCGAGACTGCTATCATCTCCGGTTCATAGGGGGCATGGGCTGCCTTGAGAAGACTGCGAAGTTCACTCATGGTCATCAGTTCGGATTCCAGACGTTTCTTCAGACCCGCCCAATTGTATCGTACACCAGCAAGCTGGCTGCGGAGTTGTCCCCCATCGGGATATTTAGCTCGGCTCTCACGTACAGCGGCCTCGGTCTGATCAGCGGGGATGTCTGTAAAGACGCGTCGTATTTCCTTTTCCATCTCCGCCCAAGAGGGCCATGCGGAAACGCAGGCATCCACATCCGTCGCAGAAAGGTCGCGGTTGAGGAGAAATTCATAGCAGGCTGCCGAGACCAACGAGCCGATGCCAACCTCAAAGCCGTGAGGCACGGGGCGGCCGGCAGTAAGGAACGACTTGCCGCTCTCGAATCCGGGGACGGTCTCCGCACCGCTATAGCGGAGATCGGTCATCTCCCAATAATGTCCGAAAAGATGCTCTGTCCCTGACGAAGGACGGCTACTATGGTAGGCCTGCATAGCAAACCCGCTGAGTATCAGGCTTTCAGCAAGCCTCTCTACCGCAAAGACCTCACCATTATAGACGGCCTCGGGATGGGCAAGCGACTCCCGCAGCCCGCCATGCACAAGGTTGTAGGAGAAATTGTCAATACTCTCGCAACCCATCGCATCGGCAACAATCCAGTCAGCGCCGGCAGGAATCTTTGCAAGAAGGTCGGCATAGCCTGAAACCGCAAGGTATTTCGGAGCCTTTGCAGCCACCGCCGGATCTACAATTATTCCGAACGCCGCCCGACAGTCGAACGTCCGTTTGAAACCGTCTTTGATTATCGATGCGCCATAAGCGGAAAATCCGTCCATTGACACAGTTGTCGCCACAATCATATACCTTCTGCCCAGATGCTCTGAGGCAAGTTTAGTAAGGTCATTCACAACTCCGGCACCAACAGCGACAGGGATGGCGTCAGTCTTCCCCAGAAAAGCCTCAAGTTCCTCAACGAAAGACCATTCCGCGAAAATGTTCCTATCACGGAATATAAAAGGCTCCGACATCGGAATCCCGGCCTGTCTCATATATCCGTCAACCTCCGCTGCGGCAATGTCCCAGGTGTTCATGTCAGCGACAACCACCGCCTTCTTTCCCGGAAACAACTGCAAGAACATTTCCGGCGTCCTCTTCATGGCCCCTACACCGATTATGAGAGCCTTCGTGTCAGTCGTCCTTTCTAATGCGTTTTCTATGTTTCTTAAATTTTCCAAATCAGTCCAATTTATGTATCGCTAGCCCAGATCTGAGTTTAGGCTCAAACCAGGTAGTCTTCGGAGGCATTATACTGCCGCTGTCTGCAATGTTCACCAACTCCTTCATTGACACGGGATAAAGAGCGAAAGCAACCGCCATCTCACCGCTGTCAACCCTGCGCGCAAGCTCTCCCAATCCGCGTATGCCTCCGACAAAATCTATTCTTTTATCCCTTCGGAGATCCTTAATTCCCAGCATCTTGTCAAGAACCACCTCTGACAATATCGTCACATCAAGGCATCCTGTAGGATCACTTTCATCAACACTCTTCCGATAGTTCAGCCTCCACCAATACCCATCGAGGTACATCAAGAACTCATGGCGGTGCCGCGGAGCATAGTCGCAGAATCCCTCCGCTGCGGCCCGACGACGTTCCGCCTCCGTGCCAAGCCCCTCAAGCGAGAAGTCCTTGAGAAGTTCATTCCTGAACGACTCCGGATCAAGGCCATTCAAATCCCTGACCACCCGGTTGTATTCCATTATCTTCAAGTCGCTTTCAGGAAACGCCACAGCCATGAACCAGTTGTATTCCTCGTCACCGGTATGGCTCGGGTTGTTTCCGCGCTTCTCCGCACCCACCCGCGCGGCCGCTGCTGTACGATGATGCCCGTCAGCAACATAAAACGCCTGGATTCCTGCAAATTCCGCAGTTATGGCGGCAATGTCAGCATCGTTATCAATCACCCAGAAACGATGCCCGAACCCATCGTCCGCAACGAAGTCATATTCCGGAGTGCGGGAAGTGTATTTCCTGACAATCGAGTCTATCAGTTCGTCGTCCGGGTAGGAAAAGAACACCGGCTCGATGTTGGCGTTCTGGATACGCACGTGAACCATGCGGTCATCCTCCTTGTCCTTACGTGTCAACTCATGCTTTTTTATTGCGCCTGATGCGTAATCGTCCGTGTGCGCACAGAGCACAAGCCCATACTGGGTGCGCCCGTCCATTGTCTGGGCATAGACATAGTAGCACTCCTTGTCGTCCTGCCTGAGCCAGCCGTTCTTCTGCCAAAGCGCAAAGTTCTCCACGGCTTTGCTGTAGGCAGCATCGGAGTGGCCGTCAATTATCGGAGAGAAGTCAATCTCCGGCTTTGTGATATGAAGAAGCGATTTTTCACCGGCTTCGGCCTGAGCCTCTTCAGAGTCAAGCACGTCATACGGCCTTGCAGCCACTTCCTCGATAATCTCGCGCGGCGGACGCACCGCCGCAAAAGGTTTCACTCTTACCATGTACTGTCCAAATTGCATCTTCCAGAAAAAACGAAAGACCTTGCCATTACTTATTCAGCCTATACTTCTCGCACCCTGTTGCAAAATATGCGACAATCTGTCGTGCAGCGGCAAGACCCGCATTGACGTTCGCCTCCGCAGTCTCTGCCCCCATCTTCTTCGGAGTCGCGAAATAGTGATTTCCAAGCGACTCGGCAAAGGCTTCCGCAGCATCGGGAGCAACATCCGTGACATATTTCAAGTCCCCGCGCAACTTGAGAATTTCCAGAAGCGATGCCTCGTCAACCACCTCCTTGCGGGCAGTATTCACAAGGCATCCACCCTTCGGCATCCTTCCGACAAGAGCGGCATCAATCGAGCCGGCTGTCTGTGGAGTTGCAGGAATATGCAGAGAGACGAAGTCGCAGGAAGAATACATCTGCTCCAGCGAGTCCGCAGCCTCAACACCATCGGCAATCATCTTTTCCGCGGGAACAAAGGGATCGAAAGCCGTCACGAACATTCCGAGCGCCTTTGCCTTTGCAGCAACCAAACGTCCCACATTGCCGTAGGCCTGAAGTCCGAGTCTCTTTCCAAAAATCTCGGAGCCAGTGCCGGGAGTGAATTGGTTACGCGACATATATATCATGAGTGCAATCACGAGTTCCGCCACGGCATTGGCATTCTGCCCCGGAGTGTTCATGGCGACGACTCCATGAGCCGTGCAGGCCGCGAGGTCAATGTTGTCATATCCGGCTCCGGCTCTTACCACTATCTTCAACTTCGGAGCAGCCTCTATTACTTCATTCGTCACCTTATCCGAGCGTACAATCAGCGCATCGGCGTCAGCGACCGCAGTCAAAAGGGCATCCTGCCCATCGTATTTTTCAAACAAGAACAACTGATGTCCCTGTGCCTCAACAATTTCCCTCATTCCATCCACCGCTGCCTTCGCGAATGGTTTCTGAGTGGCGACTAAAATATTCATGGCAATTCCCTATTATGAAACGAAACTCGTATGATGCCATCACCCCTGATGGCAGCTATTCATTCTCCTCGAACACAAAGTCCTCAAATTCCCTCATCGCGTCAACCAGCGCCTGCACCGACTCAACCGGGCATGCGTTGTAAATCGAAGCACGGAAACCGCCCACAGAGCGATGTCCCTTTATGCCGACCATACCGCGTTCCGTTGCGAAATCGAGAAAGTCATTCTGAAGGTGCTCGTACCCCGGAGCCATGACGAAACATACGTTCATGTTTGACCTATCCTCAGTCGCAGCCGTGCCGACAAAGAGGGAGTTGCGGTCAATCTCGTCATACAGCAGTGCAGCCTTCCATTTATTGATCTTCTGGATTTCCTCAACGCCCCCCTGTGACTTGATCCATTTGAGGGTTTCCCGCATGACGAAAATCGGAAACACCGGTGGTGTGTTGAACATCGACTTTCCGTCGATATGCGTCTGGTAGTTCAGAATTGTCGGAATATAGTGAGATACCTTCCCGAGCGCGTCTTTCCGAACAATGGCGAAAGCCACGCCAGCCGTTCCTACATTTTTCTGCGCCCCGCCGTAAATGACCA
>DJSA01000100.1 GCA_002438905.1 Bacteroidales bacterium UBA6346
GCTGGAGTTCCGCCCCGGTGAGAACGGGTTTGACGAATCCTGCATGACGGCCGTTCCGGTGTCCCTGTCCTGCTTCCTTGCGAGTTCTTCGTTCGAGGATGCCGTGCGCAGGGCGATAGTCATCGGCGGCGACAGCGACACGATAGGGGCAATCACTGGGAGTATCGCGGAGGCGGCTTATGGCATCCCCGTAGGCCTTAAGGACGCGGCGATGTCGTATCTCCCCGGCGAGATGAAATGTGTTATAAACCAATTCTACAGCAAGCTATGAGCAAGAGAGATGAAATATTGACTTCATGCAGATATTACAAGGGCGAAAAGGAAAATCCTTATAAGGATGGCAACAAAGCCCTGTTTTGGGAATATGAAAAGAAATGGCTTGATATGTTCCTTGGTGAGAGCCAAACCCTCATAGCATACAGGGACGAGTATGTGAAAGACGGTTTGTTGGATTTTGAGAGCAAGGATGATGTACCTACAACTCTCAAAGCCATGCTTTATAACCGTTTCCTTTATTGGTTGGAGGGGTCTCCTGACGAATTCAAGAAATTCTACAAGGAACAGTATTGCGCTCATATCTGACCTACCACTTCAACGTCTATGAAGTATCTCCAGTCCGTTTTTTCAACCTTTGTGATGCGGAATCGGGTATTTCTTTGTATCAACATCTCATTCTCTGAAGCATAGGCGGAACGTCCGTCACCGCGTTCTCGCTGCCGTCACTGACGGGTTTCCCGGCGAGGATTCTGTCGTTGTCCTCCGCCATTTCCTCCTCTGTCTTCAAAATTGTTTCAGCGTGGCAGCGGCAGTGAGGATGCCACCCCGTGAACTTGAAGTCCTTTGGGTAACAACCGCGGCCGCTCGTAGCCTTGCTCCCGAGAGGAGCGCTCAACTGGTCGCAGATGTCCTCGAACGGAACGCCGTTGAGCGTGTGGTTGTTGCTCAACACGACCCTTATGCCCACGACGAAGTCAAGCTCCTGCCACCTCTCGTAGTCTGCGGTTCTGTAAGCAATGTTGCATTCGGTCGCGGCCAGCCTCCGGGCGTTCTTGTAGCTGCTCCGGTACACGCCCCGTCCCGGGTGGAACGCCTCCTCCGCCTTCGGGTTCGTCGAGTAGTATCTTATTAGGGAGGAACTATGCGAATATATTTAGAAACTATTTGGATTTTTCTCCAATGCAAGAAGATACTGTTTCGCGTCCAGCCCTCCGGCAAAGCCTGTCAGAGTGCCGTCTGAGCCAATCACACGATGGCAGGGAACGATTATGCTTATCGGGTTAGCCCCTATCGCTTGGGCTGCGGCTCTTACGCCTTCGCAGTTATTCACCATAGACGCTATCTGCATATATGTTCTGGTTTCTCCGTAGGGGATGTTGAGCAATGCCTTCCAGACGCTCTGTTGGAACTCCGAACCGACAAGGCGCAGCGGGATGTCAAATGCCTTGCGCTCACCGGCTAAATACTCGTTCAACTCTTTGATGGTCAGCTTTATGACATCTGAACTCTCTTCCCAGAACTCCGCGTTCAGTATCCGCACGATTCTCCGCTTGTTCTTTTCTGCACATGGTTTCTCATTCCAATCGCACAGGCATAGTTCGTTCCCGATCGACCCGAGAATAATCTCGCCACAGGGAGAATTATAGCACTGCAATTTGACAATTTGTTTCATTTTCATGATACATCATCTTCACGGACAACCGCGTCCGCTTCGTAATTTGCAAAATACTTCATCTATAAAAATTTTTTCTAAAGAATCATTACAAGGCTTCCTGCCAGCAGCAGGATGCACCCGACCACGGTTTTCCATGTAAGCGACTCTCCGAGGAAGATGACCGCGAAGATAATCGTAAGCACCAGACTGCACTTGTCGATGGGCGCAACCTTGCTGACATCGCCTGTCTTGATGGCGTAGAAGTAGCAGAGCCAGGACGCCCCCGTGGCGATGCCGGAGAGTATGAGGAACAGCCAGCTTCGTGGTGATATGCTGCTGATCATGGCGAAAAGGCTCTCTGATGGATGCCCAATCTTGTGTGTGGCAAAGACCACGATCCATGCCATGACGACGACCACCATTGTGCGGATTGCCGTGGCGAGGTTTGAATCCACTTCGTCAATGCCTATTTTCGCAAATATGGAAGTGGCAGCGGCGAACACCGCTGAAAGTATCGCAAATATGAGCCACATATACCTCTTCATTTAGAAGTTGTTTTTACTTTTTCCGGATTTCGAGTATAGGTCTCTTATCCAATCACTTGCAGGACATGATGTCGAGAATCATGGTGTCGGTGCTCTGCATGCCGATGGAGCCGATGCGGCCGAGGTTACGGATGGTCTTTTCGATGTCGTCCTCGATGATGCCATCATTTGAGGAAATGCAGATGTCATCGAGGGCGAGGACAGCGGATTGGATGGCACTTGACACGCCGGAGGCGACCTTCATCGCGCAGCCTACTTTTGCTCCGTCGCAGACCATACCGGTGATGTTGCCGATCATGTTCTTGATGGCGTTGCAGATGTGGGCGCAACTGCCACCATGAAGGTAGACAAGGCCGCAGGAAGATCCCGTGGAGGCAATTACGCAACCACAGAGGGCGGAGAGTTTTCCGAGATATCCCTTGATGTGGATGGCAATGAGGTGGCTCAGGACGAGGGCTCGGGCGAGCTGCTCATCGGATACACCATAGTGGAGGGCGAAGGCGATGACCGGCATAGTGACCGTGATTCCCTGGTTGCCGCTGCCCGAGTTGCTCATCGCAGGGAGCGTGCAGCCCGCCATCCTGGCGTCTGAGGCGGCCGCGGTGAGAGACATGGCGTAACTCAGAAAATCCTTGCCGAAGACAGGGGTGAAGCGTGCGTCCGCGATGGTCTTCCCGACCCGTAGTCCGTAGTTCCCGTTGAGCCCCTCTTCCGCGAGACGCAGGTTCATATCCCTCGATTCGAGAATGAAGCTTATGTCGTCGAACGCAACGTTTTTCGCGAAATCATATATTTCCGCGGTGGAAAGATGATAGTCCAGCGTCGTCTTTTCTTTTGTCTCCGCAGATTCCGATGAACTGGGTGCTCCGTCGAGGACCTGCGTGTCATATCCGGTTTCAACAATCCTGTCGTGCGAGTCTGCGATGACCGTCGTTCCGCAATGCCGTTCTCCACAGACTTCGGTGCTTACAACAGCCTTCACATAGAGCTTGTGTCCGTTCTCTGGGGCCATCTTGATGGAGACACGTCCTTCCGAGACCATCTTCTTCGACTTCCCGACGGCCGTAGGGCACAGTTCGTTCAGCACTTCAAGGCCATATTCCGACTTGCCGCAGACGGCTCCGAGGGCGGCCGCGATGTGCAGCCCGACCATACCAGTTCCGGGGATACCGACTCCCATTCCGTTCTTCAGAATGTTTCCGCTGACCTCAACCGCGATTTCCATTTCATTGACAGGACGTTCTTGAAGCCCAAAACGAGAGACGAGAATCTCAGTCGCCTTTGCAGCTGCGAGAGCCACCGCAATCGGCTCCGTACATCCGAGCGCCGGCTTCACCTCCTTGTGAATCAGTTCGATAATCTCCTGTTCTCTTACGGTCATAGTCAGTCTAAAGCTTATTTGTTGAAGAAATCAAGACAATATTCAAGGATATGTCTCATCTCTTTCACGTCTGTCACAGTCTCAATGGGAAACCCTATGCAGACAGCCTTGTAGTTTCCTCCGTCAAAGACCACCCCTGCGGAAATTCCGCTGTCCTTGTAGCGCAAAAATGTACTTCCAGCCTCGTTGACTGGGACAATCCCGTCCGGCGCCTCTACGCAGTAGCATTTTGCATTCGGCGTGTTCGTGAACTTCCCAGATGCTTCCCTCCGTCCTTCTCCGACCCATCTGTATTCTCCGCAGCGGCTCCCGTGACCGTTCATCGGCCTGAATCCGAGAACCTGTGCCGCAAATTCCGCTCCCGTGCCGAAGCAGTCCGGATAGATGCCCTCTCCGAGGTCGGTGCCGATGTTCGCTCCGGAGACAATCACGCAGCCGCCTCCTTCAGTGAACTCCCGCAACCGATTCTGCAAGCCTTCCGGAAACACCTCGAACACAGGCTCAAATTTCCCTGTCCCTCGTGGCGTAGTGCCCTGCTTGCCGCAGATGAGGTCGAGAACCGGAATTCGACTCGCGGCGGTCATTGCCGTAGTGCCGTAGCCGTTGTCCGTTCCGGTGCCTTTCTC
>DJSA01000071.1:0-698 GCA_002438905.1 Bacteroidales bacterium UBA6346
ATTAGCCTGACCAGCTCGTCGCGGAAACGGGCAATATGGATTCCGTCAATAACCCTATGGTTCACATCCACCGTGACGTTGAGAACCTTACGTCCCTCCCTTTCAACAAACATCCCCCACGATATTCTGGTAAAATAGTCTTCCGGATTGGTGTCGTGTTCATTGCTGATTGCCGTTGTCGCAAACCAGGGAACGCAACTGAGAAAGATGAGATCTTCAGAATCCTCTTCTGACAAAAAACTTCTCTGCTCCCGACATTTCTGCCCCGCCTTCTCAAGGAAAGCATCAAGTTCATCCTCCATCGGACAATTTACAATCCGGAACAACTCCTCTCCCGGTAACATGACAGTAAAGCTGGGAACGAGCCCGTCGAGCAACACAATCTTGTCTCCCTTAACCCGGTAGCGGAAGTTGCGCACGCTGCACGCGGCTTTAGTCACGAGCCATATCATCGTATGGTAGAATGATTTGTGGCCGGAGTGCGCATACTGGTACACGTCAGTCACATCGACATCGAACGCCACGAAATAGAACGGCAGCCTTGAACCTTCAAACAACCGAAAAATTTCCTTTCTTTCCCAATCCTCAAATTGTATTATTTCCATTGTTTCAAAAATGCTGGAATCTACCAAGTATATTAGAAGTTGTTTTAATTTTTCTCACATTTATTTTTATATGTTCGTATTTCATACGCCACT
>DJSA01000071.1:819-3861 GCA_002438905.1 Bacteroidales bacterium UBA6346
CCGGTGCCCCTGTTGGGGTCTTTATTTTCTGACAAATATTTCTACACCATAATGATTGATATGCTCAATCAAATCCTCGTTTTTCAGAGTGTCATAAAGCGACAAATCAATCTGGTATGGCAGCAGCAAGTCATCAAGAGCACGGGATATGGCATTTAGGTCATGCCGCGACAGGCTATCCCCAACCAATGTGATGTCGATGTCTGAAAAAGGCTTGTAGTTTCCTTTCGCCCTTGAGCCATACAGGATTGCC
The DNA here is from genome assembly GCA_002438905.1 of Bacteroidales bacterium UBA6346. Taxonomy (GTDB): domain Bacteria; phylum Bacteroidota; class Bacteroidia; order Bacteroidales; family UBA932; genus Cryptobacteroides. Next base: position 1,073 of record DJSA01000071.1, read on the forward strand.
TTTTTAACGCCTTCAGCCGAAGACAACGCTGTCGTCAGTTTCTGTAACTCTATGTCTGTAAGTCCGTATGGCATAGTCAAAACAGTTGTGGTTCATTGCCTAAGGGCAGCATTTTGGCCTCGAATTTCACAAAAAGAGGGTAATACTCAGAGACGATGACCTTATATATTTCGTCTGCGGCCTCGTCATCATACTGGTGAGAAGTGCGATTCCTGTCGCTGATTGTATCCATCCATTCAGAATCTTCTATCAGACCCATCTCAAAGGCCTTGCGCAAAGCGTCACGGCTGCCTCTAATCTCCGTATAACCCTGATACTCGGCATAGTCTTTCATTACTTTCCAAGCCAGTTCGTGCGTATATTCAAACCGATGAATCAGCCCCTCTTTCAGCAGTTCATCCAATGCCGACTCACCTGCCAAATGGCCTGCAACAATGTTGACCGCCTGAGAAAGCCGCGCCAATGCCTTCCGGTAGTTGCTGAATCTCTGAACCCATCTTATCTCTGTCATATCAAATAGTTTATCCGCCACAAAGTTAGCAAAGTTTTTTCATATAGCACCGCACGGCTTTATTTGTCTGACGATGATTGACAATGCATCCCTCCTCCGAAGGCCACTCCGACCTCCCCCTGTCGCCCGAAAATAGAGTTCATCCTTCCGCAGGATTGCCGCGACCTCATCCGAGGTTTTCAGCACCGCCGGGGCATTGCACGAATATTCGAAAGGTAAACACGCGATGTCGCATAAATATTGTTGTGAAATTCAGCCCGGATTTCTTATCAGCGACCGATTAGCAAAGATTTTTTCTGTTTCCGGGAGTTTACTTTCGGGAGAATCCGACATTATTATACAGATGTCAGGCGGACTTCACAACCCGTCCGATGTCAATTGCGTGAAATTTATCACAATTCAATAAAAAAAAGTATATATTTGCAGGTAGAAATTTTTGCAAAAATTTTCTACCTAATAAATGAGGATAATAGATAATATAGAGCAACAGATTCGACAAAGTGAAGCAGGAAGTCTTTTCTTTGTCTCGGATTTTGCGACATCCGGCAATGACGTGTTCATTAGCCGCGTGCTGTCTGAATTCGTTGATACAGAACTTCTATATAGGTTGGCCAAAGGGGTCTACTATAAGCCAGTAAAGACCAGACTTGGTGTTTTGTATCCAGACGTGCCGGAAATTGTAAAAGCGATAGCCCGGCGGGATAATGCCCAGATACTCCCTACTGGCGAGACAGCTCAAAATATGCTCGGATTGTCCACCCAGATGCCGATGAACTATATTTATCTTACATCCGGCTCCGCCAGAAAATTAACAATCGGACCAAAGACAATTACGTTTAAGCGTTGCGTCCCGAAGATTTTTGCCTGTAAAAATGAATTCCTTGCCATATTGATTCAGGCGTTGAGATCGATTGGCCAAGATAGGATAACAGGTGAGCATAGGATTATCATTAAAGGACTTCTTAAGAATAATTTGCCGATAGAGTCCCTTGAAGAAGATTTAAAGACGGCACCTGTTTGGGTAAGAAGAATAATTGCAAACATAGCGAAGGAGATTGAGAATGAAAAGATGGATTGATGCGAAATTGCTTGAACGCAAGCTTATGCTCCAACAAACGGCTGCAAAAGAAAACTTGCCGGAGTATGCGGTAGAAAAGGATTGGTGGGTGACGATGACGCTAAAGGCTCTTTTCAATACACGATGCGGTAAATATCTGGAATTCAAAGGCGGTACAAGTCTCAGTAAAGGATGGAGGCTCATCGAGAGAATGTCCGAAGACATCGATATGGCTTTGAATTATAGGTTCTTTGTGGAAAAGTTGGACAACAATACCCAGTTAAAGAACCTTCGTAAGAAGAGCCGCAAGTTTATAATCGATGAATTGGCGGGAGAACTTGATGTATGTATGCAAACTCTCGGTCTTACTGGGTTTAAGATAACGCCGGTTGTCAATGATGAAGACGGCAAGGCAATCTCAACAGATGCGGATCCGACGGTTTTGCTGGTTGATTACAAGACGATTTCCGATTTTGCATCGCCCTATGTCCCGTCTAGAGTCAAGGTTGAGTTGAGCTGCCTTTCAATGGATGAGCCGTTCGAAATGAAGAGCATCACTTCTTTGATAAGCGCATCGTTTCCGGATGAGGACGAAGATACGGAGAGTGTAATACCTGTTGTGCTGCCATCAAGGACATTCCTTGAAAAGGCCTTTCTTCTGAATGAGGAATTTCAAAAAGAAGAACCGAGAAGCCTCCGCATGACAAGACATTTATATGACTTGGAGCATTTGATGGATACGGAGTTTGGAATTACTGCTCTTTCAGACTTGGAACTGTATTCCAAGATAGTTGAACATCGCCGTAAGTTTTATCATGTCGGATATGCCGATTATGACAAGGACTATCCAGACAAGATTGACTTTTCTCCTCCAGAGCGTTGCCTATCTGCCTGGAAAGCGGATTATTCCGAAATGCTTGAACACTTCGTCTATGGAGAAAAAATTCCATTCGAAAGGCTGCTTGAACGGATTTCAGTATTGCAGAGTAGATTTCGTAATGTCAAATAAAAAAGGAGTTGTTGCGATGCATAGCACATATACTGAGACAACTTGCAGAACGAATAAATCGACAAGGGCAACAGGCATTTCCTAAAGAAATCGTTCCCGGAAGTTTACCTTAGGGAGAATCTTACATTTTATATAGGCATCGGGACTGACAAAACAAGCCGCTCCGATGCCAATTGCGTGAAATTTATCGCAATACCCCGCACAATATGGCG
>DJSA01000045.1 GCA_002438905.1 Bacteroidales bacterium UBA6346
CTCAACTCCGAGCTGGCCATAGTCATAGACTGCCGCAAGTCCGTCATAAATCTCGCTTGACGGAAATATGAATCCATACTCCTTGCAGTGAGCGACCAAAGCCTTGAAAAGTTCGTCTTGTGTCATAAATGATTATTTTAAAACATAAATCCTGCAAAAATAATCATTTTTTACTATTCTCCCGTATAGACAATCTTTTTTCCGCAGTTGATCACATCCTCAGCACTCAGAGTGTATTTGGCGAGCCATTTCTTTCCGTCCCTGACAGCAGACCAGTCCTCATTTTCAAAGACATCCTCGTCGAACACATAAAAAGGAACGAGGGCATCCTTGGCGTATGACTCGAACGGGCCGGCCTTGTCCTCGGTAACATTCAGGTCTACTCTCTCGTGAGACTTGGTGAAAAAGCGACAATTGTCAGTTCCGGAGAGGCTTTCCGGAAGTTCCCCTTCCTGTGCCCCAGCGGAGTCGCTGTGATAGGGAACGAACCACACAATGTCCGTATTGCTCTGATTCTCAAGCGTAAGCAGATAATAATTCTCCGGCACATTGTCTAAATCCAAGGACTGACGATGGCAGGAAACTGTCATAATAAGAGACAGGGCGGAAAGAAGCGCGTAAAAAATAGACTTTTTCATGATAACTCGTTTTTTACTTTGAGTACTTGCCTGACTGATAGCGATTCATACCTATGTTCCAGCCTATTCCGAAATTGACACTCAAGAAGTTGAATGGAAGTCTTGCGACCGTGCTGACCGCAGAATCCATGTCAATGACATATCTGTTTTCAAGTTCCGACCACGCCACCGATTCAGCCCAATTGTTAGGTTCAAAGGCCTTCTTGAACTGATAGGTAACCTTCTCGTAGTTGAAGCTATTCGGGAAGCATTTGAAACCGCACTCCGCGGAAATGTAGAAATGACGGTTGAAAGTATATGTCAACTGCAGGGATGCCGAAAGTACCGCCGTGACACTATTGTTGTCGGACACCGGTTCTGCCATATAATCTAAATAACTTTCCGTGACACGATATGCGACTCCAGTCGGAGCACTGCCGTCACGAGGGATGCGTCTGTAACTGAATGAGTTGCCGTAGAGACTGCCAACTCCGACTCCGACCATAGGGCGCAGGCTCCACCCACCAAAATCGTAGCGATAGGCAGCACCGATTTGGAATGCAGCCGCTGAGAAACTGTTGTCACAATCGAAAAGGTCAATTCCGTTGCGGAAAGAATAAATATCGTTGGTAAGCATTCCGTAGCGATAGCGCCCTCCATCAGCCTTGTTCACGGTTCCGAAGTAGTTTACATCGCTGATTTCGGTTCCGAGAGCAGAGAATGAAACAAAAAATCCCCAATGTTTCTGAAAGAAATGGCTGTAGCGCATCTGAAATTCCCCTCCGCAACCAAGCCCGAGAGCCGCGCCGGCATCACCTGAAATAGAGTAAGGCATTCCGACAAATCCTCCCTGAATGTCAATTGAACTGCCGTAAGCATACTGCTGCGGCACATTCGGATGTCGCCGTGCCTGAGCCTGAACAGCCATGACAAACGCTAGGAACAGAATAAGAAATCGTTTCATAAGTTCCAAAATTTAGTAATGTCAAATGTATGAAGAATATCCATTATAAGCAAACTAAAATACACCGATTTCGCGAAGGGGGATGAGGACAAAATCGCGTTCATACATTCGCGGATGCGGGATTATGAGGTCAGGGGTGCTGATTTTTTCGTCACCGTAGAGGAGAATGTCTATATCGATGAGGCGGGAAGCGTATATCCTATTGCCTTCGGAGTCGTAGACAGGAGACGTTGTTTCACGTCCAAGTTGCCGCTCTATGGATTTTATCGCCCGTAGAATGTCATGCGGGGAAGACGTCAGATCGAAACGGACGGCGGCATTCAGAAACTTGTCATCCGACTCGAATCCCCAAGGCTCCGTTTCAATCAAGGAAGACATCGCAGCAGGCTTACAATTAACCCCTTCCATTTCAGAAAACCTCTCCCCCATCAGACGCACTGCCTCAAGAATATTTCCACACCGGTCTCCCAAGTTGCTGCCCAAAGAGAAATACACAGAAACAAAAGAATTAACCATAAGAATTCCCCCCCCCAAAAAAACACCTATTATAAAAACGCTGAAAGAAAGGAATTGCCAAAGTCCAACGAAGCAGGCCGCCTTTTAGGCGCCCCGCTATTCATCAAGACCAAGCTCAACAAGAGCCTCCTCTGACATCCTACTCTTATCCCAAGCCGGCTCAAAGACAAGATCCACTTTTACGCTGACAACCCCCGGAACATCCTCGACGGACTTCTGCACTTCGTCAACGACATAGTCCGCCATAGGACAGTTCGGAGCCGTAAGAGTCATCTGAATGTAGACATTATGATCCTCATCGACCTTCAGTTCATAGATAAGCCCCAAATCATAAATATTGACAGGGATTTCAGGATCGTAAACCTGTCGCAACGCACGTATTATATCACCTTCAAGCGCCATAATATCATTCTCTCAATTTTTGGAAACCAACAATGCCTATGCTATCGTGGACAAAATGGTCGCATCGACACATAACTGCGCTGCGGCGGCTTTTCTGATCGTCTCAATCATCGATGCAAGCCCGTTAGCCCTTGTCGGAGAAAGATTTTCCTTCAGACCGATTTTCTCGATGACGGAAAAATCAGAAAAGGCGATTTCTTGAGGAGTGCGTCCGGAATAGATGCGGATGAGCAGGGATATTATTCCCTTTGTGATAATTGCATCGCTGTCCGCATTGAACCATAACCGGCCATCTTTATATTGCCAATCAAGCCAAACCCTTGATTGACAACCTTTTATTAGATGGTCGTCCGTTTTCTTTTCTTCGGGATAGCCTTTCAGCGACTTGCCAAGTTCAATTAGGTATTCATATTTGTCAAGCCAGTCATCAAACATGTTGAACTCATCGATGACCTCGGATTCCACTTCTTTCAAAGTTTTTTCTGCCATAAAATTTTCCGAATTACACCCCTTTCACGGAGCAAAAAAAATTCCAAAACACAATTTTCAATATTAAGAAATTTTTAAAAAATAACCCGCATCATCTTTTTCGCGTTTCTAGATCCATGCACCAGACCATTCTCTCAAGACAGCATTGCCACAGCGCGGCGAAGAGAGTCCATAAACGACTCAGCCTCCTCAAGAGTGTTGTAAGGAACGAGAGATGCGCGCAAAACCCCTGTCACACCGAAACGAGTCATCACAGGCTCGGCACACATCTGACCGGAACGCACTGCTATTCCCATCTTATCAAGAATCTGAGCCAAATCCTCGTGGTGCACTCCGTCAACGGAGAACGAGAACACGGGAACCCGTGGTTTGGCCGTGCCGTATAGCTTTATCCGCGGATTTGCCGTCAATTCATCGAAGAGAAAGTCTGAAACCTCGTTGTGGTATTTAATTATTTCATTATCATTCAATGCTTTAGCAAATTCGAGAGCTGGTTTAAAAGTAGCCTGTCCAACAAAATTCTGCGTACCTGCCTCAAATTTCATAGGCAAAGGAGCAAAAGTGGAGTTTTCGAGAGTCACAGTGCCCACCATCTCACCTCCGGACATGAAAGGAGGCATAACCTCAAGCCATTTCTTCTTTCCGAACAAGACACCGGTGCCGGTGGCGGCATAAATCTTATGCCCGGAAAATACATAGAAATCACAGTCCAATTCCTGTACGTCAACACCGCAGTGAACTATACCCTGTGCTCCGTCAACAAGAACAGGAACGCTGCGGTTGTGGCAAATATTTATTATTTCCTTGACCGGATTAACAATACCGAGCACATTTGAAACCTGCGTAACGGCAACAATCCTTGTTCTGTCATCGATGAGATTATCAAGTTTTTCAATCATCAAAGTTCCGTCATCTGCTACAGGAATGACCCTCAACTGCGCGCCTTTCCTGCGACAGAGCAGCTGCCATGGAACGAGATTGGAATGATGTTCGACAGCAGAAACAACGACATTATCTCCCTCTTTGACGAATGCGTCACCGAAGGAATGTGCCACAAGATTGACCGATGCCGTCGTACCGGAAGTGAAGACGACTTCCTCGCGATGCTCAGCATTTATAAACTCACGAACCGCATTTCTCGCCTGCTCGTAGTGTTCTGTCGCCAAGTTCGAAAGATAGTGGATTCCCCTATGGATATTGGAATTTGCAACCCTAGAATATTCGTCCTGCATACGCAGAACAGATTCCGGACGTTGGGAAGTCGCCGCATTGTCAAAATAAACCAGCGGCTTTCCATATACCTTTTCGGAAAGCGCCGGAAACATCTTCCTTATTTCACCTATTTTCATTGTCTAATTTTTAGACGTCCTCACAGTTGAGACACACAAGTCTGCAAAATTACAAAATAGTATTCTATCTTGAGAAAAATTGTCCTACTTTTGCAAAAACATCAAACAATCATGATAGACTACATCAAGGGGACAATCGCGGAAATCCTGCCTACGGAGATGACCTTGGAATGTCATGGCATCGGCTACAAGATTCTGATTTCGCTACAATCATTTGAAGTACTGAAAACTTGTACCGAGGCGACGGTCTACATCCATCACTACCTACGCGAGGATGATGAACAATACTTCGGATTCGCAACAAAAGACGAACGTGAGTTGTTTCGACTCCTGATAGGCGTATCAGGTGTGGGAGCAGCAACGGCAAGGATGATGCTCTCGTCAATGAGTTCCGATGAACTGCGCAATTCAATCCTTTCCGAAGACATCAACAGAATAAAGAGCATCAAGGGCATCGGACTAAAATCAGCGCAACGCCTCATACTTGAATTGAAAGACAAGATAACAAAAGGTGCCGGAGCGGAACAGACTACAATATTCCAGGCAGGAGGGAATCCGAATCTCGAAGAAGCCACCACAGCCCTCGTAATGCTTGGGTTCACAAAGCCGAACGTAACAAAAGCTCTCACCGCGGTATTAAAAGAGATTCCTGAAGCGAGTCTTGAACAGTTAATAAAGTCAGCACTAAAGAAACTTTAAAATGTTCCACGTGGAACAATAAAGACGCAATAAAATCCATACATAACAGACGAATTTTCCGCAACACAGATCAGCGTCCGAAATACACCAACAAAACAGATATATCCGCTGGGGAAATGCCTGAAATTCGAGAAGCCTGCGCTATGGTCCTCGGAGCATAGCGCTTTAATTTTTGCCTACACTCGATGGAGAGTGACTCCACCCTATCGAAATCAAAATCATCCGGAATAATCAGATTTTCCAGTCGTCTAATCTTATCCGCCACCTGACGCTCCCTTTCAATGTACCCTTTATACTTAATATGGATATCCGCTATATCAAAAAGGATATCGCGACACTTGCCGGTAAGCCAAACAACAGAGTCCGCATCCGCAACATTAGGAGACAGCCCTACAGAGAAAGCAGCCGAAACTTTGCCCATAACTTCAAAATCACACTGCCCGCAAAAACCCTGAACAAAGGCATCAGCAGAAACACCGAGCTTCTCAAAAGTTCCACGTGGAACATATTTGACAATTTCAGACACTTTCACCTGTGGACGTGATACTAAATCAGAGAGTCTGCGCCGCGAAGGTATCTCTACTGTCGACTTCGACACAAGATACTCATTAATATCCTCCGGACGAATGGAATAGTCACACATAAAATTCTCAATCTTCTCCACCGCAGCATATTTTCGCATAGTGTAGTCATAGCGAAAATCATCAGCTAAACCAATAGCATGGGAGAGAGGAGTGAGACGAAAATCAGCATTGTCCTGACGAAGCAGGATTCTGTACTCCGCACGAGAAGTAAACATTCTGTAGGGTTCATCTACGCCCTTTGTGATGAGGTCGTCAATAAGAACACCTATATAAGCCTCGTCACGCTTCAGGACGAAAGGTTCCTTTTCAGAAACCTTAAGATGAGCATTAATCCCCGCCATCAGACCTTGAGCCGCAGCTTCCTCATATCCAGTAGTTCCATTAATCTGCCCCGCGAAAAAGAGATTCTCAATACCTTTCAGTTCCAACGAAGCCTTAAGCTGGGTCGGATCGAAATAGTCGTATTCAACAGCGTAGGCGGGGCGATAAATCTTGACATTCTCAAGCCCCCTAATGTGATGTAGAGCCTCAAGCTGAACTTCAAGCGGAAGTGATGATGAGAACCCTTGGAGATAATATTCGTTGGTGTCCCGGCCCTCCGGCTCCAGAAAAAGCTGATGCTCCGTCTTGTCGGCAAAAGTCCGCAACTTATCCTCAATGCTCGGACAATAGCGAGGACCGATGCCAGTAATCTTTCCGGAAAAAAGAGGAGAGTCCTTAAAGCCAGAACGGAGTATATCATGAACAACCCCGTTAGTATGCAGAACATAACACGGCATCTGAGGAACGGATCCCTGGACCGAAGACAAAAACGGAAGGAAGGAAAATTTTTCCGGAGACACGTCGCCTGACTGAACAGGAAGTGAATTCACATCAACAGAAGAAATGTCGATTCTCGGAGGCGTCCCTGTCTTCATCCGGCCAGTCCGCACCCCCATCGACTTCAGCTGTTCTGTCAAACCGAAAGAGGACATCTCCCCTATCCTGCCACCAACAAAATCATTCTTCCCAATAAAAAGACGCCCCGCAAGAAAGGTTCCGGCCGTCAGAATAACCGCCCGAGATTTGAAAATTGCACCGGTGGTCGTACGACAGCCCACAATTTTTGAATTCTCAAAAAGAAATTTAGTAACTATATCTTGGTAAATATCTAATTTACAATTAGTTTCAAGTAACTTTCGCCAAATATTGCTAAAGCGGTTTTTGTCGCACTGCGCCCTTGGACTCCACATTGCCGGACCTTTCGAGCGGTTAAGCATCCGAAACTGCAAAGTGGAGGCGTCAGTGACAATCCCCATATAACCGCCAAGCGCATCAATCTCGCGGACAATCTGTCCCTTCGCTATCCCGCCAACCGCAGGATTACAAGACATCTGCCCGAACTTGTTCATGTCCATCGAAATCAGAAGCGTCTTGGAGCCAAGGCTTGAAGCCGCCATTGCCGCCTCGCATCCTGCATGCCCGCCCCCGACAACGATGACGTCATATTCATTAAATCCTTTCATGCGGATTCATTTTTAATTTTTAAAATCTACAAAAGCTCCCGCAAAGACAGGTAGTAATTCTCCTTAGAACGCATCACCTTTATGTCCTCGTCCGTATGGTCATCATAGCCGACAAGATGAAGAAGACCGTGAATGATGACACGATTCAACTCATCCTTGAAATCGGTTCCGAACTCAATGGAATTCTCGCGTACAGAATCAATGCTGATGAAAAGGTCTCCAGAAAGACGATCACCCTCACAATAATCGAACGTGATTATGTCCGTGAAGTAATCATGCTGAAGATACTTCTGATTGATATCAAGAACATAATTGTCCGAACAGAAAATAATCGAAATATCCCCTATCCGGCGTATCTCGCTCTCTGCCGCAATCTTTAACCACTCGTTTGTTTTCCGCCGGTCGCGGAATTTAAAGTCAGTATCCTGAAAATAATATGAAATCATACGCAAAAACATCAGGGAAACCTTCTCTAGTCACCCAAATCTTCTGCAAATCTACAACTAATAAACAAAAAGTTTGTTATAAAAATTATTATTTCTAACTTTACACGACTTTATGGGCTGCCCGTAAGGGAGTGCGCACAGAAGTAAGGACAATAAAAGTAAAAAAACAATATGGAAGTTAAAAAGTCACCAAAGGCAAGTCTTGAAAACAAGAAATTGCTATTCCTTGAAATAGGACTGGTAATTGCCCTGACTGCCGTTTATGTGGCGTTCAACTGGACGTCAAAGGATGCGCAGGTAAGCACGCTCGAAGCTGACAATC
>DJSA01000055.1:0-5904 GCA_002438905.1 Bacteroidales bacterium UBA6346
AGAGTTTCACGGCTTCAGCCTCCTTCATGCCCATAAAGAGCGTGTCGATGTTCTCCTTGAGTGCGCCCTCCTGCAGAAGAGCAGCGAATGTCCGGGCGTATTCCCTCGCTTCAGGGTTGCCTATGGCGTTGATGGCAGCGTTTTCCTCGTCCCACTCCCTATTCTGGTCGGAAGGGAGTATCTCAGGGTAGCCGACAATAATCCGGGATGGGTAGAGATTGTCGTATAGAGCCTTGCTTTCGCGGAGGAATTCCGGTGAGAAAAGGAGGTTGAATTTCTTCCCTTTAAGTTCAGGATCCGTGAGGAACTTCAGGGCATACCTGACGTAGAGACTGCGGGTGTAACCCACTGGGATGGTGGATTTTATAACCATTACAGCATCCGGATTGACGCTCAAGACGAGGTCTATGACATCCTCTATGCAGTGGGTGTCGAAGTAGTTCTTTTCGGGATCGTAGTTTGTCGGAGCAGCGATGACAACGAAGTCCGCATCCTTGTAGGCTGAAGCCCCATCAAGAGTGGCTGTAAGATTCAGTTTGTTCGGGATTCCCGTCTTTTCGTAGTCCCCAAATTCGCCACGAAAATATTTTTCTATATATTCGTCCTGAATTGGGCTGATGCGGTTGTTGATTTTCTCGACTTTCTCTGGGATTATGTCCACCGCAGTCACTTTGTGGTGCTGGGCAAGGAGGGTCGAGATGCTGAGGCCCACATAGCCTGTGCCGGCCACGGCTATTTGAATGTCTTTAAACTTTCGCATGGTCATTTGGGTTAATAATTATGGCCGTACAACTCCCTACGCAGTCTTAGCCTCTTCATCGAGAACCTCGTACTTCGAGCAGCGGCTCTTGTATTCCGGAACAATCTCCTTCATTACACGCACCGACAAGACAATTATCGGACTTCCGCCAAACTTCAATACTATTTCTCGCTATTCTTTTGTTTTGATTCTAGCGAACACTCATGTTGATAACACCCACCTCGATATTGTATATCTATATCGGTAAGGCGAATCTCATGAAATCCGTTTTTTTATCGGTTGAAATCCGTTTTTGTGTCGGTTTAATCCGCCATTGAAAATACTGCTATTCTATTTTGAGTAGCATCTTCATTGTCTTTTAGTCTGAGTACAGCATCTGCTTAACCCCAACACATCTGCTGGAAGGAAGACTCGTGCAAGGTCGGGATGCTGGGGCGGAAGCTTTGTGAAGAGGCAGATGTGGACTGTCTGGGTCGGCTTCACAAAGGGGAGGTGAGGAATTATGTCCTGAAGTTTGTTGAGCAGAGAGGCGGCATCTTCCGAATCGGTCCATTTGCACTCGCCAATGAGGATATGTTTCTTGTCAAGCGATTCGGCAACGACATCCAACTCGACCATCTGCCCTTGATTGTCATCAGTATCTTTGAAGATCTTTCCCCACCAGCGTGATGCCTTGTTGTAGATGATGTCATCGATTACCCGACCGCTCACAAATTTTCGGCACAGTTGTTCCCAGCACTCTCCAGTGAATGAAGGCATCTGATCCTTGATTATTCCCATGATGGTGTCAACAGCACCTAGTTCAAGCAGCGACGCGTATGGAGAAACGAACCTGAAATGGAACCGAAACAAGGAATCGTCGATGTGGTACAGACCTTTCTTGCTGTTCTTTTCGTTCTCGCCAAACGGCACTTCACGACGCACATATCCTAAATCCCTCAGTTTCTTGAGCGGCTCTGTGATTTCACCGGCAGGTTTCCCAGCACGGGAGGCAATTTCCGACATTTTATTGGCGCCGTCGCCTATTATCGAGAGCAATGTCGCCGACTGGACAGTGTCACGCATGTCATCCCGCAACAAGCGAATAGGTTCCTCAAGGAGAATTCCCTGCATGTCGAGCAATAGCCCTCCTATAGCGGCATCTGTATCAGAATAGTCCTTCCGGAGTTCCCAATATCGTGGAATGCCACCCCAAATAGAATACTCCGTAACAGCCTGCACAGGGTCACAATCCAACGCTTCCGCTATGTATCTTGCCGGTATCGGGGCCAATTTGATGATTTCGTCGGCAAGTCCATACAAAGGTGACTTCTTGTCTAAAATGTAGCTGTACATCATCTGCTGCGAAGAGCCGCACAAAATCAGATTGAAGTTCAATATGCGAAAATTGATCAACTTCTGCAGTACCGATGGCAAAGAAGGACAACTCTTGACCATATAAGGAAACTCATCAAGACAAATCGAGATTCTTCCCTTAAGCTGATTGGCCAATGCACGGAACAATGTCTCCCAATCCGGATAAACGACCTTAGCAAAACCATCAATTTGATCTGCGACCATTCGGGAGAACAGAACACGCTGGTTCTGTTCCGAAGTCTGGTCACTAAGAAAATATAAATCTCGCCCAAACTCCAGAACGTTCTTTATGAGCGCAGACTTGCCAATTCGCCTACGCCCATAAAGAACTACAAGCTGAGCGTCAGCCCTATTCAAGGCCGCACGCAATCGTAAAGTGTCGGATTCCCTATCCAAAAATTGTCTGAAAATCATGACATTAAAAAATATCTTTCTCAAAGATAATCTTTCTCAAAGATATTTCCAAATAATTGGGCTATATAGCATAAATTCTACGCAGTCTTAGCCTCTTCGTCGAGGACCTCGTACTTCGAGCAGCGGCTTTTGTATTCCGGGACGATTTCCTTCATCACGCGGACCGTGGCCATGTCGTCGAAGGTGCGGGAGACAGCGAGGAGACGCCGCTCGTTCGCGCAGGCGATGTCGTAGTCGTATTCGCGGACTTTGGCGACCATTATCTTCGGGTTGGTCGTCGGGATGGTGCCCTCCTTGTCGTTGAGAACCTCCTCGTAGAGTTTTTCGCCACCACGAAGGCCCGTGAACTCGATCTTCACGTCCTTTGCGCCGGAGAGGGCTATCATGCGCTTCGCCAGGTCAACTATCTTCACGGGCTTGCCCATGTCAAAGACGAAGATTTCCCCTCCCTTGCCCATTGTGCCGGCTTCGAGAACCAGACGGCAGGCTTCGGGGATGAGCATGAAGTAGCGGATGATGTCTGGGTGGGTCACGGTCACTGGGCCGCCTCGGCGGATCTGCTCCTTGAAAATCGGAATCACGCTGCCGTTGCTCCCGAGGACGTTTCCGAAGCGCGTCGTCACGAACTGAGTCTCGCCCTTCACGCGGCCCTCTTGGATGGCCTGGTTGAGGCTCTGGCAGTAGATTTCGCAGATGCGCTTGCTGCAGCCCATAACGTTGGTTGGGTTCACGGCTTTGTCGGTCGAAATCATGACGAACTTGCGTGTGCCATACTTCACGGCGAGGTCGGCTATCACCCGAGTACCATAGATGTTGTTCTGAACGGCCACGGCAGGATCGTCCTCCATCATCGGGACGTGCTTATATGCAGCGGCGTGGAAGACATATTCCGGACGATGGACGCTGAAGATGCATTCCATGTGATCGGCGTTAGTGATGCTGGAGACAATGGTCTCGCACGGGATATCACCATGCTCGCGGGCCATCATCATGCGTATATCGTGCATGGGCGTCTCCGCCTGATCGATGAGGACCATCTCGGCAGGAGAGAACTTTGCTATCTGGCGCACCATCTCAGAGCCGATGCTCCCAGCTGCGCCGGTGATGAGGATACGCCTGCCCTTCAGCAACTTGCCTATCGCCTCCATATCAATCTCTATCTTGTCGCGTGGAAGCAGATCCTCGATGTCAACCTCGTGTAGCTCGTTGTGCGTCAGAGAGCCGTCTTTGCCGTCCCATACCTCAGGCTGGTTCTCCATCATTATCTTTATGCCGGCAGAGATGAACTCGTCAACCATTTCTGTGTTAGCGCGGAACAATTCTGTCTTGAGCGGTGAGACGAGCAGAGCCTTGACTCCCTCCCGTCGGAGAGACTCCGCAAGACCCGGATGGTTCAGGAAAACACGCTTACCCATAAGGTAGGTGCCCTTCATCTCGGAACCATCGGAAATGAACGCCTGGAGGGCGTATTTCTTATCTTTAACGGCCACTATACTCTTCGCTATGCTGATGCCGCCGGCCTTCGTGCCGTAGATGGCCACAGGGATCGCCCCGTCAAGGTGGAACGAGTCAAATAGGCGCTTCACCGTCACACGCTCAAGCCCCATCAGCAGCGTGCTCCCAACGAAGATATAGAAGGCAGCAGGAAAGGTCGGAAAGAGAAGCGCTGTCTGCCCTGGGAACAGAATCCCAACAAGCAGACCGAGAAGCCAAAATGCCAGCGTGCCGGCAAGTGAGGCCACTGCAACGCGCTGCAGGTCCACAAATGAAGAGTAACGAAGTATGCCGCTGTAGGTGTGCAGCAAGCGGAAAGAAATGATGTATGGGATAAGTCCAACCAGAAGAGCCAAGGCTATCGGGCCCGATGACAAGAGTACGCCATCGAAACCGAGGTCTATCGTGTAGCCAATGACGCCCGAGACAATGACGATGATGCTGTCAAAAATCAGAATGCACCAATACGGAAGAGATTTCTTTGAGAAATACCAGTTTGATACGCTTTGAAGTATATTCATTACATGTTTGTTCTAGGTTTCATATCATGGTCATCCAAGACGTTTGCGCGCCAGAGTTTGTACTCTCCTAAGTTCAACTTGGAAACAGAGAGGATGACATGGTCCGGAGTTATCGTTTTTGATGGGTTGTCCTTCACCAGTTCGCGCAAAGTCGTTTCAGAAATATGCGTCATTACCAACGGAGAAGCGGCATCCTGAAAACGAAGTGTCGAAACTGGAACATCCGGAAACACAAGATTGAGCTGCCATGCCGAGCGGTCAAAGGCAAGCCACAGATTTCCAAGGGAATAGAGATGAATGTTTTTTTCATTGTCGGATTCATATGCGATTATGCTACTCCTATTTTCTAAAAGGAACTGCTTTAGACGCGACCACAAAGTGGCTGCCGAAGCAGAAGTGACACTTCCGGACGGCCTGTTTTCGGAAGAAATCATCGAGCCGGAGCGTTTGAGAGGTCGGACTTTGAAGAGGGACTGTCTATGAACTGAATATATTCCGGCTCCACTTCGATACCAGCAGTGATGAAGTTCGGCAACTCCACAATGAGCCGCTGCGTTCGTGAGCCGCGGATTTTTAGGAGATTCCCCTCGTAGCCGCTGAGCGGACCTCCTATGATGCGGACCATGCGTCCGCACATTTCCGAAGTCACCTCGCCCGGCATGTAATACACCGGATTGTCAGAAGAGTTTACGGCCCTGATGAATCGGGTCATGTCTTCCTCGGGAACAACCAGAGGTTTAAGATACCCCCCCCTATCGAAACGAAACTGTAAGGTTTTGGTTTTCTGGATAATAGGTTCTATTTTAAGCTTGGTCGTGTGGACAAAGAGCAGATCCTGCATTACCGGAATCAACCTGCGTTCATGCTTTCCTCCTTTCTCGGAAAGTGACCATTTCATAGGCGTGAACACCTCGAAGTGTTCATCGGAAAGTTGCTTATATGCCGGAAGTTTTGCGTTTGGACGTTTCAGATCCCGCAGCACATACCAACTAAGGCCACGACCGGTGTCAATATGCTCTGGAGAATTTGCGGAAGTCATTTACGGATAAAGCCTTCTAGTCCTGCAAGATTTAACATAGGAATGAGAATCAAGCAGTTGCATAACATCGGTATTTTTCTACCGCATAAACCACACATAGGACTGCAAAGGTAACGATTATATTTTTCATATTCAAGTTTCTCGACACTAAAAATCCCCCCCCCATTGGCCTGAAATACGCAAAATGCGTTAATGCACAATTGATTAAAATTGAGAATCAGCCACATCCAGAAACCTCTCAAAAGGGTATGAAAATGAGTCTAGTCCGAAAAGGCAGCATCAGCCGCCGCGATGGAGAGACGGAGTGAAACGGAGGAACG
>DJSA01000055.1:5964-6116 GCA_002438905.1 Bacteroidales bacterium UBA6346
ATGAAATGGAGGTCGCATGCCCGTCGGGCTGGCTGCGAAAACCGACTGGGGTCAGAAGGTAAACGGACTCACCGAGTCCGGCCTACCCTTTTTGTTGGCTTCCCGTCAATAAAAAAGGGTAAGCTACATAACATCGCACCGCTACGACCTCC
>DJSA01000138.1:0-3454 GCA_002438905.1 Bacteroidales bacterium UBA6346
TGTAGTGGTTGTATACAGCAACGGCCAGTTGTTTCTTCGCCCGGTCCTGACCGATCACATACTGGTCAAGAAAAGCCGTTATTTCATGAGGTTTGAGAACTGTCCTTTTTTTATCCGCACCGGTCTGCGAGGCCTTTTTCTGCTTGCGTCCGAACGCCTCTTCAACATACTGATGCCCCATCTCCACGCAATCTGAGCAGATGCAGGCGTCCAGACCCTGAAGGAGTAGCGGAACCTCATTCTCGCTTCTGCCGCAGAACATGCAATATCTCAGGCCATCGCCCTTTGTCTTTTTCTTGTCCATATATTCAGAATACAGTTTTTCACGCCATCAGAGCGTGGACGTATTTTAAAACATGTGAATGCTAACGTGACTTCTTCACAAGGATCTCGTCCACCATACCGTAAGACTTAGCCTCTTCAGCGTTCATCCAATAGTCACGGTCGGCATCGGCGGCTATTTTCTCGACGCTCTGGCCGGAATGTTCCGAGATGATGCGGTAGAGCTCCGTACGGGTCTTCTCAATCTCGCGCGCTGCAATGAGGATGTCCGAAGCCTGGCCCTGGGCGCCTCCGAGCGGCTGGTGAATCAGCACGCGGGAATGCGGTAGAGCCGATCTCTTGCCCGCAGCACCGGCGCAGAGAAGAACCGAGGCCATAGAAGCGGCAAGACCGGTACAGATCGTGGCCACGTCCGGCTCGATGAGCTGCATGGTGTCATAGATTCCCAGACCGGAAGAAACCTGTCCGCCGGGAGAATTGATGTAGAGAGATATGTCCGCGGTGGAATCGGATGAAGCAAGGAAGAGAAGTTGCGCTTGGATTATGTTTGCGACGTCGTCATTAATCGGCACTCCGAGGAAAATGATTCTGTCCATCATAAGGCGGCTGAACACATCCATCGAGACTGCATTGAGTTTCCTCTCCTCGATTATCGTCGGATTGAGGTACCCGTCAACAGCAGCCGCGCCCGAACGGGACACGGCTGTCTGATAATCATGCATCTTCAGTGAAGATATGCCTTCCGATCTTGCAAATTTTTCAAAATCAGTCATATTACTTCAATTCTCTGAACTTTTCTACGGAAATTTTCTTATGTTTGAGTGTAATCACTTCCTTCACAGCAGCAACGGTCTTCTCATTCTCCACCTGCTCAAGTATGCGGCGAGCCTGCTCCTCATTTGCAAGGACGCTCTTGGCATAAGACTCAAGCTGCTCCTCCGGAACGTTGTTCATTCCGTACATTGCGAACTGATAGGCAGCGAAGCCCTTTGCGCTTGCGAGCAGATCTGCCTGTTCAACCTTGACACCATATTTCTTCATAAGGAAGCCGCGCACGAGCTGCCAACGATAGTCCTCGACGAAGAGACCGAACTCTTTCTCAATCTCCTCCATCGTGAACTTGCCCTCGTTGGCTGTGTGAATCCACCTTTTCATAAATGCTTCAGGAAGTTTGATGTCAGCCTTCTTCACAAGGTAGTCCCTCACATCCTTCGAGAAACGGAAGTCAGCCTCGCTGGTGTACTCGGCAGCAAGCCTCTCGGCAATCCTCGCGTCAAACTCAGCCTCCGACTTCACGGCGCCGGGGCCATAAATCTTGTCGAATGTCTCCTGTGTGAGCGGAGCCGGAACGAAAGTCTTGACTGATTTGACGGTCACTTTATAAATAGGATTGATATCTGCAAGTTCCTCTTTATTAACCTTGATGAGCGCAGCACGGTCATTCTCGTTCTCGAAAGCCTCGTTCACGTTCACATCGAAACTGTCGCCCGGCTTCACTCCGATGAACTGTTTCTTTGCGGCCTCGGAGACATTGCGGAGGGCGATATATGTGCCCTCAATCTTGTTTTCACCTTGCTCAAGATCAGCGACAAGGAAATCGTCCTCCTTTGCGGCATCTCCATCAGCAAGCTCACCGTACTGCTTGAGAAGATTTTCCTTCATCTCTTTCTTGGCCTCTTCAGTCACAGTGATGTCGTAATAGACGACCTCGTCCTTCTTGTTAAGATCGATATTGACTTCCGGATTGCATGCGATGTCGAATTTGAATTCGAAGGAGTTGCCATCAACCCACTCGTTCTTCGGCTGGTCCTCAGAAGGAAGCGGCTCACCGATGACATTGAGCTTCTCGTCCTTGATGAAGGAATTAAGCTGCTCTGATATGACATCGTTCACTGCATCCACAAGGGCGCTGTTGCCATACATCTTCTCTATCAGAGACATTGGAACCATTCCCTTGCGAAATCCCTTGATTTCTGCCCTGCGACGAATGTCAACGAGTTTTTTCTTCTTGCCTTCAGCATAATCGGACGGCTCTATCGAGAGCGAAACCTCGATATTCAGATCGTCAATTGCATTCTTTGTAAGTTTCATAACTATAAATTTAAATTTTACTTATTTTTCGTTTTTTCCCAGAAGGATACACGACCCGCGCATGGTAGACCTGACGGATATATTCCTTGAGATTCCCGCTCACGGTGTGGAGTTCCTTCAGCGAAATGTCCGCATCATTGAACTGCCCCTCGTCAATCTTGCCCTGGACAATTCTGTCCACAAGTTCGGAGATTCCATGAGGGCTGCGGTCTTTCAGCGTCCTTGAAGCCGCCTCAAGAGTGTCACAGAGCATAAGAATCACCTGCTCTTTCGTGGTAGGACGAGGCCCCGGATAGGTAAAGTCCGCAACATCGGCCGGATCTCCGCCCGCATTCACCCACTTGCTGTAGAAGAATGCAGTGCGGGTTGTGCCGTGATGAGTGGCGATGAAGTCGCGAATCACTGACGGAAGCTTGTATTTCTCTGCAAGTTGGAGACCGTCGCTCACATGGCGGATTATCTCCTGCGCACTTTCCTTAGGGTCAAGCGACTGGTGGTAGGTCTCGCCCATAGTCTCGTTCTCAACGAAGCACTGCGGATTGCAGATTTTCCCTATATCATGATAGAGCGCGCCTGTACGCACGAGAAGCGCGTCCGCCCCAATGCTCCTGGCCGCTGAATCAGCGAAGTTTGCCACCTGAAGACTATGCTGGAAGGTTCCCGGAGCCTTGCTTGCCAGTTCCCTGAGCGCCTTGTTGTTCGTGTCGGAAAGTTCCATGAGCCGGGACGAGGAGACTAGGTTGAACATCTTCTCGAAAAGGTAGATGACCGGATAGAGCGCGACTGAAATCATCGAGGCGAAGAATAGCCGCAACAACACCCAATAGTCGACAGAGCCGTCAAGTCCATCGATGAAGCGGAAGGCTAACCAGACAACGGAGAGAGAGAAGAAGACAATGAGCGCGTTCACGAACTGAAGCCACCCACGGTTGAAGAAGTCGAATATGTAGATTGCGACAACCCCCGCTACAGTGTGCATCACGAAGAGTTCTGTTCCGTTGTGCCCGAACACCAGCAATGGGATCAGAGACACTATATAGAGCGGAATAATGAGCTTCTTGCGGAAAAACGCGAGAAGATA
>DJSA01000138.1:3476-4349 GCA_002438905.1 Bacteroidales bacterium UBA6346
AACGAGGTATAGTGCCTTCGGAGAGGCGACTTCCACCGCCGAGGCTGTGAATGCAGTGAGCGTGAATATGAGGAGAAGGTAGATGTACCTGTTCATCTGCGTGAATATGTGCGGGCTGGTGAACCAGATCACGAAGAACAGCACGAGGACAATGGAGAATGCGAGAAGAATGTTTCCGCACCACAGCACGGCCCTATTTCCGGAATAACCTATGCTCGAATCATATTCCGCACGGTAGGAGTCTAGAATCTGTTCGACCTCCGCAGTCACAATTTCCCCTTTCGAGACAAGGATGGTTCCCGCGTTGACAACGCCTTTGGTAGGAGAAATCTCCTGAATGTTCTCGGAGTTCACGAGTTCCGACATCTGCTTGTCGAGAATCAGGTTCGGGAGCACGAGATTATACACCCCAAATGCCCGGCAAAGAGAATCGGCGGCAGCCTCTCCTGAAAGAGAGGCAAGAATTTCAAGTCTTGCTGAAGACACGGAAAGTATCTCCTCCACAGGTTTCTTGACGGCGCGCTTGTCTTTCTGGACATAAACCTCAGTCCAGTCATAGTCTCCGGACTGCCGACCGCCGAAATATTCACCGTCATCGGCAATGCCGCGCTGGTATACAGCATCCAGCGATGATGCGACAATCGGCTTCATCCCGGCATACTGTCCGAAATCCATCAAGTTGAGTTCCTGAAGGGCTTTCAGCCCCACTTTCTGATCCTGCTTGTAGTATGGAATCACGCGGCTCTCCTCGGAGTCCCGTTCTTGCTGTAATTCTGCCTGTGTCTTGAGTATAGGAAAGTCAAATTCCGCAACAAGCGTCTCATACATCCAAGGGGAGCCCTTGCTATAGTTGTAATTGAATTTCGTACTCCT
>DJSA01000138.1:4385-4526 GCA_002438905.1 Bacteroidales bacterium UBA6346
AGCACAAGAAGTACGAAAACTATAGTCAAGGGAACGTAAACCCTATAATCCTTCGGAAGCCTGTCGCCCATAAGAAGCCGTTTAATGACTGAAGACTATGCGTCAACGTTTGCGTAGTGGGCGTTCTGCTCGATGAACTCA
>DJSA01000118.1 GCA_002438905.1 Bacteroidales bacterium UBA6346
CGTCAGAGCGTCATCAAGCCGGCGAACGTCGGGATGCTCGGCGCGTGGATAAGCGGAGGCGTGGAGTGGAATGTCTTCCACCACCACAGGGCGACGTCGCAGTACCCGATTGACTACACCATAGTCGATAATGGCGACGGCAGCAAGACCCTCTGGGTCGGCGAGGTGGAAAACCGCCACAGGATGAGCTGGGCAATGGGCATGACACTCTACCCGGACAAGTCATACATCGAGGTCACCGGCCGCTCCTGCTCTCGTTGACGGTGACGGCTCGGAATGGGACGGCACTCAGGCTCTGTTCCTTTCTTCTGAAGAAGGCGACGAGACACTCATCCGCGCCCGCCGCGACGACAAGAATCTCTACCTGCTAGTCGAGACCGCATTCTCCGGCGGTGCAGCTTCTCCCTCATTGGGCGGCTGGGATTCAGAGTCCGCGATGGATTCCGATGTTTCAGAGTCTGCGTCCGAGTCAGGAGCGACCATCGGCGTACATCGTCTGAATCTTCGTCTTGCCGCCTCCGGTTCAAGGAAATACGGCATACTCAGCATCGACTCGGCCACAGGCAAGGTTGAGGCCAAGCGCTTCTCCCCGGTTTCCGCCTCCGCAAGCGGCACGACATCCGATGGTCGACGTGGCGCCACAACTGAAATCGCCGTACCGCTGAGCGAGCTCGGCAATGCCTCCACGGGAGACTATCTCTGCCTCTATGCCGAGTCCGTCACCCCGTCCGGCTCCGTCGCCTTCTCCCTCTCCGACCCTGCCCTCCGCTCCACCTGGCAGCGCATCCGCCTGAAGTGATTTTATACCAGACTGTTGAGCTTCTCTATGTCGACATCCGGAATGACTCTCGGGTCATCTCCTGCCCGTATCATGAAGCCCATATATAAAGGAAGGGTGAGAATGCCTCCGTTGCGTCCGACATTGTAGTTGCCGAATTTCAGGGCGTTATCAATGTGATATATATTCCTGTTTTTCATCACCGTGTTGAGGCTCTTGCTCTTTCCGGTTGTCGCCTTTACTTCAATCGGAGTGCATTTGCCGCCTCGGCGTATCAGAAAATCGAGTTCCAGCCCGCTGTCCTTATGAAAATAGTAGAGCGGGATTCCGGATTTGCAGAGGAAATCCGCCATCAGATTTTCAAAAATCGCCCCCTTGTATCCGAGCAGATTCCCTTGCAGGATGTCTGCCTGCGTGCCGAAATCGAGCATGGCGATGAGCAGACCGATGTCCTGCACATAGACCTTGAAGCAGTCTTCAATGGCGTTCCCGGCGAGCGGCAGTTCTGTCGTGGTGACGTTGTAGCAACGGCGTATTATTCCGGCATCCTCCATCCACTGCAGACATCCGGAATATTCCGAAGCCCTTGCCCCTTTCCTGATGACGGAGTATCGGAATTTCTTGTTTTCCCGAGCGAGCTGTTTCGGTATTGACTCGAAGCATTCCCTTATTCTCGGTTTGTCTGCATCGTCGGCATATTTGACCATATCGTCTTCATATTCGTCCAGAATTTCCCTCTGTACCTTATACACTTGCCCGATGTCCTTCGTCTCTAAAAATTTATTCACTGCGGCAGGCAGACCACCTACAATAACGTACCTGTACAATAGTGTGGTCATGGCGCTGTGGATGCCATCAAGAACCGGGACTTCATTCCTCAGACTCTGCGCAACTGACTCCAAGACTTTTTCATTGATTCCGTTTGCCCAAAGGAACTCCTCAAAATCAAGGGGATACATTTCCACAATAGTCTCGTGCCCGACAGGAATCGAATTTGTCCCTGCCTTTTTGTCTTCTCGTCTTTTCTCTCCATATCCTTTGACTCCAAGGAGGGAACCTGTCGCAATGACGTCGAATCTCCCGTCTTCCTTGAAGGATTTGAGGGCTGTTCTGGCTTCCGGACATTCTTGTATTTCGTCGAGAATGATGCAGGTCTGTCCTGGAATGAATTTAGAACCCGGAATCATGGACGACAGGTTCAGGATAATCGTGTCAATGTCCTTGTTTCCAGAAAAAGCCGTAGCCTTGTCCGGTTCGAGTATGAAGTTCATATATACTACACTTCGGTAGTTCTGCCTTGCAAACTTCTTGACGATGAACGTCTTTCCGCACTGTCTTATTCCCTTGATAACGAGCGGTTTCTTGTCCTTCGTGTTTTTCCACTCCAACATGGTGGATTCCATTTTCCTGCGTAACATCTTGTCTCTTATGTTATTCGCCTGCAAATATACACTTTTTCGACCGAATAATCACCATTTCGTTACATTTTTTCTACCGAATATTCATTGTTTAGTCACACTTTTTCGATCGAATAATTACCATTTTACCACACTTTTTCGACCGAATAATCACCATTTTTGTACCGGACGCGAAAAATATGTGTCCGAAAATATTTGGCAGGAACGGAAAAAAGGAGTAATTTTGTGCCCCTGTTGGCGGGAGACTGCCGGCAGGGCTTCTTTTAAGGAGTCAGGACTTCGACGGTCGTCGGATGTTTTTTTTTTCTCTATTTATGAATACAAAATACGTCTTCGTCACAGGTGGTGTAGCATCCTCCCTCGGAAAGGGAATCATTTCCGCATCTCTCGCAAAACTTCTTCAGGCACGCGGTCTGAAGGTAACAATCCAGAAATTCGACCCTTACATCAACATCGATCCGGGCACGCTCAATCCTTACGAGCATGGCGAGTGCTATGTCACTGAAGATGGTGCCGAGACCGACCTCGACCTCGGGCACTACGAGAGGTTCCTCGGAGTCTATACCTCGAAGGCGAACAACGTCACCACGGGAAAGATCTACAACACAGTCATCAATAAGGAGCGCGAGGGCGCGTATCTCGGGAAGACCGTGCAGATTGTCCCTCACATCACCGACGAAATCAAGCGCCGCATGATGCTTCTCTCCAAGACCCGCGACTACGATGTGATCATCACCGAAATTGGCGGAACCGTCGGCGACATGGAGTCGCACCCCTTCGTTGAGGCAGTGCGTCAGCTCCAGTGGGAGCTCCCGGAGGAGGACTGCGTGACCATACATCTCACCCTTGTTCCTTACCTAAGAGCCGCCAAGGAACTCAAGACCAAGCCGACCCAGCACTCCGT
>DJSA01000070.1:0-6369 GCA_002438905.1 Bacteroidales bacterium UBA6346
GATGTTCGAGTTGTCGAAGCACTCTATATGTCGTGGCAGTTCTTTCATTCCGAGCGCATCGCGAAGTTCCTCCATCACCTTCATCCTGAAGTTGTCGGGATCCGTGTGCTCCCGCTGTTTCATCGCGTTGAATCTCATCTCCTTGGCGTTCTTCGCGCTCAGCTCCAGCAGCGCCAGCTTGTCTCCGCGCACGGGGATCTTGAAGTCAACGCCGTCAATCTCCACATCCGGCAGGAACGGCACGATGACCTCGTGCGACAGCCGTCCAAACTTTGCCTCGATTTCTCCGATGAATGTTCCGAGCACCGTCTCCTGCGCCTCCTCGATGTTCATCTTGAATCCGAGGTTCAGCGACTGCACCACCGCTCCGTCAACCACTCTCATGAAGTTTCCGAAGGCTTCCCCAGGGTCAATCACGAGCGAGAATACATCGTAGCTTCCCGGCATCGCGCTCTGGATGAGCGACTTGCTGTAGTGCTTGTCAAGTGCCTGCATCTTCACCTTGTACTCCTGTGCAGCCTCGAAGTCCATTCTCTCGGCAGCCTCGGTCATAAGTTCCCGGTAGTGCGCAATCATCTCCCGTCCGCCTCCGCGCAGCAGCTTCACAACCTCATCTATATTGTCGTTGTATTCCTTCTGCGAAATCCCACCGCAGCAGCATCCCCGGCATTTCCCGATGTGGAAGTTTAGGCAGGGGCGCGTCTTTCCGCGCAGAATCGTCTCCGAGGTGATTTTGTTGTTGCATGTGCGTATGGGATAGATGTCGTGGAACATGTCTACTAGCGTCCTTGCGTGCATCACGCTTGAATACGGCCCGAAATAGCGCGAGCCATCCCGTACTAGCCTTCGCGTGAGAAAGACCTTCGGAAACTCGTCGTTGCTCACGCATATCCACGGATAGGTCTTGGAATCCTTGAGGAGTATGTTGTACTTCGGTTTGTACTGCTTTATGAGATTGTTTTCCAGCAGCAGCGCGTCCGACTCAGTCTCTACGACTGAATATTGCGCATCGGCAATCTTCGAGACCATTATCGCTGTCTTGCGCGTCAGCCTCTCCGGTGGCACGAAATACTGTGCCACCCTCTTGTGCAGGTCCTTTGCCTTGCCGACGTATATGACGTTGCCATCCGCATCATAATAGCGGTAGACACCGGGCTGATGCGGGAATAGAGCTATTTTCTCCCTGACGGTGAGCGCATTGCCTTCTGATGTGTTTTGAATCTCAGACATATCCATATTTCGCAAAATGTCCTCACGCTTTCTCGCCTTTGCGTTCAAGCCGCCTCCAGCAGACAAGCCCGTTCACCGAGTTCATCAGATAGAAGACGTACATTATCAGAGTCGGCACCGAATGCTCCGTTCCTTCGGCGGCGAACACGCTCCACATGATGACGGTGAACACATTGAAAACAATCCACAGCCACCACTGTTCCACGAACGCGAATGTCATCAGAGCCTGCGCCGCGGTGCACAGAACCGTCGTGAACGAGTCAATCCACGGTTGCTCAGCTCCGAAATGCTTGAGCACAAATGCCAGAGCAACGGTTACGACGGCGATTCCGGAGGCAATCAGCGTCCTCATCTTCCCGGACAGCCGTCTTGACTCTACGGCATTTCCGGCCTCAGTTCCTGTCCCTGCTCCTCTGCGGCTCCATTGCCACCAACCGATGAACTGCATCGGGAAGTAGTACAGCGCATTCACTGCGGCATTTCCGTAAGCCGTTGATTTCCAAGCGATGTAGGCGTATAGCGAGACCTGCACAATGCCGAATGCATAGTTCCAGATGCTTCCCTTTGCGGCGAGTACAACGCAGAGTATCCCTGTCACCGCCGCTGTGAATCCCAACCAGTCGAAGCCGGCCGATGCCGTGGCAATAGAGTATATGACGTTGCAAACGACGACTCCGACAATCAGGAACCAGTCAAATGCCCCGAGTATGTGTCTTTCTTTCATTTACAGAGTATAATCTTTCGGGCACCAATATGTGCTTCCATTCCCCCGCAAAGTTATATCATCCACCGTCATTCTGCAAATTTCATTTTTTAAATTTTTTTTCATAACTTTGCCCCGATATTCCCGAATCAGAGGATAACTCATGCGGGACGATGATAAGACGTGTGGTTGAGTAATCGTAAAATAAATATAAACTAAAAAGATTCAATTATGTCTACAATTGCAGAAGAAGTAAAGGCAATCATCGTTGACAAACTCGGCGTTGAACCGTCTGAGGTTACCGATAGCGCAAACTTCACAAACGATCTCGGCGCAGACTCACTTGACAGCGTCGATCTCATCATGGCTCTTGAGCACAAGTTCGATCTTGAACCGGACGACGAGGCAGAAGGCAAGATTGCCACTGTTGCCGATGCAATCGCTTACGTTGAGAAGAAAGTAGCCGAGAAACAGGCAAAATAAGTTTCCCGACATAAAAAATGAAAAGAGGATGACCAAACCGTCAGTTTGACGTGAGGTTATCCTCTCTTTTTTTACATCATTCTATTCCGCCTCTCTCCCCAGAAAAACGCTGAGTCAAGATCCATCTCCCTAACTGCTGAGTCAAGAGGGGAGGCATAAAAGGATGAGATGCAAGGCGCACAGCGAAGATGAAACCGCAGCAGCCTTGGCGGCTGTGAGGATTTCATCAAGATGAGCAACGCCGCAGACCGCCTTTTAGGCGCCCCGTCATTCCGTAGGGAAGGAATAGGTAATAGTCATCATCGGCTTTTTCTCCATTGACTTCGGTCCGTAGAGCTTGCAACTATAGTGGCGGTCCTTGTCGAGCTCTGTCGATGTGCTGGTGCTCGTTGTACTTGACTGAGAGGCATATGCGGCCATCATCATGTAGTTATAGTAGTTGTTGTAATAACTGCTGCCGTAACTTCCGTAACCATAGCCATATCCTCCATAGCCGTAGCCTCCGTAACCGTTGTAGAGACTGTTGTAGTAGGAGCTGTAGGCGAGGGCACTGAGATAGTCGTTGTAGGATGAACTGCTTGATGAGGATGTGGACTTGTTGGTCTCGGAGTGCATGATGAGCATCCAGATGTCGTACTGATCAACCCTTTTCTCATAATCTTCATCGTTTTCGCCATCTTTCTTGGACAACCGCAGGAGTTCCTGAACATGGTGGCTGACATCCGGCTGATAGCAGGCGAGAGAGCGGTTGATGTCTCCTTGATTCTCGCTTGAGACGCTGGCATCTGTGAGCCCGGCGTATGAGACCACTTCCTGCTCAGTGTCTTCCCCGTCTTCCCCGCTGACCGTGCGCTTGCCGACAAGACGGCAGGTCGGGCTTAGCATAAGCGGGTAGTGTGCCAGCTCGGAGTAATCTGAAGATGTCTTGTACGGGAGATTGATTGTTGCCTTGTTGACGACTACACGTCCACTATCTATTATCGCGTCGACTATGTCCTTCTTTTCCGCATCGCTCTTTGCCTTGAAATCCTCGCTAATGCTGTCGAAACGCTCAATCATCGATGCGCGCACGGCATTCTCGACTGCCGCCTTAAGCCCCTTTGCGCGCACCACCGGCTTGTATCCGCATCCGCCTTCTATGCCCAATTCTTCAGCGGATGTCGGCTCCGGTCCGTCCCGATGGCAGATGTTGAATGCATACTGGGTTGGAAGTGAAGACGTGCTCTCTCCGACAAATGACGATGCCCCTGCAATGAAAACGAATGACGTATCCACGGGACCCCGCTCTTCGTCAAACACGGAACGGACTTTAAGTTCCGCATAGTTGCCGGTGAGGTAACCGTAGTCGTTGGTGCTCACGGCAATTTCGAACATGTTGATTCTTCCGCTCCCGGCAGCAGGTCTGTCCGCGACGATGCATATTCCCGGAAGCTCTTTCGTGTAGTCGTCCATCGACCAGCTCTCACGCTTTTTCAGCGCATCGACATATTTCTGTGCAAACTCTTTCGTGAAGTCAAACGAGAGGGAGTCGCCTCCGCTGTAAGTCGGTATTCCCTTGGTAATCAATCCTTTGCTTTCGTCATATAGCCCTTCGTTGCCTTTTCCTGCGTAGATGATATCGGAGTCGAGCGGCTTCTGGAGTTCGTAGACGCGGATGTTCTGGATGATGTGCTCCTGGGCGTCGTCGGCAAACGAGAGAGTGTCCTTCGCCACCGCGAAATGGAACGCGTAGATTTCCTTCACGTCACCTATATCGAGTTTGGCCGTGTCCGCAATGGGTATCAGCGGAAATGCAGAGACCTTCCCATTCCAGACCTCACCATCCGACACACCGCCTATGCTCATTCTTCGGGAACTGTATCCCCCTAGGTCTTCAGTCGTTGCAGTCTCGATGTCCGTTATGTCAAGGGACGTGTTCACCACTTGCCAGAGTTGCGAGGTGGGAATATAGTCCTGTCCGAGCGTGTCGTCGACGCTTATGCACGAAAAACAGCAAAATGCCGCAACAGATGCGGCACCTATTGATAATATTCCTTTAAGAGACTTCATTATTACAGACTGTCATAAAAACTGTTATAGGCATCGACATACGAGCCGTTCTCCATTGCTGCCGCATCGAACTGGAGCGTCGGGAGACTTTCCGAGGCGCAGAAGGCGGTCAGTTCGGCCGGCACCTCCCCGTCGCCGATGATGACGCCGTCAGAGTAGCGGACGGCGAGTTTAGCAAGGTTTATGCCGCTTGGTTCGGACAGAAGTTCCGTGTCTGCGTCCGTGATGTTTCCGAATTTTACAAGTTCGCGGAATTCCGGCGCGAAGGACGCTGACGGCGTGTCTCCGTAGAGGGATGTCACGACCTTGCTGTTTGAGAATATCGGGTCATCGATATATGCTTTTTTCAAGTAAATCGGAAGTATGTGGGAAATCCAACCGTGGCAGTGGATGATGTCCGGTGCCCAGCGGAGTTTCTTCACGGTCTCAAGCACCCCGCGAGCAAAGAAAATCGCCCTTTCATCGTTGTCAGCGAAAAATGTCCCGTTCTCGTCCGTGAACGTCTGCTTGCGGTGGAAATAGTCCTCGTTGTCAATGAAATAGACTTGCATTCGGGCAGCGGAAATTGAAGCCACCTTTATGACGAGAGGCCTGTCGACGTCATTGATGATGATGTTCATCCCGGAGAGGCGAATCACTTCGTGAAGCTGGTTCTTTCGCTCGTTGATGCAGCCATAGCGCGGCATGAAAGAGCGTATTTCCTTTCTGCGTTCCTGAATCCCCTGCGGAAGATACCTTCCGATGTTAGCGATTTCGGATTCCGGCAGATATGGGAATATCTCTGAATTTACAAAAAGGACTCTCTTGGTGGAATCTCCCATAGCAAGCTTTATTTTAACAAAACTCCACAAAGATAATAATTATTTTTTATAAAATATGTAACTTTGACGCTTTGTAATTCTGTCTTGTTTGGCGGAGTGTGCTAGTAATCAAGATTTTATGGGTTTGGACAGCAATAGGATAATCCGCAAGAGATATGTCAGGGCATTCCTTTCTTCGGTGGTCAGCATTTCGTTGGTGCTGCTGCTTGTGGGGATTGCCTCATTTCTGCTTGTGTCCGAGAGGAGCGTTTCCGACTACCTGAAGGAGAATATGCAGGTCAGCGTAATGATGAAACGTGACGTCGGAGAGTCCACAGCTCTCCGCTACAAGAAGTCCATTGACGAGGAACCATTCGTGAGAAGTTCTGCATACGTGTCGAAGGAACAGGGTGCCAAAGAGATGGCTCAATTGCTCGGAGAGGATTTTCTCGGAGTCTTTGAGACAGCTCCAATTCCTATTTCAATAAATCTGACGCTGAAGTCAGAATATGTTTCCCCAGACTCTCTTGCGGTCGTGAAGGCCCGTCTGGAGAAGTCTCCGGAAGTTGAAGAGGTCGTCTACCAGCAGTCACTCGTGGAGGCTCTGAACTCGAACCTTAGCAAGATTTCCCTTTTCCTGGCAGTGTTCATAGCCTTGCTTCTTTTCATATCGTTCGTGCTCATTAACAACACCGTGCGCTTAAGTGTCTACTCGAAACGGTTCACCATTCACACGATGAAGATGGTCGGGGCGACGCGCTCGTTCATACGCCGGCCGTTCATGTTCCAGTCCGCGTTCCAGGGGCTTTTCGCGGCACTGGTGGCGATAATTATGATTCTCATTGGGTTGTTCCTGCTGAAGGGACAGTTCGAGCAGCTGTTTGCTGTCTTCACGCTTAGGATGCTTCTGACTGTCGTGGGGATAGTATTGGCAAGCGGGCTGATTATATGCGTGGCAAGCACGTATTTTACTGTGAACAAACTTGTTTCGTTAAGTAAGTCTGAATTGTATTATTAATTGAAGGTATGAATTTGAATGAATCGAAGAATATGGCGATGACGCCGAAGGGGCTGCGGCTTCTGCTTGCCGGGCTGATTGTTATG
>DJSA01000070.1:6384-15903 GCA_002438905.1 Bacteroidales bacterium UBA6346
TTATGGCTGCCGGATATATTCTCATGTGCGGCGGTGCGAGTCGTGACCCGAAGGTTTTCAGTTACGCGATATTTGACTTTCAGAGGCTCGTTGCCGCGCCGTTGGTGATTCTCGCCGGCATCGTGGTCGAGATTGTGGCAATAATGGGTGTAAATAAGAAAAAATAAAATCAGTCTTCTTGGGGAAGAGAGGCGCTTGAGCGCTGTGCGGAGCACAACGAAGCGAGGACTTTGTGCGATAGTGTGCGCGGAGCACGACTTCCCTTGTTGAGGGAATGGGAGGGGTTAATGTTATGGAATGGTATGAAGCTATATTATTGGGTCTGCTCCAAGGGCTGACAGAATTTCTTCCTGTCAGTAGCAGCGGGCATTTGCAGATCGGTAAGCAACTGCTTGGAATTGATGTGGGAGAAGACCTCGTGTTTGAGGTTGTTGTGCATGCGGCCACGGTGCTAAGCACTATCGTGGTTTTCAGAAAGCAGATTTGGAGCTTGCTCAAGTCGCTTTTCGTCAAAGATGGGCTCTTCAGGAGCATTGCGCACCCTTCCCAGTTCAACGATGGGACTGACTATGTTCTGAAAATATGCGTGTCGATGATTCCCGTGTTCATCGTCGGGGTGTTTTTTAAAGATGCAGTGGAGGGGATATTCGGATCTTCTATATATGTCGTGGCGGGCGCTCTGCTCATGACGGCGCTGCTTCTTGTCCTTTCGGACAATGCTTCAAGGCTGAAATTCTTCGGATGCCGAGGCTGCTGCAAGTGCAAGGCTCCGATTGAGGCCGCAGGAAGTCGCCCTTCTTCTGGACTGCAATCGACCGGCAATGAGACCAAAGCGGCTCTCAAGGATCCCGGAAGCGTGGGCGTAAAGGTCGCCCGCAATGGCATCTCCTATTGGCAGGCCTTCGTCGTCGGTCTCGGTCAGGCTGTAGCGGTTCTTCCGGGGCTTTCCCGCTCGGGTACCACCATCGCCACGGGGCTTCTCTGCGGTGTGAAGCGCGATGTGATTGCCCAGTTCTCCTTCCTGATGGTTCTCGTCCCGATTCTCGGGGAGGCTTTCCTTGAGATTGTCGGAGGAGAGATGGCGGCATCGACTGTGGGGACGCTTCCGCTCATTCTCGGATTCCTGTCCGCTTTCGTTGCCGGGCTTTTCGCCTGCCGGGTGATGATTGCACTCGTGAAGAAGACGAAACTCGGCTGGTTCGCGCTCTACTGCACCATCGTCTCCGTCCTCATATTCATATTTGCGTGACTCTTCGGAATTCATGATTTCACGGGAGCATAAACACGCTTCCTTATATCCACAGCACACACACTGTCC
The DNA here is from genome assembly GCA_002438905.1 of Bacteroidales bacterium UBA6346. Classification (GTDB taxonomy): domain Bacteria; phylum Bacteroidota; class Bacteroidia; order Bacteroidales; family UBA932; genus Cryptobacteroides. The sequence continues at coordinate 7,703 of DJSA01000070.1, forward strand.
CCGAAAAAAACGATGTTACGAAACCTCACATATTTCGTCGCCGACGTGCACCTCGGCTGTGACGTTCTGAACCCTCAGGACAGGGAGGCGCGCTTCGTGGGCTTTCTGAAATCGCTACCGCCGGAGACGGAAAGCCTCTACATGCTCGGGGACATCTGGGACTTCTGGTATGAGTACCGCGACGTGGTTCCAAAGGGCTATATCCGTGTGTTTGCTGCAATCATCGACCTCATTGACCGGGGTGTAAATGTCTATTTTTTTCGCGGCAACCACGATGTCTGGAGCTACTCCTACTTCGAGTCGCTCGGCATGAAGCGACTTGAGCAGCCCTATGTCACGACCATTTCCGGCAAGGTCTTCTGCCTCGGCCACGGCGACGGCCTCGGACCCGTTCCGCGCGGCTACAGCATCCTCTCCGGCATCTTCCACTGCCGCCCGCTCCAAAGGCTCTTCAGCACCCTGCATCCGTGGCTCGCGTTCCGCCTGGGCAACACATGGTCGAAGCATAACCGTCTCAGGCACAAGACTGAGTATGTTTTCCGGAACGAGGACGAACCGCTCTACAAGTTTGCAGAAGAGTTCGGCGAAAGGAGTCATATAGACTATTTCATCTTCGGCCATTTCCACTCTTGGGTCGACCTGCGGCTGCCCTGCGGAGCGAATTTCCGGATGGTTAAGGACTGGTTCCGTTCCTCGCCCTATCTGGTTTGGAACGGAGAGTCGCTACGTTCCGGTGAGTTTATGCAGAAGCGCCCACGTGTGTGAATTATACTGATCTTTTTTGAAGGTTTCTTAATAAACTAAATTAAATTCAGTGACTATGAAAAAGATAATTTCTATTTTAGCAGTGGTACTTCTCTGCGCTTGCGCGGCATCAGAACTCAATGCCCAGACTGTTGATGGTACGCAGACCATTGATGCGACCGAACAGATTATGGGAGTTTCTTCCCTTGAGGGTGTTCTCACCTGTTACAAGGGAAATCTGATGATGAACGGCCGAGTGCTAACTCCGGCTGAGATGTCAGCACTTTTCCCAGCCAATGTTTTCTCGTCCGCAACGGGAGGACAGAGAATGCGTCGCGCGGGCAAGGGTATGATGATCGGTGGTGGAATTGCGACTGGTGTCGGTTTCCTTGCCTACCTCGGAGGACTCGCTGCAGTAAACAATTCCTCGGCTGATGGCGGTTATGCGGGATTCATGCTGGCATATTGCGGCATCGTGGATTTTGCCATAGGCTCCGGGGTCTTAGCTGGAGGCATTGCCATTTATTGTGTCGGAAATGGCCGAATTAGGCGGGCGGTGAATGCCTATAACTCAATGCATACGCGTGAATACACCCTGAATATAGGGGCGACCCCGCATGGACTGGGGCTCTCAGTGGCATTTTGACTGCTTCTAAAACATCTTCTTAGTCTTTGCCCATGTCGTAGTCCTGGGATATGAACAACTCTGGGTGGGCTGTTCCGATGAATCTTACTCTTCGGCCGGCTTCCATCTGCGGTACTTCTCGGGAATCTCGACCACGGGCGGGTCTTTCCAGAACAGCGACCAGTAAAGCATCGGAAAGTCCCCGTCCTTCCACAGCTGCACCAGTTCCTCCACCTGTGCGTCCTCGCCATGAGGGTCGTAGGGCTTTTTCATGTCCTCGTTGAACATCCTCGCCACTCCCTGCCAGAAACCTGCGGTGATTCCTCCCTTGTAGCCACGAATCAGTTCATATGAGGTCTGTCCGGTCTCGCGGTCTATCAGTTTCATAATCAGCATTCCCTGCGTCACGGTGAGGTTTCTCATCTGCTTCTCGAACACTCCGAACAGCTCCTTCTGGAGGTGGTTGATGTAGCGCTCCTTCCGCAGCCCCGTCAGATGGTCGGCGGCAATCACGCTATCCGTCTCCTCCACCATCCTCTTCGCCACGAGCGCGTACGGATAGGCCTTGCTGAAATTGTGCACGAGCCTATAATATTTCCTCCATTCCTTTCCTCTCTGCTTGGGCATCTTCTGAAACACGCGGGCTGGTCTGATGCTGTCATAATAGATTGTGTCCCCGTTCTCTACGGTGTATTCCAACCATCCTCCCGGCTTTCTTGGCCTGTCCTGCGCTTCCGACTTCACCGATGCCGCGCCCCCGAGGACGAGGACGATGAGAATCGATATGAACCGGATGCATTTCATCTATATTATATGTGTGTCCGCTATGGATGTATGCCCGCGCTGGGATTTTTCCGCACATCCTGCAAAAATAATCATTTCCCGCGTCATCTCACCGAACTGAATGTAAAATATGCTTTCGCACAACCCTATTTCGTTTGTTCTGCGGCATCGTTTCTTCCTTGGTCGAAAATGAATGAATATATTTTTCATCAGTCTTCGTAATGACTTGAAAATGGAAAAGTTAATATGTGAAAAATGTGGTCAAAAAAGTTTGAAATTTTCTGTGAAAAAGTTGTCGTTTCGATATTTTTTCGTATCTTTGCAGTCCCAAAATTGAGGGGTAGTATGCCCAACTGTCTATCGTTCAATGATTTAGGGGTAAAGGTTGAATAATTTATAATTCAAAAGTAATAAGACAATGTTACAACCAAAGAAAACAAAATTTAGGAGGCAGCAGAAAGGCCGCATGAAAGGTCTTGCCCAGAGGGGCAACCAGCTTGCGTTTGGTTCTTTCGGCATCAAGACCCTGGAAAATTGTTGGCTTACAGGTCGTCAGATTGAGGCTGCCCGTCAGGCAGTGTCGCGTTACATGAAGCGTGAGGGTAAAATCTGGATCAGGATATTCCCTGACAAGCCATATACGAGAAAGCCTGCGGAAGTCCGAATGGGTAAAGGTAAGGGTAATCCAGAGGGCTTTGTTTGTCCTGTAACCCCAGGCCGCATTCTTATCGAGGCTGAAGGAGTTCCTATGGAGATTGCAAAGGAGGCGCTTCGTCTTGGAGCTCAGAAACTCCCTGTCACCACGAAATTTGTGGTTCGCAGAGACTATGTCGAATAATTTAATGGAGAGCAGGAAATTATGAAAATCACAGAAGTACGTGAAATGTCGGTTGCAGATCTTCGTGACCGCATTGCAGTTGAGAAAGCCAATCTTTCCACAATGAAAATGAATCACGCCATCTCTCCGTTAGAGGATACGTCAAAAATCAGGAAGGCACGGAAGGACATCGCGCGCATGATGTTCGTTCTTGCAGAAAAAGAGAAACAGAACTAAATTTGAATTCTCATGGAAAGAAATCTTCGCAAGGAAAGAATAGGTGTTGTGGTCAGCAACAAGATGGACAAATCCATTGTCGTTGCGGTAAAGACTAAGGAAATGCACCCGATGTACGGCAAGTTCGTAAAGAAGACCACCAAGTTCGTTGCTCACGATGAGAAGAACGAGTGCAGTGTCGGTGACACCGTCCTCATCATGGAGACCCGTCCTCTCAGCAAGACAAAGAATTGGAGATTAGTTGAAATCGTAGAAAAAGTTAAGTAGCAATGATACAGCAGGAATCACGTTTACAGGTGGCAGACAACAGCGGTGCGAAGGAAGTCCTTTGCATCCGTGTTCTGGGTGGTACCCGCCACCGTTATGCAAAAGTGGGCGACAAGATCGTTGTTGCAGTCAAGAGCGCTATCCCTGGCGGTGACGCGAAGAAGGGCTCTGTCTCAAAGGCTGTTGTTGTCCGCACTAAGAAAGAGATTCGCCGTCCGGACGGTTCTTACATCCGCTTTGACGACAATGCTTGCGTTCTTCTCAACAATCAGGGTGAGGTTCGTGGAACACGTATCTTTGGCCCTGTGGCAAGAGAGCTTCGCGAGAACTATATGAAAATCGTTTCACTGGCACCGGAGGTCCTCTAATTGTAATTATCATGAAAAGAATTAAAAAAGGCGACACCGTATTCGTAAATGCCGGCAACGACAAGGGAAAGACCGGAAAGGTTCTCGAGATCATCACAGGGAAGGATCGTGCCATCGTTGAGGGCATCAACATCGTGTCAAAGCACACTAAACCAAATGCAAAGAATCCTCAGGGAGGAATCATCAAACAGGAAGCTGGAATCCACATCTCCAACCTTCAGCTCATAGACCCTGCGAAGGGCGGTGCTACACGCGTGGGCTTCAAGATAAAGGAAGATGGTACTAAGGTCCGCATTTCCAAAAAATCAGGAGAGGAGATTAAGTAATGGCAGCAAAGAAACAGACAGCCGCTCCGGCAGCACAGACAGTACCAGCAGGATATGTTCCTGCACTTAAGAAACTCTATAAGGACGAGATTGTTGAGAAGCTCACTAAGCAGTTCGGTTACTCTACCGTGATGCAGGTTCCGAAACTCGTAAAAATTACCATCAACGAGGGTGTCGGTGATGCTACCGGCGATAAGAAGCTCGTTGAGGTTGCACAGCAGGAACTCACCGCAATCACAGGTCAGAAGGCCGTAGTGACGGCTTCCAGAAAGGATATTTCCAACTTCAAACTCCGTAAGGGAATGCCTATCGGTACGAAGGTTACCCTGCGCAACGTGAAGATGTACGAGTTTCTTGAGAGGCTCATCCGCATTTCTCTTCCTCGTATTCGTGACTTCAACGGAATCTCCGAGAAGATGGACGGCAAGGGTAACTACACGCTCGGTATCAAGGAGCAGATCATATTCCCAGAAATCGACATCGACAAGATCACCAAGATCCTCGGAATGGAAATCACTTTCGTGACGACAGCCAAGACCGACGAAGAGGCTTATGCCCTTCTTTCTGCATTCGGTCTGCCTTTCAAAAAAAATAACAAATAAAGACTCAGAAGATGGCAAAAGAATCAATGAAAGCCCGCGAGGTAAAGCGTGCAAAGCTGGTTGCTAAATACGCCGAGAAGAGGAAGGCTCTCAAGGAAGCTGGTGACTGGGCTGCTCTCGACAAGCTCCCTAAGAACTCGAGCCCTTGCCGCATGCACAACCGCTGCTCTCTTACGGGAAGACCTAGGGGGTATATGAGAATGTTCGGCATCAGCCGTATCCAGTTCCGCGAGATGGCAAGCAACGGTCTCATCCCGGGTGTCAAGAAGGCAAGCTGGTAACGTAGAACAAGCACTTTATTAAAATATTTATTAACAATTCGGATATCGGGCACCTCGAATGGTGTCGTGAAATCCACTAAAAGGGATTTAAAAATGACTGATCCAATTGCAGATTACCTTACAAGGGTTCGCAATGCCTACGCTGTGGGCAAGAAGATCGTTGAGATTCCGTCTTCAAAGATGAAGCTCGCAATCACCAAGATCCTCTGCGAGAAAGGCTATATCCTCAGCTACAAGGTAGTGGAGGGCGCTCCTTTCAACACAATTAAAATCGCTCTGAAGTATCATCCTCAGACGAAAGCGGCTGCTATCAAGCACATTGAGCGTATTTCTAGGCCAGGCCTTAGGAAGTATGTGGATGTCGAGAACATGCCACGCGTCCTGAACGGACTCGGAATAGCGGTTATCTCAACCTCAAAAGGCGTCATCACTGACAAGGAAGCCAAGGAGCTCAACGTCGGCGGTGAGGTGCTCTGTTATGTTTATTAATTAAAAACTGAAGAATAATGTCAAGAATTGGTAAATTGCCTGTACACCTTCCTGCCGGTGTGACCTGCGAGGTTGCTGCCGGAAATGTGGTTAAGGTTAAAGGACCTCTCGGACAGCTCAGCCAGAAGGTTGATCCGGACATCACCGTCACCGTAGAGGGAAATGAAGTCAAGTTGGCTCGTCCGACAGATCTTCCTCGTCACCGCTCGATGCACGGTCTCTACCGCGCTCTCATCCACAATATGGTGGTAGGTGTCTCGGAGGGCTATACAATCCGTCAGGAGCTTGTCGGTGTGGGTTATCGTGTTGAGGTTGCCGGTCAGATGGCAGTCTTCGCCCTCGGTTTCTCTCACGAGATTCATTTCCAGCTCCCGGCTGAAATCAAGGCGGAGGCAGAGCCGGTGAAGAAGGGGCAGAACCCTGTGCTCGTTCTCAAGAGCTGTGACAAGCAGCTTATCGGACAGGTCGCAGCCAAGATCCGTTCATTCCGTAAGCCTGAGCCATACAAGGGTAAGGGTATCAAGTTCGTCGGTGAGGTTCTTCGCCGCAAGGCCGGTAAATCAGCAGGCGCTAAATAGTAGGAGGACTAAGTTATGGCATTGAATAAGATTGAAAGAAGAAAAAGAATTCACTACCGTATACGTAAAGTCGTTAATGGTACTGCTGAGAGACCGAGAATGGTTGTGTTCAGAAGCAACAAGCAGATTTACGTTCAGGTTGTTGACGATTTGAAGGGCGTGACTCTCGCAGCCGCCGCTTCGAATGACAAGGAGCTTGCCGCTGACTGCAAGGGCAAGACTGGCGTTGAGGCTGCCGCAATCGTCGGGAAGAAGATTGCAGAGCGTGCTCTCGCGAAGGGAATCACCACGATTTCCTTTGACCGTGGAGGTTATCTCTATCACGGACGCGTCAAGAGTTTAGCTGATGCTGCCCGTGAAGGTGGCCTTATTTTCTAAAAAATTGAGACTATGGCAAATACAAATGTTAAGAAAGTAAAGACATCTGACCTTGAACTCAAGGACAGACTTGTTGCCATCCAGAGAGTGACCAAGGTCACTAAGGGTGGTCGTCACTTCAGTTTTGCAGCCATTGTTGTTGTGGGTGACGAGAACGGCGTTGTCGGTTATGGTCTCGGTAAGGCCAATGAGGTCACTACAGCAATCTCCAAGGGCGTAGAGGATGCAAAGAAGAACCTTGTCAAGGTTCCGGTTCTCAACCACACTATTCCTCACGAGCAGGAGGCCAAGTTCGGTGGCGCACGCGTTTTCATGAAGCCTGCCGCTCCGGGTACCGGAGTTAAGGCCGGTGGTGCGATGCGTGTCGTTTTCGAGTCAGTGGGAATCCATAATGTCCTCGCTAAGTCAAAGGGTTCTTCAAACCCGCACAACCTCGTGAAGGCTACAGTTGCGGCTCTCACGGAAATGCGTGACGCATACACGGTTGCAGGACTCCGCGGCATTCCTATGAGCAGAGTGTTTAAAGGTTAAGGAGGGCTGAACTATGGCAAAAGTAAAGATTACTCAGACTAAGAGCCGGAGCGGTGCTACCAAGAGGCAGATTGCAAATCTCGCTTCACTCGGAATCCACAGGCTCCACCAGACCGTTGAAGTCGAGCTCACCCCTGTGACTAAGGGAATGCTTGAGAAGGTTCTTCATCTTGTTACGGTTGAAGAAGTAAAATAATTGGAGGGACAGAATATGAAATTGAATAATTTGACACCTGCAAAAGGTTCGAAGGGCAGAGAGAAGAGGATCGGACGCGGTGAGGGCTCAGGACACGGCGGAACATCAACCCGCGGTCACAAGGGAGCTCAGGCACGTTCGGGCTACTCTCGCAAGAACGGATTCGAGGGCGGTCAGATGCCTATCCAGCGCCGTCTTCCTAAGTTCGGATTCACAAACCCTACACGTGTTGAGTACAAGGCAGTCAATGTCGCAGTCCTTCAGGCAATAGCCGAGGATAACAAGCTTGATGTCATCACGCTCGACACTCTCAGGGACGCCGGATATGCAGGAAAGAACGATCTCGTGAAGATTCTCGGCAACGGCGAACTTACTGCCAAGGTTGAGGTTACGGCAAATGCGTTCTCAAAGAGCGCAGTTGCGAAGATCGAGGCTGCCGGCGGAAAAGTTAACACAATCGAATAACAATAATGAAGAAGTTTATTCAGACAATCAAGAACATCTTCAAGATTGAGGAACTCAGGAAGAGAATCGGCTACACGCTTCTTCTCATCCTTGTCTATCGCCTTGGAAGCTTCATCGTGCTTCCGGGCATAGACGCTTCTCAGCTCGCCAAGATGCAGGACTTTGCGCAGGAAGGTCTCGTCGGCCTCCTCGACATGTTCTCCGGCGGAGCGTTCGGAAACGCCTCAATCTTCGCGCTGGGTGTGATGCCGTACATCTCGGCTTCCATTGTCATCCAGCTTCTTGGTGTTTTCGTCCCTTACTTCCGCAAGATGCAGATGGAGGGCGAAAGCGGACGGAGAAAGATGAATCAGTACACGAGGTATCTTACCATCCTGATTCTCTGCATCCAGGGTCCTGCCTATATGGCTGCTCTTCACCAGCAGGTTCCTGCCAGCGCATTCGTGGCTGTCAATCAGCTCGGCTGGTCCAACTTCTGGTTCAATCTCGTCTCGACCGTAATCCTCATTGGAGG
>DJSA01000070.1:15989-20046 GCA_002438905.1 Bacteroidales bacterium UBA6346
GGTATTTCCCTCATCATTATGGTCGGAATCATTGCGCGCCTTCCGTTTGCGCTCGGTGCCGAGATTTCAGCGAAGTTCAGCACGTCTCTTGGAGGTGCACTTCTTCTCATCGTTGAACTTGTGGTACTCTTCTTCGTGTTTGTTGCGGCCATCGCGCTTGTGCAGGCAGTGAGGAAAGTTCCTGTTCAGTATGCGAAGAGGGTCGTTGGAAACAAGCAATATGGAGGTGTGCGCCAGTACATTCCGATGAAGATCAACGCAGCCGGTGTGATGCCTATCATCTTCGCCCAGGCTCTGATGCTCTTCCCGCTCATCTTCTCAAGATTTGACGCCACGAGGGGACTGGCGGCCGTGTTCAGCAATTACACCGGCTTCTGGTACAACTTCGTGTTTGCGATACTCGTCATTCTCTTCACCTATTTCTACACGGCAGTCACTGTTAATCCGACGATGATGGCTGAGGAAATGCGGAAGAACGGTGGGTTCATTCCGGGTGTAAAGCCGGGCAAGAAGACCGTTGAGTACCTTGACTCAGTCATGTCAAGGGTCACTCTTCCGGGGTCAATCTTCCTTGCACTGATTGCGATTCTCCCGGCATTCGCAATGATGTTTGGAGTGAACAACAAGTTCGCGAGCTTCTATGGAGGTACTTCCCTCCTGATTCTCGTCGGAGTTGTCCTTGACACGCTTCAGCAGATTGAAAGTTATCTTTTGATGCGTCATTATGACGGACTGATGAAGACCGGTCGTCTGAAAGGACGTTCAGGTATGTAATTCGATAAGGTTCATTGGAAAATGGTTGCGCCGAAAACAGAGGAAGAAATAGAGCTGATGCGTGAGAATGCGATTCTCGTATCTAAGACATTGGCGGAAGTCGGTAAGCTGGTCACGCCTGGTGTGACAACTCTCGAGTTGAATAGGGTGGCCGAGACTTTTATCCGTGACAACGGAGCTATACCAAGCTTTCTCGGGTTTGATGGTTTTCCCGCAGCGCTCTGCATGTCCGTAAACGATGTTGTCGTGCATGGTTTTCCGTCCGACTACGTCCTCAAAGATGGAGACATCGTTTCTGTGGATTGCGGAACTTACTACAGAGGCTATAATGGCGATTCGGCCTACACTTTCCCAGTCGGGGAAGTGGACGCTGAGACAGCCAAACTTCTGAGGGTTACGAAGGAATCCCTTTATAGGGGCATTGCAGCGGCGGTTGACGGGGCGCGCGTTGGCGACATAGGACACGCGGTGCAGTCGTATGCGGAGTCGTTCGGTTTCGGTGTCGTACGTGAGCTTGAAGGTCACGGAATCGGCACGCAGATGCACGAGTCTCCGGGAATTCCGAACTATGGAAGACCGGGGCACGGGCCGAAGCTAAGGAACGGGATGACGATTTGTATAGAGCCGATGATTACGGCGGGATCTAGAAACGTGTATTTGGACAAAAATGGTTGGGCAGTCCACACGGCGGATCACCGGAACGCGGCTCATTATGAGCTTACGGTTGTTGTCAGAAAAGGTCACGCGGAGCAGCTTTCTACCTTTGAATACATCGAGAACAGTGTTAAATTTTAATGTGATATTTTATGCCGAAACAATCAGCAATCGAACAAGAAGGCGTCATCATCGAGACTCTTCCGAACGCAATGTTCAAGGTTGAGCTTGAGAATGGTCACGTCATCATTGCCCACATCTCCGGAAAGATGAGGATGAACTACATCAAGATTCTCCCCGGTGACAAGGTGAGAGTTGAAATGTCACCTTATGATTTATCAAAAGGAAGAATTTCTTTCAGATATAAATAAAATCTTAGTTATGAAAGTTAAAGCATCCATAAAGAAGCGCAGCGAAGACTGCAAAATAGTTAAGCGTAAGGGCCGTCTCTACGTAATCTGTAAGAAGACCCCCAAGTTCAAGATGCGCCAGGGATAATCACTAATTTGTTAACAATTTAAGTATTAGATAATTATGGCAAGAATAGCCGGTGTTGATTTACCTAACAACAAAAGGGGAGAGGTAGGCCTGACCTATATCTTCGGAATCGGCCGCAGCACAGCAAGAAAGATTCTTTCCGAACTTGGAATCGATTATGACATCAAGTGCGGTGACTGGAACGATGAGCAGATTGCTGGCATCCGTGGAATCATCTCCAATGAATACAAGATTGAGGGCGAGCTCCGTTCAAGCATTCAGATGAACATCAAGCGTCTGATGGATATCGGTTGCTACCGCGGCATACGCCACCGTCTCGGGCTTCCTGTACGTGGGCAGAGCACCAAGAACAACGCCCGTACGAGAAAGGGTAAGAAGAAAACCGTTGCCAACAAGAAGAAGGCAACCAAATAGTCGATGAATTATGGCAAAGAAAACAACAACAGCAAAAAAGAGAGTTGTAAAGGTTGACGCTTGTGGCGAGGCTCATATTTCATCAACCTTCAACAATGTGATTATCTCCCTGACTAACAGCATTGGGCAGGTGATCAGCTGGTCCTCTGCCGGAAAAAGCGGTTTCAGGGGATCAAAGAAGAACACTCCTTATGCAGCTCAGGTTGCAGCGGAAGATTGCGCAAAGACAGCCTACGACCTCGGTCTCCGCAAGGTGAAGGCATACGTGAAGGGACCAGGTGCAGGACGTGAGTCAGCCATCAGGACCATCCATGGTGCAGGTATCGAAGTTACAGAGATTATCGACGTCACTCCTATGCCGCACAACGGCTGCCGCCCTAAGGGACGTCGTAAGGTTTAATGTGTAACAATCTAAAGCAAGAATTACTATGGCAAGATATACTGGACCAAGTACTAAAATCGCGCGTAAGTTCGGCGAGCCGATCTACGGAACGGATAAGGACTTTGAAAAGAGAAATTATCCTCCAGGACAGCATGGTCTCGCGAGCAAGCGCAAGAAAAAATCAGAGTACGGCACGCAGCTCAAGGAGAAGCAGAAGGTTAAGTACACCTATGGCGTCCTTGAGAGGCAGTTCCGCAACACTTACGAGAAAGCTTCCCGCATGAAGGGGCAGAAGGGCGAGAACCTCCTTTTCCTTCTTGAGTCACGTCTCGACAATATTGTATACCGTCTTGGCTTTGCTCCGACAAGAGCCGCAGCAAGACAGCTCGTTCTTCACTGCCACATCACCCTTAACGGCGAGGTCTGCAACATTCCGTCCGCAACCGTGAAGCCCGGTGATATAGTTGCGGTGCGCGAGAGGTCAAAGAGCCTTGAGGTAATCACCGCCAGCGTCGCTTCCGCATCAAAGTACTCATGGCTTGAACTTGACGCGAAGTCACTCGTTGGGAAATATCTCAACGTACCTGTACGTGAGGAGATTCCGGAGAACATCAACGAGCAGCTTATCGTCGAGCTTTACTCCAAGTAATAATTAAACACCCAAAAAGCAATTATGGCAATCTTAGCATTTCAGAAACCGGACAAGGTGATTATGCTTGAAGGAACCGACACCGTGGGCCGTTTCGAGTTCAGGCCGCTTGAGCCTGGCTACGGACAGACCATCGGTAACGCCCTTCGCCGTATTCTCCTGTCGTCATTAGAGGGGTTTGCTATCAATTCAATCAAGATTTCCGGGGTTGACCAGGAATTTGCCACTATTCCGGGCGTCGTTGAGGGTATGCAGGACATTATCCTGAACCTCAAGCAGGTGCGCTTCAAGAGGATGGTGGACACAGTTGATTCAGAGGTGGCAAACATCGTGATCAGCGGGAAGCAGGAGTTTACCGCTGAGGAAATCTCTAAGGGATTGTCTTCTTTCACGGTGTTGAACCCTGACCTTCACATCTGCTCTCTCGAACCGTCCGTGAAACTTGAGATTTCCCTCACTGTTTCAAAGGGACGCGGCTTTGTTCCGGCTGACGAGAACAGGGACGAGAACACACCTATCGGAACCATTCCGGTGGATGCCATCTACACCCCTATCCGCAACGTGAACTGGACCGTCGAGAACTGGCGTGTGGAGCAGAAGACCGACTACGAGAAGTTGAATCTGGAGATTGTGACCGACGGGTCCATTACTCCTAATACGGCTCTTCAGGAGGCTGCAAACATCCT
>DJSA01000133.1:0-1627 GCA_002438905.1 Bacteroidales bacterium UBA6346
GACGCAGACTTGACTTGACGCTTGGAGGTAGGTTGAAGAGACGGATGGGATGCAAGGCGGACGATGAAGATGAAACCGCAGCAACCTGATGGTTGTGAGGATTTCATCAAGACGTCCAACGCCGCAGACCGCCGTCTCTTTAACCTACCAGCCAGACCAGGACGTGGCGGTCGAAGATCATATACTCCAGATCAAACTCCTCCTCATGCCCGTCCTTATGGACGAAGGTTGCCTCTAGTTCACCCTCACCCTTAGGGTTGAACTTCTCCACCTCAATCTGCTCCGCGAAATCGACCCTGCTCTGTGACATTCTCTTGAAGATGGCCTCCTTCGCGCACCAGTAAATAGCCAGTTGCTCGTTCTTCTTTTTCCTGTCGTCATCGTCGAGGTCTTCAATCTCGTCTTCCGACAACGCCTTTTTCTCCACGGAAGAGAAGTCGCGGTCGAGGGATTCGATGTCGATGCCGAGGTCGTCCTCGTCGTGGATGATGACTGCGACGTATTTATCAGTGTGTGTGATGCTTATGTTCGTGGCACTGTTTTCAAGGTAAGGTTTGCCGTTGTCGTGGTGGTCGAGATACATCTTTTCATCGAAGAGTTCGTTGATGAGAGCCCTCACCGCGAGGCGCTGCTTTCTTTGAGACTCATTCCCGTAGAGGTTTATTTCCTCCAACTCATCAGTAGGGACAGAGCTCAGCGCCTTGAGTTCATCCTCGGTTTCAGTTATCTGCCAAACTGCGAGTTCGGCGCCGTTTTCAAGTTCCTTTTTAAGATATAGTGCCATATAGCATTAAAGCTGGTTCCACAAAATGTCATCACAGTGCAGGACACGGAAAAGCCCACCCTCTCCGAGAGAGGATGTTCCAGATGCCGCGATATAAAGGGTGGTCGATAGCGGGTCGTCAGAAAGACTGTCCGCCGTTATGCTCTGAGTGCCTGATATTGGACTGGGAGGTTCCACGTTTCTGCTACTGTTAATAATTACGCCTGCAAATATAGTTATTTTTTAATTATTTGCTAAATTTGCGCCCGAATTTCAGGGAGTACGAATATATAAATAACATAGTATCATGAAGTATTTGACAAACGAGAAACTTACAATTGTCGGAGCCGGCGGAATGATCGGTTCCAACATGGCGCAGACGGCACTCATGCTCGGTCTCACTCCGAACATCTGCCTCTATGACATCTTCGAGCCGGGCGTTCACGGCGTTGCCGAGGAAATGTATCACTGCGGATTCGAGGGCGCGAACATCACATGGACAGTAGATCCGGAGGTTGCGTTCAAGGACGCTAAATACATCATCTCATCAGGCGGAGCACCACGTAAGGAAGGCATGACCCGCGAGGACCTTCTCAAGGGCAACTGCCAGATTGCCGCACAGTTCGGCGACTACATCAAGAAGTACTGCCCTGACGTGAAGCATGTCGTTGTCATCTTCAACCCTGCCGACGTGACTGCCCTCACAGCCCTCATCCACTCAGGCCTGAAGCCAGAGCAGCTCACCTCTCTCGCAGCCCTCGACTCAACCCGCCTCCAGAGCAACCTCGCGAAGGAGTTCGGCGTTCCGCAGAGCGCAGTCACCGGAGCACACACCTACGGCGGACACGGCGAGCAGATGGCAGT
>DJSA01000133.1:1700-2406 GCA_002438905.1 Bacteroidales bacterium UBA6346
ATGGCGGAAATCAAGCAGGAGACAATCCAGGGAGGTTCTGCAATCATCAAGCTCCGCGGACGCTCTTCATTCCAGAGTCCTGCCTACAACGCGGTCAAGATGATCGAGGCTGCAATGGGCGGCACTCCGTTCACCCTTCCTGCCGGAACATACGTAAACTGCGGCAAGTATAAGAATGTGATGATGGCAATGCCAACGACAATCGACGCCACCGGCTGCCACTACACGATGCCTCAGGGCACTCCGGAAGAAATGGCTGCACTCGATGCTTCATACGAGCACCTCTGCAAGATGCGCGACGAGATTGTTGAGCTCGGAATTGTTCCGCCTGTTGCTGACTGGAAGAAGGACAACGCGAACTTGTAAGAGCCGCGTGAACGGCGCGCTTGCTGCAAAAATCGCGTGAACGGCGCGCTTGCTTCGTTGCACTCACAAATATAATCCTCACAGCCGGTAAGGTTGCTCCGGTTATATTTGCTCCTGCGCCTTGCAATCGCACCATTCATACGATTTTTACTCTCAGCGAATAATCAGAACCCCCTCCGGTGATTCATCAAAGATTCACCGGAGGGTTTTTGCGTGAGTTCGCACAATTATTGGGAAAACCGGCAAATTCAGCCTCGCTTACGATGAGGACGATGGAACCGACACCATCAGAGGCTGTCATGAAACAAATTCTTCACGACCTCGTCAATCATACGGTTTT
>DJSA01000133.1:2481-2967 GCA_002438905.1 Bacteroidales bacterium UBA6346
ATTTCTGGAGCATCATCAGCGCAAGCAGAACAGGGAGATAGTCCTTCAGGGAGCCTCGCAGGGAACGCAGGGCAAACTGGATGTGGGATGTAACCTGACGTACCGGAATCCCGTAAGTTTCAGAGATTTCCCCGTATGTCTTTTCGTCGATGCGGCTGGCGAGGAACACCTTGCGGGTGATGTCGGGCATCCCCTCGATGCATCTGCGCACGATGTCCTCGATTTCATCGGCGAACAGGCTCTCCGGATTAAGGCTGCTGAGCGAGCTGATTTCATAGGACTGCATCCTGTTTCCCGCCTCATGCATATTCTTCTGAATCCTTGTCCGCGTCTGCAATGTCCTCAGATGGTCAAGGCAGCGGTTCACGATGGATTTGAAGGCATACGCCTCATAGTTCTCCGTCTTGAGTTCGGAGCGTCTTTCCCACATCCTGATGAAGCATTCGTTGACTATGTCCTCCGCCGCCCCGTCATCGTGGATGTACG
>DJSA01000143.1 GCA_002438905.1 Bacteroidales bacterium UBA6346
TGATGACCGGCTTGGGAGTGCCGCTGGCCGCGTGTGAGTCTTCCTTTGTCTGGGCAAATAGTCCCTCTTCTGCTCCGGAGGCGGCATTCACCGCAGCCTCATAGGACTCGGCAACAGTTGACAAGCCTTTGTCATGCAGCGCGTTAACATATTCCCGGAAGGCATCCTCCCATTCCATGCGGTATTCGAGTCTTTTCGGCAGTTCCCGGGGATCTTCCGAACTCTGCGAATTTGGCGTGTAGCAGCAGACGAGGTAGAAGTCAGGCATTTCGAGGGTTATTACGCGCCCCTCGTGGTCGTGCTCATCGCGCCCGATGCCATAATGCACCGCCAGTGGCTCCATCCTCGTATATACGCAGACTCCGGAATATCCCTTCCTGTCTGCATAGTTCCAATAGCTGCGGTAGCCCGGGAACTCAAGGTCAATCTGCCCCGCCTGCAGCTTCGTCTCCTGTATGCACACGAAATCCGCGTCAAACCCTGCGAATGTTTCAGCAAACCCCTTCCCGCACACGGCCCGCAACCCATTGACGTTCCAAGATATAAATTTTATCATATTATTCCAAATTCCACTCGGTGCCTTCCTTGGTGTCCTTTATGGCGATTCCTAACGCATTCAGCTCATTGCGTATTCGGTCGCTCGTCGCCCAGTCCTTCGCGTCCTTGGCCGCCTTGCGTTCCGCCAGCACCATATCCATAAGCCCGTCAATCATTTCCATTGACTTTCCACCGTCAGCGACTTCCTCGTCCTTGAGTCCGAGCACGCCGAAGACTATGTCATCGAACAGGCGGAGCAGAACCTCAAGGTCGGCCTTTGAGAGATGTCCCGGCTGGCCTTCCTTCGCGGTCTTTGCCGTGTTTATCATCTTCACGGCCTCAAAAATTCCGGAAAGCGCCACGGAGGTGTTGAGGTCGTCGCACAGAGCCTCATAGACTTCCTCACAGAGTTTTGCAACAGCTTCCGAGCAGCCGCATCCCTCGAACGAATCAGGCGCGATGTCGGTGATGAACTCGCCGTATTTCAGAGCCTCGGCCTCGTCTCCGTTTTCGCCCTTCACGCTGTGCTCCACGCCGGCTGCCTTACAGAGAGAGCAGAGGTCGCGGTAGGCCTGCATCACCCTCTTCAGCCCCTTTTCCGCGCCCTGAAGTGCCTCGTTGCTGAAGTCGAGCGTGCTGCGGTAGTGTGCTTGGAGGATGAAGAAACGCACGGTCATCGGGCTGTAGGCCTGGGCGAGAAGCGGGTGGGTGCCGGCGAACAGCTCGCTGAGAGTGATGAAATTGCCGAGCGACTTGCCCATCTTCTTCCCGTTGATGGTAATCATGTTGTTGTGCATCCAGTACTTCACGCCGATGCATCCCCGTGAGGCCACGTTCTGCGCAATCTCGCACTCGTGATGTGGGAACATAAGGTCCATTCCGCCTCCGTGTATGTCGAACTCCTTCCCCAGATACTTCTCGCTCATCACCGAGCACTCCAGGTGCCAGCCCGGGAAGCCCTCGCCCCACGGAGACGGCCATTTCATCAGATGCTCAGGAGCAGCCTTCTTCCACAGTGCGAAGTCGTATGCCGCGTGCTTGTCCTCCTGACCGTCGAGACTGCGAGTCCCTTCAAGGGTGTCGTTGAGCGTTCGCCCGGAGAGGATGCCGTAGCGGTGGTCGCGGTTGTATTTGACAACATCGAAATAAATAGAGCCGTTGCTCTCATAGGCATATCCCGCATCCAGAATTTTCTGCACAAGCTCCTCCTGTTCAATGATATGCGCCGAAGCCCTCGGTTCAATCGAAGGCGGCGCCACGTTCAGCGAACGCATCGACTCGTGGTAGGCGAGCGTATATTTCTGAACAACCTCCATCGGTTCCAGCTGCTCTAATTTTGCCTTCTTTGCAATCTTGTCCTCGCCCTCGTCAGCGTCTCCGACAAGATGTCCTACATCGGTTATGTTCCTGACATACCGCACCTTATATCCCAAATGCCTAAGTAGGCGCACCAAAACGTCGTAGGTTATCCCGGGACGCGCGTGCCCGAGATGCGCCTCCCCATAGACCGTCGGCCCGCAGACATACAATCCCACGCGCCCAGGATGAATCGGCTCAAAAAGTTCCTTTTTTCGAGACAAGGTGTCGGTGATGTATAAATTTCTCATATCTTTATAATTTTATATTCAATTCTTTTGAGACGTATTCATTCCATGAATATGCGTCGGCGGGCAAAGCCCGAATCCGGTCGCCCCAACTCGCGAAGTTAGTGATTTTGCCTCGTATATCCGCAAATATTTTAGTACTTTTGCAGCCTTATCTGTCTGGGTGTGCATTCTCCCGGCAGGATTTGCACAGAATGGTATGGAAAAATCACAGAATACATTTGCCCTCGTGACCGGTGCGTCGTCCGGAATGGGCCTTGAATATGCGAAGCAGCTGGCGGCAAAAGGACACAATATCCTCGTTGTCAGCAACAGGGACGAGGACAACCGCAAGGTCGCCGAAATGCTCCGCTCGGAATATGGCGTGTCTGCTGTTCCGTACTATGCGGACCTGTCGAAGTCCGAGAACTCGCAGGCTCTGTATGACTGGACGAAGGAAAACGGGTATGTCGTTGACATTCTGATAAGTAATGCAGGTATGTTGATTTACAACAAGTTGTTCAACAGTCCCGCAAGGATGGTTAACCTCATTGTCGGAGTCCACTGCCTCGCAACCACCCATCTCTGCCGTCTTTTCGGAGAGGACATGAAGGCGCGGGCCGAAAAGCTTTCTTCGGAGCGCGTCGCGGCGGCCGTTGCCGCAGGGGCGAAACCCGGAAGCCGCAAGGCACGCAGGGCAGGCCGTCTGAAACCCGGAGAGGTCGGACGCATACTCATCATGGCCTCGCTCGCGGCATATCTTCCCTATCCTACAATTTCAACATACTCTGCTACAAAGGCCTACCTCAAGAGTCTCGGCACATCGCTTTGGCATGAGATGCGCGACTACGGCGTGACCGTCACCACCATTTGCCCGTCCGCCGTCGACACGCCGCTCATCAAGCTCGCCCCGAACCTTCGCAGGCTCGCCCATAACCTCGGCGTGATGATTTACCCGCAGACCCTCGTCCGCAATGCTCTCTCCACCATGTTCCGCGGCCGTCGCATACTCATTCCGACCGTGCTCGCCAAACTTGCCGTAGTCTTCTGTGGCCTCCTCCCTCAGCATTGCGTCTATCTGATTCTCCACACGCCAATCCTCAAGAAAAATGTCCTTGACAGGGCGTGATTCCAAATGTTACCTGCCCGCCGTACAGAATTCTTGTTTGAGATTTTTCAAAAAATTTTTGAAATTACGGGGGGGGGAATATATCTTTGCGGAAAAATTTAAACGAGGTATGAAAAAGTTTATTTTGGCGTTGTCCTTTGCGGCAATGGTGCTTGTCTGTGGCTGCGGCAAGGAAAATGGTGATGATCAGAATCATGTTACTTGCCCGGAGGACAAGGTGACTTGGGCGACCCTTGTCAAGGAATATTCTTTTCTGGAAGGCTTTCCTGTGTTTGACGGTGAGGTGGAGAACTTCCAATATAAAGAACTTATGGGCATGAAGACGATGACATTCTTCGACTACAA
>DJSA01000043.1 GCA_002438905.1 Bacteroidales bacterium UBA6346
GAAGATCAGGTATGGCTTTCCATCATCATCAATGAAAAGCGAGTTGTCTATGCATTTTTCATCGGCTATCATCGGGGACTTGTTCTTTTGAGTAAACGGACCGAGCGGAGAGTCGGATACTGCTGCGCAAATGTGCTCATCGGCTGAGTAGTACATATAGTACTTTTCCCCGACCTTATAGACTTCCGGAGCCCAAAACCATCTGTCCGCCCATACATCCTTGCTTTGGAGTGCAAGCCCTTGGAAAGTCCACTCCTTCAGATCGTTTGAGGTGAAGACCTCTATTCCTGAGCTGGCGTGTGTGCCGTAGGCGTAGTAGGTGTCTCCGTCCAGCATGATGAATGGGTCAGCGAGTTGGACCGGTGAGGAAGTCTCCGGGACAATTATGTCGTCCGGATCAGTGTATTTGGCTCCGCAGGCACACATGCAAGCGAACAAAGCCAATGAAACAAAAATCGCTATATGCTTCATAATCAACGATAATAAGCTTGGATAGCAGCTTGTTTTTAATTACTGAATAGGGGTAAGCCGGGTCAAGCCGGCTTACCCCTGCCATTATTTAATAAAATAATCCTTATATAAACTAATAGCCAGGATTCTGAGGAAGTTTCGGAGTGCTTGTCGGAGTCTCCTTGCTGATGTTCACCTCATCTGTAGGAAGAGGCAGCCTATTGTGCTTGCCGATGATAAAATTCTCGAAGTCAGGATCACGGTATTTCGCTATCTGGTCGATCTTGGTCTGGTCTTCGAGCACACCCCATCTCTTGAGGTCGGCCCATCTCCAGCCCTCGAAGCAAAGTTCCAGCGTCCTTTCTATCTCAAGCCTGTTCATGAATCCTTCCTTGCTGGAGAGGTAATCAGGGTGGTTTTTCTGAATATACTCACTCTCCGACAGCTTCTTCATTCCTGCGCGCTCCCTGACCTTATCGACATAGGCTGCGGCATCTGACAGAGAACCATCCGTCATCACGATGCACTCGGCGTAGTTCAGCAGGATGTCAGCATAGCGCATTATCCTATAGTTGTTAGGGGCGAAGTAGTCCTCCCTGTCGCGGTAGTATGAAGTGCTGTACTTACGGATGTAGCAGTCATCCTTTCCTTGTCCCCACTCGTCAAACCATTGTGAGGCATCCGCCTGTTTGTAGTATTTTTTGCTCTGATCTGGAAAATCATCACCGAAACCTTTGTAAAGGATACTGTTGTAGAGCCTAAGGTCATTACGCCCATCCGCACGCTTCTCCTTGAGGTACTCGTCAACGAGCCATCTGCGTGCCTTGCCGTCACCCCAGCCCACACCAGCGTTTCCGCCTGGGGCATAGAATTGTGTCCTCTGGAATCCGAAAGCCATGCTCGCGTCGTTACCGGTGCCGCCTTTGTTGAGGTCCGAGAACTGAATCTCGAAAATACCTTCCTTATTGTTCTCGTCCCGATCGGTGAAGTTGTCCACCCAGTTATCGATCAGACCATATAGCCCGCTGGCTTCCTTGTCGATGAGCCATTCTAGCTCGGCCTTCGCCTCTCTGTACTTCTTCTGTTGCATGTAAGCCTTGCCCAGAAGAGCCTTCGCTGCTCCTAGTGTAGGTCTGCCGACATCAGCGGCATCCCACTTTTCAGGAAGATATTGCTGCGCGGCCAAGAGATCCTTTTCGACCTGCTCCCAGATCTGGGACTCGGATGCCTCTTCCGGGACATAATCAGGACCTACAGTCTCAGTCAGCAGCACACCTTTTTCCCAAAGGAGGTTGACTTGGAAATACCATAGTGCCCGCATGAACTGCGCCTGGGCGAGGATCCTGTTCTTTTGACTTTCATCCATCTCGATGTCCGGTACTTTTCCGAGAACCTGGTTGCATCTGAATATTCCTCTGTAGAAGCACTCCCAGTGCACGATGTTGCCCTCATAGAAGTTGTAGTTGTTGTAGCCGAAGCGTGTCCAGTCGCCGAGCTCAAGCCAAGGTGATGTGCTCCATCCCTCGTCTGAGGTAAGGTCATACCGGAAAGAAAGCCACCTCATCCAGGTTCCTTCCTTGTAAAGGGAACTGTAGCATGCGTTGATGCCCGCCTCGGCCTGCTCAGCGGTCTTCCAGAAAGTTCCGGTAGTCGCCTCATTCGGATTCTGGATGTCCAACAGGTCGGAGCTGCAGCCTGTTAGTGCCATGGTGGCTCCTATCATCAATCCATAAATGTATTTCATAACTTACAAGTCTATTTGTGATTAAAATGTGAATTCAACTCCGAACATCACCGAGCGCGTGTTAGGATATGCAAAACTGTCGGTACCCATGTTCCAGATGCTGGTGTTGACAAAATCCGGATCAAGGCCTTTGTATTTAGTGAAGGTCAGAAGGTTGTTGCCGCTTGCATAGATGCGTATATTGTCCACTTTTGCTTTCTTCATCCAGTTGCCATGGAAGGTGTAGCCTACGGAGATGTTCTTCAACCTGAAGAATGAACCGTTCTCCAGATAGCGGTCAGATGCTTGGGTGTTTCTCCAGTCACCATAGATGATTCGGGGTGTGTCAGAGTTCGGGTTGACCTGATAAGGCTCTTCTCCTTTCTTGAACCTCAGGTAGTTGGAGTTGTCAGCGAAGTAGCGTCCCTGCCACTGGGCGACGTTGTAGATCTTGTTTCCGAACTGTCCGTACCACATCATGCTGAAGTCGAATCCGCGCCATGCGGCATTGAGGATCAGAGACATCTGTGCCTTTGCCCAAGGGCTTCCGACGTACTGCCGGTCATCCGCTGTGATCTGGCCGTCGCTGTTGGTGTCGATGTACCTTACGTCACCGAGTTGAGGACGTTTTCCGTTGATCGTAATAGGGGTGGTCTTTCCGTCCTTTATGGAGACATAGTTGTCAATCTCGGCCTGGGATCTGAAAAGGCCATCGGTCTTGAGGAGGAAGAACTCTCCGAGCTCTCTTCCAGCCTCGCTTCTTGCTTCTCCGTAGTCAACGAAGTTCTTGCCGTAGCCGAGTTCGAGAAGCTTGTTGTTGATGGTCGTGACATTCAGGACAGCACTGTAGGAGAAGTCAGAGATGTTGTCCTTCCATCCAAGTGTGAACTCGAAACCGCTATTCCTGAGACTTGCGGAGTTAACTCTCGGATCACCGCCATCGTTACCTGTTGATCTGGCGATAGGCATTGTGAATAGGACATCGGATGTCTTTGAGTTGTAATATTCAGAGGTGAAGGAAAGCCTATTGCCGAGGAAGGCAGCGTCAAGTCCGACGTTGACGGTCTCCTTTGTCTCCCACTTAAGGTCCTCGTTGGCGAGTTTAACCTGCGTGGCTCCGGTCTTTATCGTGCCACCGATCACAGTGACGATGCTCTGGTTTATTGTGGCGAGATAGTCCCAGTCTCCGATGGTGGAGTTTCCAAGCCTTCCCCAGTTACCGCGGATCTTAAGGTCATCAATCCAAGGTACATTGAAGAAGTTCTCCTTAGAGATTCTCCAAGCTCCCGAGACAGAAGGGAAGTTGCCCCAGCGGTTCTCCTTGGAAAGCCTTGAGGTCCCGTCTCGGCGGAAGGTCCCCGTCAGATAGTACTTCTCACCGAAGATGTAGTTCACGCGTCCCAGATAGGAGATCATTGCGTTCTCGCTGAACGTGTTGGTGTTCTGCTGGTCCGAAGCACCTGAACTAAGGTAGGTGAGGTACTCTCCGTTGACCATTGGAAAGTTCTGACGTGAGGCCCAAAGCCCTTCCCATTCGTGGTGCTGGTAGGTGAGACCGACCACAGCGTCAACGTGGTGGCGTCCGAAGTCCTTGTTGAAGTTCAAGGTTTGCTCAATCAATTGATTGTAGGTGTTGTCCCTTGCCTTCTGACTTTCAGGGGCACGATACTCTTGGTTTTGTGTCCAGTTGCCTTCTCCACGGAACCATGAGTTCTCGTAGAAGTACATATCTACACCGGCGTTCAGTTTGTAGGAAAGGAAGTCAAAAGGCTTCAGTTCCATCCACACAGCACCATTCAGCCGGTTCTCGCGGATGTGCCGCCTTTCGAGATTCTCACGAGCGATAGGGTTGACTCCGAATGTGTTGTATTTTGCAGCATCGCCATAGCCATAGCCACCCGGGTTATTCTCGTCATAGACAGGAATGGTAGGCATCATTCTGAGGAAGTCATTGTAGGTGTTGGTCTGGTTTGGATCGGTCTCGGTGAGCGAGTATGCGAAGTTTTCTCCGAAGGAGAACCATCTTTTTTTGCCTGAGGTGTTGACGCGGAATGTGTAGCGGTCGAATGTGTTGCCGTAGGAAACTCCGTCATTCCGGTAATAACCTCCTGACACGTAGTAGTTTCCTGACTTTCCACCACCGGAGAGGGCCACATTGTAGTCTTGCACGAGGGCGGTCTTGAGAACCTCCTTCTGCCAGTCTGTGTCGTAGCTGGAGTGCTGTTGACGTGCGGTCACGCCATTGACTCCATCCTTGATGGCCTCATCGTAGGCAATGTTGTTGTACTTTATGTACTCCTCAGCGTTCATAAGGTCGTACTTAGGACTCCATTCGACTGTCTCCTTCACTGAAGCGGTGACTTTCATCGGGCCATCGGCTCCTTTTTTTGTGGTGACGATGATGACTCCGTTGGCGGCTCGTGACCCGTAAATCGCTGCAGCAGAGGCGTCCTTGAGAATTTGGATCGACTCCACATCGGCAGGGTTGAAAGCCACTCCCGGATCAGTAATCATTCCGTCAATGACCCAAAGAGGAGACACACTGCTCAGCGACCCAATACCTCTGATCACAACCGAAGCATCCTCTCCGGCTCTTCCGGAACTGCGTACCGTCACACCTGTCGCGAGTCCTTGGAGCTGGCTTACGATTGTTCCGGCCGGGCTTTTCCTCATCTCCTTTGTATCAACAACTGAAACGGCTCCTGTGAGATCAGACTTCTTTATAGTCTGATAACCGATGACAACCACTTCTTCAAGAGCCTTTTTGTCATCCTTCATTACTATCTTTAAAGGAGTCCCTTCGAACACTGCTTCTTGTGAAAGCATGCCAATGAAAGAAAAAACCAGGGTGCAACCTTTAGGCCCAGTCAGAGCGAAACTTCCGTCTGCATCAGTGTTGGTTCCGTTTGTCGTTCCCTTGATCATGACGCTCACTCCTGCTAGAGGGACATCATTTGCATCTGTCACTTTTCCCTTGACCGAGACGTCCTGCGCCCGTAGGGAAATAGCTGACAAAAAGAGAATAGCTAGGATAAAAAATCTTTTTGACATAGTTATTGTTATTAATTGTGGTAATTAGGGTTTTCACGACGGCAAATATAGCGTTAGCCCCAGCCAACGGATAGAACAATCCTGCCAATTATGCAACAAATCAGTCAAAACCTGCCGGGACGGCTAATTTTAATTCGGGGGGGGGGAAGATAGCTTCTAAAGCTCGTCAATGTAGTCTTTCGGCAGCATCCCGAACTGCTTCTGGAAGCATTTTGTGAAATATGACGGGGTGTTGAATCCTGTCAGGTAGCAGACCTCGTTCACCCGGTAGGTTCCCTCCCTAAGCAGAAGCGCGGCCTTCTTGAGCCTTTCGATGCGGATGTAGTCAACCGGAGTCATGTCAAGGAGTCCTTTGACTTTCCGGTTTAGGCTTGAACGGCTCATCTCAAGCCCTATGGCAAGGTCGTCAATGCTGAAATCTGGGTTCTGGATGTTTTGCGAGACAAGCGCTTTCATGGAGCGCAGGAACAATTCGTCAGAGCGGGTCATCGCCACACTGTCGGCCTGAACCTGCGGAGTGCGCGCGAAAGCCGCCCTGAGTTTCTTTCTGCCGGAGACCAGATTCTCCGCGCATGCTTTCAGGTAGTCTATCGAGAATGGTTTCTCAATGTAGGCGTCCGCCCCGATGTTCATCCCCTGCACCTTCGAGTCCGAATCTGTGCGGGCGGTCAGGAGTATGACTGGAATATGGCTGAACTCGACATCTGATTTCACTCTCCTGCACAATTCCATCCCGTTCATCCCGGGCATCATCACGTCTGAAATGATCAGACTTATATTGTTGTTTCTCAGTACAGTCAATGCTTCATTCCCGTCGCTGGCAGTAAAAATATTACAAATGGGGGAAAACTGCCTGACAAGAAAGTTCAGCATGTCCGGGCTGTCTTCGACCAGCAGGATGGAGTACCGCCGGTCTGCCGTGTCGGTGGCATCTTGAGTCTCTGGCCCTATGCTCTCGGTGGCTTCCGCTTTGTCGGGGACTTCGGATCTGACAGATTCATTGGACAGCGGCAGACGAAGGATGAAAGTGTTATAGTCGGTGGAATCATCAACGTCCAAGGTGCCTCCTTGAAGAATGGCGAGCGATCTCGCGAGGGCGAGCCCAAGGCCTGTCCCATTTGTCGCAGAAGATCCGTTAGACCTGCATTGGACGAACGGACGGAAAATCTCTTCCCGCATTTCTTCCGGAATCTTCGGCCCATCGTTGGACACGGTGAACAACAGATGTCCCGAGTCAATGAATAGTTTGACGTATATGCGCGTGTTTGAGAATTTTACGGCGTTGTTAAGCAGATTGGTGACGATTTTCGAGAATCCATCCTTGTCGACATAAGCGGTGAGTGTGTCAGGGATGTCTGTGGCCAGGCTCACGTTCTTCCGCTCCGCCATCACCCTGAACCCGCAGATGACGGATTTGAGGATCACGGCCACATCTGCCTTTACAATGTTGAGCCTATAGCCTTCTGACTCGACTTTCCTGAAGTCAAGAAGTTGGTTGACAAGTTCAAGTAACCTTTTTGTGTTGCTTTCCACGACATTCATGTCCTCGCTGAGGTCGTCAGGAATGTCCTTGGAGGAACAGATGTCATCGATGGTGCAGTTGATTACTGTCAAAGGAGTCCTGATCTCATGGGCTATGTCGGTGAAGAAGTTTATTTTCGCATCATACAACTCTTTCTCTTTCTCGTGCTCGAACTGTTCCATTTCATTCGTTTGCTTGCGTTTTGCCCTTCGTTGCAGCACTAAGGATACAGCCGTAGCCAAAGCAATTGCCATGAACACGTAGATTATTTTGGCAAAAATAGTGAGATAGAAAGGTGGCTTGATTATCACATCAAGCGATCTGGCCTCAGGATTGGCCACACCATCTCCGTTGCTTCCACGAATCTTAATCCTATAATGTCCATGTGGCAGATTGGAGCATGTTATCGTTGCACTCTTTCCTGCCGCTGTCCATTTCCCCCCCCCACCGATCTTGTATTCAATCTTGTTCATCTCCGGAGTCAGGTAACTCAGCGCTGACAGACGCAGGGAGAATGTATTCTGGTTATACTTCAGAACAATCCGGTCGGTGAATGTGATGTTGTTCTTCAAAGGGGAGTCCTTTTCTCCCGGTTTCATCAGCTCATCGAACAAGTAGAATTCGGTGAAAGTGACAGGCGGGACATATTCATTCTTCCTGAATGAAGAAGGGTCGAAGACAATGAACCCGTTGATGCTTCCGATGTAGATTTTCCCACTTTTTGAGCGGAAGCCTGACTGAAAGTTGAACTGATTGCTCAGTAGCCCGTTGGCGGTTGTGTAGAGTTGTTTTTCGCCCGTTTCTGGCTTGAATCGGATCAGCCCATTCTCTGAGGTCATCCATAAGGACTTGTCCCTGTCTTCGATGACTTTGTAGAACACGCTGCTTGGAAATCCGTCATAGGATGTGAAACATGTGAAAGTTTCGTCTTCCGGATGGAAAAGGCAAAAGCCTCCGCCGAGGGTTGTCACCCATAGCCTGTTGCTGCTGTCTTCGAATATGCTCGTGATGTTGTCTGAACTGACACATCCGGAGTCTTCCGAGTTTTCTGAAGTCTTGTAGTGTGCCCAGCGCCCTTGACTGGCCTCAAAACGGTACAGACCATCGGCATAGGTGGCGAACCACAAGTCTCCATTGCTTGCCTCAAGCACTTGATAGACAAACGTCCCGTCCAGCTCCGGGATAGCCCTGAACGTGTCTGTACTGTCATCGTACACCACCGCACCAACAGTCATCGCGACGATCAGATCTCCGGCGGAAGTCCTCAGGATCGAGAACGCGTTGTTCTCTGGGAATCCTTTTTTGCCCTTGGTATAATGCACGACCTTACCCGTCTTCAGATTAATCTTGCTGAGGCCTTCAGAGAATGTCCCGACCCAAAGCCAGTCACCGTCCGCGAACAGCCCATGCACGTTCTTGTGCCTTATCGAACCTTTCCAAGGCTTGATAAGACCGCTTTCAGGATCCATTCTGAACAGGCCCTTGTCCTCCGTGCCTATCCATATCGTCCCGTTTCCGTCCTGGCAGAATTCCCTTACCCTGCGTCCAAGAAAACACATGCCGCTGTGCGGGTAGTACTTTTCGAATAGGGTGTATGGGTAAGGCAGATAATTAAGGCCCCCGAAGTAGGACCCGATCCACATGCCTTGCTCGCGGTCCTTGAACAGTGAATATATAGCATTGTCAGCCAGGGAATATGGCTCGTCCTGGTCAGGTGCCACGATGTGCCTCTTGACGATTCCGTCCCTTGTGCCGATGATGTGAATACCGGATTCTCCACCGACCCACAGCTCGTCATTGTCCCTGATGGCCAGGGCACGGACATAATCATTGAGTATCCGCCTAGTCTTCCTGTTAGTCAAGTTGATTTCCAACAGCCTTGACGTAGTTCCGACGTAAACCCTATTGTGATCACCGGCGATAATGGTGTTGACAGTCTCTCCCGAGAAAACCGCCGTCCCGTCAATGTCCTTGAACACTGACGGCTTTTCGGAGAAATCAGTGTCCACGAAGTAAAGATTATCCAGATACTGCCCGTACCAAAGCCGATTGCCGATTCTGGAGAATGTAGATATGCTGAGCGTGGGCTCTAGTTTGAGCCTCAATGTGTTGTCTTTCAGAGAGTATGCGAATAACCCTTGCTTTTCAACAGAAATCCACAGTTCCTTCATATCCTGAACCCATTCCATCCCCGACACGTGACAAGAGATTGAGATTCCTTCCCCGGTCGTGTCAGAAAGGGCGGATATGCAGTCCATTAGCGGGTCATATCTATAGACACCCCTGTCTGTCCCTATCCAGATCGTCCCATAGCAGTCCTCCGCCAGATTCGTTATGATGTTGCAGCGCAACCCGGAGTTATCCCTATTGTAGATGCGGAATGTGCGGCCATCGTAGCGGTTGAGACCATCCTTGGTCCCGAACCACATGTATCCGGTCCTGTCCTGCAGGATTTCGAAGACTGTGTTCTGAGACAGGCCGTCCGAGACATTCATAGTTCTGAAATAATAACTCTGCGCGTCCGTCTGGACTTCTCCAATATCGGTACGCGCGCTGGCTGAGGCGCTGTAGAACACCGCCAGAAACAGCGTCAATGACCAAGGCAGACTTTTCTTTCTAGACATAGGTAAAGCCAATCTTTTGCAAAAAAGACTGATAAATATACGCCTTTTAAGTCAATACTTCGGTAAGTTTTTACTGATAATTTTAAATTTTACCGAAGTGTTGATAGATGCATGTTTGGCTAAAATACTGAAATCCAAAGGGTTGATGCCACAGAAGGCTTCCGCCCTTATGAGACCTTGGCCGTGAGGGCTTCTTGGAGCTGGGTGTCGTAGCGGAGACGGAGCTTGACGCCGGCTTTCTGGTAGAAGTAGCGGACGGCGAGTTCCTCCTCGATGAACGGGATAATCTCGTCTTTCTTGAGGCGGATGAACTGCTCCTTGTCCATTTCGAGAACCTTGTCTATGGCGGTGATCTGCTCCGAGATGCCGTCTGAAAGACCGTCCTTCTCAAGTTCCTTCTTCATCTGGTCGAAAAGCGTCTTCGCGCTGCTGCGGTAGTCGAACTCTTGGGTCTTCGCGAAATTCACGAAATCATCGAACTCGGCATCGGTGAGATGGAAATCGTCAACTGCCGGTATGCTGTCGTGAGTTTTGACGAACTCAAGGGCATAGCGGTCGATGACGCCGTACAGCACGAGGGAATATACGAGGCGGCTGTAGTTTGGAGCAGCGAGTTCGATGTCCGGTGTGATTCCGCCGCCATCGCGGACGATGCGTCCCTTTGCCGTCTTGAACTCATGGGTGAGCGAGTCCGGAATCTGTCCCACGCTGCCGTCTTCGTTGCGGTGGCTGTAGTCGATGGCCTGCACGCAGCGGCCTGACGGGGTGTAGTATTTCGCGGTCGTCACTTTCAGCTGGCCGTTGTAGGCGACAGGGCGGATGGACTGCACAAGACCCTTTCCGAAGCTCCGGCGTCCCATCACCGTAGCGCGGTCAAGGTCCTGAAGTGCCCCGGTGACAATTTCAGAGGATGAGGCGGAGCCGGAATCAATCAGAACCACAATCGGAATTTCCGTATCGACAGGTTCGGTCGTAGTCCTGTATTCTTTTGTATCCTCAGCCTTGCCCTTTGAACTTACTACCAGCGAGCCTTTCGGGACGAACAGGCTCACGATGTTGATGGCTTCGGACATGAGTCCGCCACCGTTGCCGCGAAGGTCGAGAATCAGTCGCTGCATCCCTTGCTCCTTGAGCTTGAAATATGCCGCCTTGATTTCTGAAGAGACGTTCTCCGTGAATCCGTTCTGGAGGATGTAACCATCTTTGTCATTGAGCATTCCATAGTATTCGACATCAGGCAGGTGAATCCTCTCTCGCACGATTTCCATATCCTTTATTTCCCCGCTGCGAACCTTCCTTACCTTGAACTTCACGCTCGTTCCCGGCTTCCCCTTCATCTTCTCCGAAGCCTCGGCACTTTCGAGCGCGCGCGTGTCCTCTCCGTTGATTTCTATAATCTCGTCGCCGCACTGAAGCCCGTATTTCACGGCAGGGGAGCCCTCGTAAGGCTCGTTGATGACGACATATTCCCCCTTTTTCTTGTAGATTATCGCGCCGATTCCCCCGTAGGTCTTGGAAATCATCATCTGGAAGTCCTCGTTCTCCTCCTCAGGGACATAAACCGTGTATGGGTCGAGTTCGGCGAGCATCGCGTCGATTCCTGCTTTCATTATGCGGTCGACATCGAGCGTGTCAACATAGGCCTGGCTTAGCTGTCGCACCACGGAGTTATGGATTTCCGTCCATTGCCCTAGCTTGAAGCCGCGGCTCTGTGCCTCCGACTTTGTGCCTGTTCCCAGAAAAAATGCCGCAGTTGTGACGGCGAGAATGATTTTTCTTGTGATATGTTTCATGGTGATATTCTTTTCGTGTTTCACGATTTTGCAAACCCCGCAATGAGTTTCAATAACCGTTCCACGTAATGCTACGGGTCAGAATACTTGTGAGGCGTGGGTGACCAATGACTCAAGTGCCTGCACGTCCGGATTTATCCCGGTCATCAGCCCATAGCCCGTGAGTGCCTGCTGCAGGAGCCATTGCTCTCCCGGGATATATTTTATCGTCAGAGGCAGGCATCGGAGAACTTCTGGAGTGAATGATGGGTTGCGGTAGTTCGCTTCGAGAAGCAGCTTCAGGCGTGGCGGCTCCGGCAAGTCTGCGACTGCCGGGGTGAACGGCGGGACATCGAGTGCTGCCGGAAGGGTGTATATCACGGCGTCGTGCTGCAGAAAGGCAGTTTGAAACCGATCAACCGGAAGGACGGAAACAGAGCCGAGGCGAATGTTTGGAAATGAGTTCCGGCGGCTTTGTGCCGCTGCCTGTGTTGCTGCGGTCAGGTGCTGTGCGAATGCGAGCGCACGGGTTATGCTGCGGTTCATCAGCGTCACGTCAAGGCCGAGAGTTATGGCCGCAACTGCTGCCGCCTTTCCCGCACCGCCGCAGCCGACCACAATTACGCTGCGAATCTGTCCGTTTTCTGGGGAATTGGCGTTGTGGTTTTCGAGCAGTATTCTGACCGCAGTGCAGTCGGAATTGAAGCAACTGAGCCCCCTCGGGGTTTTCACCAGTATGTTCGCAGCGCCGATGAACTCGGACTCCGGGCTGCGGAATTTCGCCTTGCCGTATGCCAGTTCCTTAAACGGGGCAGTGACGTTTACTGCATCGTATGACTTCATGAATGTGCGGAAGGCAGTGTCGAAGTCTTCAGATTCGAGCAGGTCGTAGCGGAAACGTCCGCCGTAGGCCGCCTTGAAGAGCCGTGGACTTAGCGAATGGGCTATCGGGAAGCCTATGAGACCGAATCTGGACATGCGTATATGATTTATTTTTCTCCGGAAAAGTGGCCTAGCGTCACATTGTGAGGCCTCGTCCCTTGAAAGACTGATTTTCTCTGACGGACAGCCTCGTAGAGCAGGATAGCAGCGCTGGCGGAGACGTTTAGGGAGTCGAGGCGACCGAGCATAGGGATCTTGATGTGGGCGTCTGCCGCATTGCGCCATGACAGGGAGAGACCAGTGGATTCGGTGCCCATCACAAGAGCAGTCGCGGCTGTCATGTCAGTGTCGTAGTACCATTCCGAGTCCTGAAGTTGGGCCGTGAGGATGCGGATGTCGCGTTCTTTCAGAAATGCTATGGCTTCCGCAGAGGTGCAGACAGCTACCGGCACGGAAAATATCGCCCCGATGCTGGAGCGTATCAGATTCGGATTCCAGATGTCGGTGAGCGGGTCACAGACAATCACCGCATCGGCTCCTGCGGCATCAGCGCTGCGCAGGACGGCTCCCAGATTTCCGGGCTTTTCGACTGATTCGAGCACCATGACAAGCGGATTGGCTCCGAGGCGAAGGTCTTCAATCCTGCGTGGCACACAGCGGACCTCGGCAATAATGCCTTCTGTAGAGCCGCGATAGGCAATCTTTTCGTAGAGGAACGCAGGAATCTGCACGAGTGTGAGGCGCGGGTTGAGTGCTTCGGCCTTGGCCACCAGCGCATCAAGTCCGTATTTCCCCTCAATGTTTTCCACAAGGTGACCATCGGTCCCGACGCAGGACTTCCCTTCCGCCGGACTGTCATCGGCAGCGCTGCCTAAAATTGCAGGGGTTCGTGCGATGACCTCCCCACAGACAAAGAGCGTCTCGGGGATGAAACCGGCGTCAAGGCAATGCCCGAGTTCCCGTTGCCCCTCGACAACGAAAAGTCCCGCTGCATTTCTCGCCCTCGATTTTTCGATGAGCGCTATCAGTTCCTTGATTTTCCGGTTCTGCGCGGAAGTGACTGTCTCTATTCTCATCTTCAGACCTCTATTCCAATACCCGCGTCCGTCACTCTTCCGCAGGCCAGGGGTTGTCGACTATTCCTGCCATTTTCACCATCTGGGCGTGTGCCTCTCTGAGCAGCCGGCCGGTCTCCTCCGCGCGCGGTTTGCTTGTGTCCGGAACTATCGGAGTTCCCACATGCAGAGTTATCAGCGGGACATCAGGCTTGTCGAACAGTTTGTAAATCCCTGTTCGCGGGCGGTAGGAAATGACGAAAGGAATGACAGGGATGCCGTATTTGTAAGCCATGGTGAACGCCCCTTTCTTAAACGGACGTATAGGGGTGTAGAACCTCCAACTGGAAGCTTCCGGAAACACGTGCATCCACTCTTTTTTCTTTCTGCATATATCAAACGCCTCATCGAAGCTCCGTAGTCCGGACCTTGACTCGGGAATCGGGATTCCCCCGGCATAGCGTATGAACCATGCGTCCTTGCCCCTCAAGTGTTCGCCATAGATCGGAAACCACAGGTTCCTATTACCTATCGCATCAAACACGCAGGCGAGATCCCAGCGGTAGACATGGTTGCAGACCGTCATCGCTCCGTCCCTGAGCAAAGCCTTGTTCTTTCTGAGATTTTCCTTGCCGACAATCTGCAGCCCGTAGCGCACGCGGTTCACGAAAAGCACGAGGACACGTCGCAGGACGCGGTTCAGCGCGTGATTGATGCGGAACTTGAGTGAATTGTCATAATAAGGGAAAGTTTCGTCCAGCGTAACCTGACGTCCATCATACCTTACTCCAAGAATGTGTGCGCTTGGGTCATCTTCCGGATATTCGATGTCGATGTCGGGTATGTATGTCCCCTTCACGGTCTTCATTTCCCTATATCTCAGATTGTCAATTCCTTTTCCCATAGTTATTTACGAAATTAAGAAATGCTTTTGTCGTCCTAATGCGGCCGAAAACCCGCCAAAGATACTCAAATTCTACGAGATTCCTTAAAGATATATCAGTCTGGATAGATGGTCGGAGCAGAAAATTGCCGAGGCGGCTTCCTGAAGGGCAGCGGATGTGACTGCATCGATTTTTCGCCGGACCGCATCATCGTCCTGAATCGTTCCGAAGGCGGTGAGGCTCTTGCACATTGATAGAGCTTGGCTCTCGCTGTTCTCGGAGGAGATGGCGAGTTGCCCCTCAAATTGTTTCTTGGCCGCTTTCAGATCTTCTTCAGGGAGTGGCGCGTCCCTGAGTTTACGGAGTTCGCCCTCTATCACACCAATGCAGTCTTCGAGATGTTCCCTGTCGCAGCCGAAACAGATTGCCATGATGCCAGTGTCGGCATATTGGCTGTAATTGCACTCGACATTGTAGACCCAGCCGTTTTTCTCGCGCAGGATCGAGTTGAGTATGGAATTGGTTGCCGGACCTCCGAGTATGTTTGCGAGAAGAGCCGCTGTGATGCGCTCGTCTCCACGGCGGAGGGACGGGGCTGTAGCTCCGATGATGCAGTTCGCCTGGTGGCTGTGGCGGTTTATGGTCTTGCTGAATACATTGCCGGAAAATTCTTCTCGGACGGCGGTTCCCCCTGTGGAGGAGTCCTGTCTTGTGACCATCTCTGTGACGGACGATTCCGGATTTGCGGCGGCACAGCAACTGGAGACGGCGCTGTCTCCTGCTCCAAAATACTCTCCGGCAAGCCTTTCGACCATTGCCGCAGACTCTTCCTCCGGAATGGGTGCGACCACCGAAAACGAGATTCTATCCGGCGTGAAGAAAGCCCTGACATATTTCCGCAGCTCGTCTGTTGTAATTTTCTTTACCGAAGAAGGCGTCCCCAACACTCGGCCGCTGAGAGGATGTCCCTCGAACAGAAGGCTTTCGAAACGGTCGTATATGTCGTCGGCCGGCGAGTTCTTGTAACCAGCAATCTCGTCGATGACCACAGTCTTCTCCACTTCAATCTCACCTTCGGGAAATGTCGCCCGCGTTGCCATCTCCATCAGCAGACCGGCAGCCTTCTCAATGTCCTCCTTCAGCACAGTGGCGTGCAGGACAATCTCCTCCTTAGTCGTGTAGGCATTCAGTTCGCCACCCAGTCGCTCAAGATAACAGTTGATTTCAGAGGAAGTCTTGTCTGTAGTGCCCTTGAAAAGGGTGTGCTCGACAAAATGGGCTGTCCCGGAGTGGAAGTCTCCTCCTGTCTTTTCCCAGCCCCTCACATTTTCCTCCCGTGTTCCGCAGCGTACGTTCAGCGCACAGCAGGCCACCCGCTTTCCCTCGCGGAGAACAGCGTATCTCAATCCGTTTCCGGTTTTTGAAACGATCATTATTTCCTCCTTATTGACACAAGCTTGTTGAACTCCGATGCTATGAATCCGCAGTCCCCGTCCCGTCCGACACTCTGTTTCTTGAAATAGTAGAGTTTGTGGTCGCCTGCACCGAAGAGCATCTTGTAGCAGTATGAACCGAACTCGGGATCGCTCGGAGCTACAGTGTAGGAAACGACACAATTCATATCCCCCGTGTCGAGCAGTTCATCTGCCTCATCATCGTTGACTATCTCAATGCCGGCGGCCAGCGCCTTCTCCTTCACCGTCTCCGGCATCCTCCCCGACACATCGCCTTTCGCAAAGACGACTTTCTTGTCGGCCGTGCCACCGAGTCCGGCGGCGTATTTCCCGAGTCCTGCGTAGCCAACGCGGTCATCGGTCATGGATTTCCGGATGTAGCCCTGCATCGCCCCGATGATATATGGCAGAAAGTCAAATTCGCGGCCGTTAGGCATCTGTGCGGCTCTCACTGGGAAAGAGCAGGCTTCCAGCATCTTGTCGATGCCCTTGTCCGCGCCCTTGCCTCCCTTGACCACAGTGAGAAACTCGATGCCCGGCTCCGATTCCTTCTTGAACTGGGCCTTGCTCATCAGCATGAAATAGAAATCCTCGTTTCCCTTGTTGGCCTCGAAATCTTCCACTGTGCAGAACTCATACGGAGAAATCCTCCACTCCGAACTTATCACGTCCTGCAACACCCCGTCAATCATGGGGTTACCCGTCAGCACAACTTTCATCACCTTTTCAGGGAAGTCCCCGATCTTCATCTTCTTCGTGTTAATCTGTGCCTGCGCGCAAGCCTCCGGTGCAAAACAAATAGACATCAGCGCCCCCGCCGCGAAAGCCGCAATCGCTGAAATAATTCTTCTCATTCCCATATTCTTTCCTCCATAAAAGTTTTAATCTTATTCACTCCCTTCCATCATATCATATAGTCAGTGCCATATTCTATACCGTCAATATGTCGTCAGCATCCATATCAATCCTGCCACATCATACACATATCCACAAAACAAACAACGTCACATGGGAATATGACGCACGCATTGTGCCCTCCTCATCAGCAATAATTGTGCATAATTAAATTTGGACATAGCCAAAGACAGGTTTTTCAACTTATTGTTGTAAATTGCGTCCGCTTTTGAGCTCTACCTCGATTTTACAAGAGGGTTCAGAATAAGGTGCATTTTGCAGTTCATGGACATACTGCCGCTGAAATTATAGTTGAACGCGCCGATGCAGATAAGGAATATATGGGACTGACGACTTGGGAGAATGCTCCGGACGGGAAGATTGTCAAGTCGGATGTCAGCATCGCCAAGAATTACTTGAGCGCTCCTGAGTTGGAGGATATGGGCAAACTTGTGAACTCGGTTCTCGATATGGCCGAGCGTATGGCTAACCGGCACATCCCAATGACTATGGAGGACTGGGCGAATCGGATTAATATATTATACTTGAGGCGGGAGGAAATAAGGTCCTTGATGATGCGGGAACTATTACAGCGGAGTTTGCAAAGAAATTCGCAGAGTCCGAGTTTGAGAAATACCGTGTCGTTCAGGATAGGCTGTTTCAGTCGGACTTTGACAGATTGAGCGACAGCGGTCTTCTTGATTTGGACGCGGAATGAGACTGTTTCATAACATATTCCTTGTATATTCCGAGAATGGGGCGGAGGAATGTTCCCAAGAAAAACGTATCTTTGCAGGTTAGAAATCTGAAAATGATGGAACAACAGGACAACCAGTATATCGTCTCGGCGCGGAAGTACAGGCCGGAGAATTTCGGAACGCTCATCGGACAGGACAACATTGCGCGGACGCTCAAGAACTCGATTCTTCGCGGGCAGCTCGCGCATGCCTATCTTTTCTGCGGGCCGAGGGGGGTGGGGAAGACCACGACAGCACGAATCTTCGCGAAGATGATAAACTGCTCACACCCGTCACCGGACATGGAGCCGTGCGGGGAGTGCGAGTCCTGCCGCTCGTTCGCAGAGGGACGTTCCTACTGCATCCACGAGCTTGACGCTGCCTCCAACAACGGAGTCGAGGACATCAAGAACCTGATGGACCAGGTGAGGGTGCCTCCGCAGGTTGGAAAATATAGCGTCTACATCATCGATGAGGTGCACATGCTCTCGTCCCAGGCGTTCAACGCATTCCTCAAAACCCTTGAGGAGCCGCCTGCACACGCTATTTTCATACTTGCCACGACGGAGAAGCACAAGATTCTCCCGACGATTCTCTCCCGCTGCCAGACCTACGACTTCAACAGGATCTCTGTGGACGACATCGTGAAGAACCTCAGGATGGTGGCCCAGAAAGAGGGAATCACGATTGACGACGAGTCCCTGCATGTGATTGCCCACAAGGCTGACGGGGCGATGAGGGATGCGCTGACGATTTTCGACCAGACGGTGGCGTTCTGCGGGACGGACGTGAAATATGCCGATGTCATCCGCAACCTCAATGTTCTGGATTATGAGTACAGCTTTTCGCTCGTCGAGCATTTTCTTTCCGGAGATTATGCCTTCTGTCTCAAGACTTTCGATGAGATTCTTGCAAAGGGGTTCAACGCGCTGCATTTCGTGGGGGCGCTGAGCTCGCATCTGCGTGACCTGATTGTGTCGAAGTCGGGCGGGATAGAGTCTCTTCTGGAACTTCCGACCTCGCTCAAGGCCCGTTATTCTGAACAGGCGGCAAAGTGCTCGCTGGCGTTTCTATATGAGGCGCTCGGCATCACGACCGGCTGCGAGGCAAGCTACAAGGCCGCGACGAACCCTCGTCTGCATATAGAGTTCGCGCTGATGAGGCTCTGTTTTATACTCAACAGACCCTCGGGAGACGCGGCTCCGTCACAAGTTGCTCCTGCTCCATCGCAGAAATCCATAAATGCTGTGCCACAAACGGCGCAGACGCAAGCCGCTCCGGCACAGCCGGTGTCTGTTTCTCCGACCGTACAGGAACCGCCAAAGGCACTCTCTCGTCCGGAACAGGCGCCGGCTGCTGAACCCGCCCGGGAGACTATCCCCACAACGGCAAATACGCCGGAAACTGCGGCGAATGCACAGGCTGCAGAACCTGCGGCGCCGGCACCTCGCGCACGGCGCGCTGGGAGGACAGGCGGAGGGATGTCAATGAAGGCGCTTGTGGAGAACGCCGAGAAGGCCGAGAACGACAAGGTTGAAATCGTGCAGGCTGAACTTCCGTCCGATGACACCCTCAAGGCCCGCTGGCCGGAACTTGCCTCGCTCTACAGCGGCAAGCCTCGTCTCTACACCATGCTGTCCAACTCCAAGCTTGAGTTCGAGACCGTCGATGGCAAGAAAGTCGTGCGCTTCCAGGTTGTCAACGATGCACAGAAGGAATGGGTCGAGTCGAAGCTGCTCCACGAACTTGAGGGCAACTTCAGGCGGATAGCCGGTTCGGACGCGCTGATGCTCTCAGTGACGGTGGCTCCGGTTGCAGATGGCGAGAAGATCGTCTACATGCCGAGCGACAAGGCAAAGGTGCTGATGGAGAACAACGAGGAGGTGAAGAACCTCGTCAAGGACTTTTCGCTCGACATAAAATAGAGGCGGACGGGAACTACCATGCGGAAAAAATGAACTAACACACAGAATTTGATATGAAACTGCGTTGCGAGAATCTTGTCAAGAAATATGGTGTAAGGACGGTCGTCAAAGGCGTGTCCATGGAGGTGGAACAGGGGGAAATCGTAGGCTTTCTCGGGCCTAACGGTGCCGGAAAAACCACGAGTTTCTATATGATTACGGGGCTCGTAGTTCCGAACGAGGGCCGCATATTCCTTGACGATGAGGAAATCACAGGGCTTCCTATGTACAAGAGGGCACAGAAAGGCGTGGGTTACCTTGCGCAGGAGGCCTCCGTATTCAGGAAGATGTCGGTGGAGGACAACATAATGTCCGTGATGGAAATGTCCCCGCATTTCACCAAGGCCGAACGCAAGGATCGTCTTGAGCAACTTCTTGACGAGTTTAATCTGCACAAGGTCCGCAAGAGTTACGGAAACCAGCTCTCCGGAGGCGAGCGGCGTCGCTGTGAGATAGCCCGCGCCCTTGCCATAGACCCGAAGTTCATCCTGCTTGACGAACCATTCGCCGGAGTCGACCCGATTGCAGTCGAGGACATCCAGTACATCATCGCTAAGCTCAAATACAAGAACATCGGGGTCATCATTACCGACCACAACGTCGGAGAGACCCTCGCCATCATCGACCGCGCTTACCTTCTCTACGAAGGCACCATCCTTCAGGCCGGCACCCCGGAGGCGCTCGCCTCAGATGACGAGGTCCGCACCAAATATCTCGGTTCTAACTTCATCCTCAAGCGTTCCGATGCCTTTATCAGAGCAGAGGTGGAACTGCGTGTCGAATAGATGTACGTGTGGACGGTTTCGCGAAATGAAGATCACGTTGCTTACAGTCGGAAAAACCGACAAGGACTGGGTGAGGGAAGGCGTGGGCATATACATTGACCGCCTTAAGCACTACATAAACTTCTCCATGGTCGAGATCCCGGAACTGAAGAAAGCATCCGCTCTGAGCAGAGAACAGATTAAGGCCAAAGAGGGGGAATTGATACTCAAGAATATACGTCCAACGGATGATGTCATTCTTCTTGATGAACACGGAAAGGAATATACGTCAATGGGATGGGCGTCAGTGATTGAAAACAAGATTTCCGGAGGCTCTGCCCGCGACATCATGTTTGTCATCGGCGGTGCCTATGGTTTCAGCAAGGATGTCTATGACCGCAGCAATTCCATGATTTCCCTTTCGCGGATGACCTTTTCCCATCAGATGGTCCGTGCAATCTTCACCGAGCAACTTTATCGCGCCTTCACCATCATCAGGGGAGAGCCCTACCATCACGAATAACGCTCCGTGGCTGGCCGGACGACAATCTTGTCCCGCTTGTGGCCGGGCATCAAAGGAATACCCCCCCCGATTACTTCAGGGCATGGGACATGGAGGATTTTCGGGCTGTGGCCCGACCATAATGTCATCGGTGGCTGAATTCGCAGCCGCACCACAATTGGTTATAGAAATTGTATTCGCGGATGAGCTGGGAACGACGTTCCTGAAGACCTCCCTTACGCCAATTCTGTTCCCACCAGACTAGTGAAGTGGCGGGTTCTTGACGACCGGCATCCGGACGTACTGTGTATATGGAATCTTCAATAGACCCAGCGCCTATCTGCCCGTTGACCTGTGCCACGGCCCAGCGCCCGGCCTCGTTGATCTGGTCAAGAGACTTCCATCGGGACGAGGCGAGAGTGGTCGTGAGGACGCGGAATCCATGTTCAGCGGCATAACGGGCCGAGTCGAGCAGCCTATACCTGAAGCATTGCAGGCAGCGTCCTCCGCGTTCTGGCTGGTGTTCGATGTCTGTCACGCCAAAGCCGGTCGCAAGAGAGCGTATCCCGCGAAGCCAGGCATCATGGTCGTAATCCGCATCAACGATCTCAAGTCCGAGCGACTGTGCATACCGTGTGCACTCATTCTTGCGGATGAAGTACTCCTCTTCTGGAGATATGTTAGGATTGCAGTAGTATATAGTAGGGCGGATTCTGCTGCGAAGGAGGCATTCGATGATAGCCGAAGAGCATGGAGCACAGCAGGTGTGAAGAAGAACGCGGTCGGTATCTCCGGGAGCCGTGACCACAAGGGCAGTGTTGTCTTTCACCATTTATTTTGTCAGATTATCCATTCCGGAAGGCTTTTTCTGGAGCGTAGGATACGATCCCAAAGACATTTAAAGCCGTTCGATTTTCAGTTGGTGGATGTCATAGCAATTGTCTTTCATACAGAGAAAGAACGTGACCACGAATGTCTCGCCTCCTGCCTTCAAGTCTCCGATGGCGTATTTCATGTTCCCCTGCGAGGCCTTGTGGGTGATTTCGAATGACCTTGGGGTGTAGGCTGTATAGAAAGACTTGAGTATCTGGCGTGCCTGTGAGCGGGAGCAGGTGTTCGATTCACCGAGAATTGTGATTTCCACGCTGTTGGAGAACCACGCGGACAACTTCTCTGCATCCCCGTTGCCGAGATACTTTGAAATGGGTACAAAGACATCGAACCCCTCAGCGCTGCCCATTGATGCCGGGACAACGTTCTGCGCAGAAACATTGGCGCAACAGAACATCATGACTGCAGAAAGCAGCCCCATACTCAGTGTCCGTGTCCCTAATCCCATAAGTTACAATTAAAAACCGGGTCGTCCTTTACGCAAATATTGAGCCATTGCAAAGAAAATGTTAACTTTGTCCCAGTTTGCGCGGGAGTTTAGAAAGATGCGCGGCACAAAACAATATGAAGAAGATACATCTCAGTGACCGGACATTCAGACTCGTGTTCACGCTCGGGCTGCTGATAGTGTTGGGGCTTTTCCTTGTCATAGAGTCTGTTCCCTACAGCACGGACGCAGCTGCTCTGAGGGTGGGAGGAAACGTTGAACGCAGGGTGAGGCTAATGGATAAATACATATCCATGGCAATCGACACCCCTGACGATGTCTTCCTGCATATCGGGGACATGCCGCGGGACATAGTCGTCTACCGTTATGTGAACGATTCCCTGCAGTCGTGGTGCAATCAGTTTACGGAAGCCAATGATGACATATCCTCGAAACTGATATTTGCCCGTGTCACGAATCCTCCCAACCGGCTCTATTCTCCTCTTGCGAATGCCGGCCCTAAGTTGACTTACGTGAATATGGGACCGAAATGGTATCTGCTGAAGGCCGTGAGTCCAAACGAAGAAACCACCATCATTGCCGGAGTCGAGATCAAGAACGCCCTTGTGGAGAAACATCTGCGCGGAAGAAACGGGATAAATCCGCGGCTCAGGCTTGTCGGAGGCAACTACAACATTGTTCCACTGTCCGAGGATAGTGGTTCCCCAGTGTTTCTAGACGGGACTCCGGTGTTCAAGGTTACCCGAGACCTGATGGCATCACAAAACGAGGCCATAGACTACTCGCTCTTCTCTCCGCTGGTCTATGCCGCTGGTCCTATACTCTCATCGCTCGGTGCGCTTCTGTGCGTCAACACGGTCATCACCCTCCTGCTTCTGACCATGTTCCTGATGCGGCAGAAGGCGGTGCGCAGGATTCGCGCAAGCCGCTCTCCGCGGACATCGGCCATAATCTACGGAATCGCGGTGCTCCTCCTTATGGCAGCCTCATTTGCCTACATCCACGTAGCCAACAAGAGCCTCATATTCAACTCCAGTCTGTCAATGGAGTTCTTCCGATGGAACAACAATTTTTGGTTTTCGCTGCTGACCTTCCTGTCGTTCATCCTGCTGATGACAATGGCTCTCTTCCAGATTTTCAGCCTAAAGATTGTTTTCACGGAACTCACCGGCAAGAGTTTCAACACTCGCTCTATCTGGTGGGTCCTAGCTTTTGCGTTCATCTGTGCGGCCTATTTCACCACGACATCGATAATTTACGGGTTCAGGAAGGAGGAGAGAAAAATATGGGCATGGTCGGACCGGCTTGCGATTGACCGTGACTTGGGACTCGAAATCCAGTTGCTCAACGTTGAGGCTGGGATTGACAATGATCCGGTTATTTCTTCCCTGATTGCAATGCCTAACAGCGGACGTCCGATACGCAATAGGGTGACGGAGACTTTCCTCGGGCGGGTGTCCCAGTCGCACGAGGTCGATGTCAGAGTCATCACTGACACAGACATGGACGGAAGGCTCGCATTCGACGAGGTAATTTCTACCGGAACCAGAATTTACGAAAACTCGCATTTCTTCTACTGCGACAACTCGGACGGATTTGACGGATATGTCGGAGTGTTTGTCTATCCTCATGAACAGGGACTATTCAGACTTATTGTCCGGATTCTGAACAATCGTGAGACGGACCTCTACGGCTACCGCAGCATTCTTCCAAGAACTGCGGGACTTGGAGAGACCGGCATACCATCCTATTATTCATACGCCAAATATCACGACGGCCGTCTCAAGTCATTCCGAGGCGACTATCCGTATCCTATGGTGACAGACCATATAACGCGACTTCGTTTCGGAACGGACGGGCACGATTTCTTCCGATATAAGGGATACAACCATTATTGTTCACGCATAGGCCGGCACGAGCTCACTGTTATTTCTCGCCCCACCCGCAAGGTGACCTCATATTTCACGACATTCTCGTTCATCTTTCTCGTGTCCTTCCTGATAATATATGTCATACGGAGAGACAGAAGACCTAAGATATCGAGACGAAATCATCTGCGTGCCAAAATCAATCTTTTGATTATTACTGCATTAGTACTGACTCTTACGGTAATATCCGTCGTCAGCGTGATGTTCGTATACGATAGGAACGAAAGGAATATGCTCCGGCTCATGTCAAATAAAATCAACACCATCCAGGCACTTCTGGAAAAGCGTTGCCAGCACATCGGTTCGGCTTCAGAACTTCGGACGCCGCAATTCTACAATAGTCTTTCGGAGGTGGGCCAGGTGACGAGATCGGATATTACGCTGTACACTCTCTCTGGAACGGCTTTCTTAAGCACGGCTCCGGAACTGTTTGAAAAAATGGCAGTGGGAGGCCGACTTAACCAAGACGCCTACTATAATATCACAAAATTGAGCCAACGATATTTTATCCACAAGGAAGAGTTGGCAAGACAGGGCTACTACGCACTCTACGCGCCTATCTTCAACGCTTACGGAGACATGCTTGC
The DNA here is from genome assembly GCA_002438905.1 of Bacteroidales bacterium UBA6346. Lineage (GTDB taxonomy): Bacteria > Bacteroidota > Bacteroidia > Bacteroidales > UBA932 > Cryptobacteroides. Next base: position 24,133 of record DJSA01000043.1, read on the forward strand.
GATCGCAGGCTGTCCCTACACCGATGATGATTATGGCTTCGGCCGTGAGGCCGTGATGCATGCCAGCCTTATCATCTGCTTGTTTTTCATGTTGGTGCTTCTGTCCATTTGGCTTAGTTCCGTGGTGACCAACAATCTGTTCCGGCACATAGTGCGTCTAAGCCAGCGTATGGACAGCATGGATATCCACAACCTTGAGGAGATCGAATATAAGGGCAAGGACGAGGTGTCCGGTCTGGTTGAGGCATACAACAAGATGGTGCGTGCAATGGCGGAAAGCAGCAGGCAGCTGGCAAAGGCTGAGAGGGACAGCGCCTGGAGTGAGATGGCTCGTCAGGTAGCTCATGAAATCAAGAATTCGCTGACGCCAATCAGACTGAAGATCCAGAAACTTCAGCGGCTGCGGGCGAACGGAAGTCCGGATTGGGACGCGAAGTTCGACGAGACGGCAAAGGTGATTCTGGAACACATCGATGTGCTTGCCGACACGGCGAGTGGCTTCTCCGCGATAGCGAAACTCTACGGGGAGCAGGCGACTGAGGTTAACCTCGACAAGATGCTCTCGGAACAGGCTTTCATGTTCGACAATAGGGACAATGTAAGCATTACCTATATGGGGCTGGAGGATGCGCGAGTAATGGCACCGCAGGCGCAGCTTGTTAGAGTGTTTATAAATCTTATTACCAATGCGATACAGGCAATAGGAATGAGGCAGGAAGCACAAGTTGCGGCCGGAGAGGAACCGGAGCGCGGAAGGATTCTGATAAGCCTGAGGAACAGTACCGAAGACGGTTTCTATGACATAGCGGTCGATGACAACGGCACCGGTGTCAAGGAAGAGAACTTGGACAAACTGTTCGTCCCGAACTTCACGACCAAGAGCAGCGGCACCGGCTTGGGTCTCTCAATTTGTCGCAGCATAGTCGAATCCTGCAACGGGACCATCACCTACAGCCGCTCTTTCGCCCTCGGTGGTGCGTGCTTCACCGTGAAATTGCCCAAGATGGGGTGATTCCTTTGGCTTCTACTTGTTTGAGAGTACGGACGTGTAGATGTCATTTATGATGAGTCCGCATAGGGTCATCCCGAAGATGGCGGTGACATGGGCTGTAGTGCCGTTTATCTGCGCCTTTGAGGAACACCATTCGTGGTTGAGCAGTGCCGGATCTCCCGGGCCATCGGCGGATTTCGGGCAGAGACATTTCTCGGTGCCGCAACTTCTGCAATGCCCCCTGTTTGTCAGTACCTCATCATCGAAGACGCAAAGAAACTTTTTGGAAGGATAGGTGCCTGCACGCTTCATTTTCTTGCGCAGAGCTGCACCGAGAGGGCATCCTCGAACTTTCCAGAACTCAGCAACCTGAATTTTCTGCGGATCCACCTTCAGGGCAGCACCGAGGGAACAGTAGAATTTCGCGCGGCTGGCAGTGGCGTTGAGGATGAGCTGGACCTTGTCCTTGAGGGAGTCCACAGCGTCCACCACATAGTCGTATTCGTCAAGGTCGAATTGTCCGGCAGTCTCTGTGCTGTAAATCTGCTGAATGGCTGTAATTTCTGCCTTAGGGTTTATCTCCAGCAACCTGTCTTTCAGGGCTTCCACCTTAACATGTCCCACGGTCCGAGTTGTTGCCATCAACTGACGGTTCACATTGGTGATGCATATACGGTCCGAATCCACGATGGTCAGATGCGTGATTCCGCTCCTCACCAGTCCTTCGGCGCACCAACTTCCCACGCCTCCGACACCGAAGATTATCACCCGAATTCCCGCCAGGACGTCCATGATGTCGTCTCCTACAAGAAGTTCCGTCCTGTTGTATATTGCCTTCTCGATAGTGCTTGCCATATTCCCTAAAAACTTTCTTTGCCCCCTTCCTTAAAGCATTGCGTAGGCACGCACATCGTCCGCTGTGATTGTCGGGCCCGAGAGGATCAGCAGTCGCTCCACCACGTTGCGAAGTTCGCGGATGTTGCCGGTCCAACTGCGGTCCATGAGCAATTGCATGGCCTCCGGCTCGATTGGTCGCGTGCTCTTTCCGCTTTCAGCGCTAATCTGATTTATGAAGTAGTCCACGAGCAACGGAATGTCGCTCTTTCGGTCATCGAGGGAAGGGACGTTGATTACAATTACGCTCAAGCGGTGGTAGAGGTCCTCACGGAAATTTCCTTTGGCAATCTCTTCGCGAAGGTTCTTGTTGGTTGCCGCAATCACACGCACATCCACGGTAATGTCCTTGTCAGAGCCCACTCTCGAAAGCTTTTTCTCCTGAAGCACGCGGAGTACCTTTGCCTGGGCAGGAAGCGACATGTCTCCGATTTCGTCAAGAAAGAGCGTGCCGCCGTCTGCCTGTTCGAACTTTCCCTTGTGTTGTTTTATCGCAGAAGTAAACGAACCTTTCTCGTGCCCGAAAAGCTCGCTCTCAATTAGTTCCGAAGGAATTGCCGCGCAGTTCACCTCGATGTACGGCATCTGCGAGCGCAGGCTCTTCTGGTGCAGCGACCTCGCGACGAGTTCCTTTCCAGTTCCGTTGCCTCCCTGGATGAGCACCCTTGCATCGGTCGGAGCCACCTTATCTATCATCTGCTTGACCTTCATTATGGCCTCCGACTCGCCGATCATTTCCTGACCATATACCTTCTTCTTGAGAACTTTGGTCTCCTGGATGAGGTTGCTGCGCTCTGTGGCGTTCTTGATGGTAATCAGAATCCGGTTGAGGTCCAGAGGCTTGGAGAGGAAATCGAACGCCCCCTTCTTTATGCAGCTGACCGCAGTGTCGATGTCCCCGTGTCCCGAAATCATCACCACCGGCGTCTCTATTCCCTTTTCTCTCAGCGTGTCAAGCACCTCCTCGCCGGAGAGAGACGGCATCTTTATGTCGCAGAAAATCACGTCATACTTCTCCTTGTCGGCCATTTCCATGCCCTTCGCCCCATCATCGGCAACGTCGACCGAATGCCCTTCGTCTTCAAGTATTTCCTGCATCAGATTCCGGATGGAACGTTCATCATCGATAACCAATATTCTCATTTCCTATAATTTTTAAGATACCCCACAGCCGCAAAAGGCCGCCCCGTCATTGAAAAAACAATGCCGTATTCCACTATCGAATACAAATATCGTAAATTTTGTTTTGAATAAATCAATCAGATGCGTAATTTTGCCGATTGCAACGGAAATATTCCCTTCGGATCGAAAAAGCCGGTGGGGATGGGATAGCGGTTCGATATGAAAAAATACGATATACCTAACATTACCATAGCCATTGACGGATATTCCTCCACAGGAAAGAGTTCCTTCGCAAAACTGATTGCGTCGGAGTTTTCGTTCCTCTACCTTGATTCGGGGGCGCTCTATCGTGCCGTGACGCTGTATGCAATTGAACATGGGCTCATCGATGACAACGGCAAGATTGACTTGCCTGCGCTCGTTAAGGCTCTGAATACTTTGGATGTACATTTTGAAAATACGGCTGATGGCGTGGCGACATACATCGGAAACCGTTGTGTCGAGAAGGAAATCCGCAGTCTCGGCGTTTCCCGAAAGGTAAGTCCAATTTCTGCTGTGCCGGAGGTCCGCGATTATGTAAACGGACGTTTGAGGAAATTCGGAAAGAGCGGCCGTGTGGTTATGGACGGAAGGGACATAGGGACGACTGTATTCCCCAACGCGGAACTGAAGATCTTTATGACGGCGGATCCTCTTGTGCGCGCGCGCAGACGTGCCGCGGAAATGGAGGCAAGGGGCGAGAAGGTGAATTTGACCGATGTTCTGGAAAATATCAGAAGCCGGGACTATATCGACTCTCACCGGAGCGTTTCTCCGCTGTCGAAAGCCGTAGACGCCATTGAACTTGACAATTCCGCCATGACGTTGGATGACCAGATGGTCTGGATCAAAAATATCCTTCGGGAAAGGTTTGGAGTTTAGACTGTTATGAGGAAATTTGCTACAGTAGATGTCGACAAGGATTCCGGCTTCTGTGCGGGGGTAATCAGGGCGGTTAACATTGCCGAGGAGAAGCTCGAACACGAGAAGGACCGGAAAATCTTTTCACTTGGAGCGCTGGTCCATAACGAAGCTGTGCTCTCCGGACTTGAGGCGGCAGGATTGGTGACGATTGACAGGGAGGACCTTGACGAGATGCAGTCGGTGGAGAATGCCGATCTTATAATTAGGGCACATGGGGAGCCTCCTTCGACCTATGTTCGCGCGAAAGCTCTTGGTTTTGAGATTGTTGACTGCACTTGTCCTGTTGTACTACAACTTCAGAAGCGTATACGTACGGCATATTTGCAGCAGAAGAAGGCAGGAAAGGGGCAGATTGTTATTTTCGGAAAAGTAGGTCATGCCGAGGTTCTCGGACTGGTGGGTCAGACTGATGGCACCGCTGTTGTAGTCGAGAATCTGCAGATGCTTGAGGAGGCGATTGCTGATGGTCGGATACGCCAGTGCACACCGACCGAGATTTTCAGTCAGACCACAAAAAGTCCCGGGGAATATGAAAAGGTGTGCGCGAGACTTGCTAAGGTGCGAGGGCTGCTTCTGCGGCTTAAGGTGCATAACACGATCTGCCGTCAGGTGGCGACCCGCCATGCCAAGCTTTCCGCCTTTGCGCGCAGCCATGATGTGATTGTCTTCGTCTGCGGCAAGTCAAGTTCCAATGGCAAGGTTCTCTGCGAGTTCTGCAAGTCTGTGAACATCCGGACCTACAATATCAGTTCCATCGATGAGTTGAATGGGGAGTGGTTCCGTGAGGACGACAAGATCGGGGTCTGCGGTGCGGCCTCCACCCCAAAATGGTTGCTTGAGGAAACCGCTGCACGTATCAAGGACATTTTGCAGAAAGACAATAAAATGCTACCTTTGCGCGGCGAAACTGAAAGATTATAATCCTGTCATTTCGAACGCAGGCGCTGTCATTTCGAACGCAGTGAGAAATCTTTTAACGGGAAGTAATATTTTAAATTTTATATAGTAATATGGCAACAACAGCAGATTTCAAGAACGGGCTCTACCTGATGTATAACGGTAAGCCTTGTTCTATCGTATGGTTCCAGCACGTGAAGCCGGGCAAGG
>DJSA01000147.1:0-5773 GCA_002438905.1 Bacteroidales bacterium UBA6346
CCGCACAGGAGCGGGAGGGCGCGGTCGTCCGGTGCGTTCTGAAGCCCGGCGAGCCGGTCGATGTCGGCGCGGTTCGCGGAGGCGGATGTCTCGACGGCGGACAGCCTTGCGCCCTCCGCGTAGATCGCCCGCCCGTCCGCGAACACCGCCCAGCCCTCGTTCACGGTGACTGTCATCCCGTCGGCGCCGAGCGCGGCGGGGGCGGAGGTCGTCGTCTCCGCCGTGCAGATGAACGCGCTCCCCAGGTGGGTCACGATGTTGTGCCTGTAGTAGGTCGTGCCGGAGGCGTAGTCGCCGCGCGGCATGGGGACCTTTCCGATGATTTTCTTGGTAGTTGTTGCCATATCTGTCAGTAGTTTATGTTCAAAATGACGTCCCCCGTGGAGGAGTCAATCTCCCCCGAATCGAAGACGGTCTTTTCCGCTCCGACCGTGGCGGACACGTTCCCCGTCACCGTATCGATCTCGAGGGCAAGGAATGTGGCCATGGCGTCGGCGGCCGCGCCGTTCGCGCCCGCGGCTGCACTTTCGGCGGCCTCGGCGGCGGCGTTGGCGCTTTCAGCCGCGCTCCCGGCCGCCGCAGCGGCGGTCTTGCAGCTCGCAATGACGGCCGCGGCCTCCTTGGAGATTATCCCCATGACGAGCTCCGACTGGACCTCGTCCGAGTCGTCGGACTTGCCCGGCCAGAGGGTCACTCCGAGCTTCACCGGGGTCACCTCGACCCTCTCCGAATCCGGGAAGCCGGCCTCGGAGGTGATCTCCGCGATTTCGCAGAAGAGCTCGCCCGTGCCGAGGCTCTTCCTTGACAGCGGGATGTTGGCGCTGAGGGTCAGCCCGTCGGAGGACAGCGAGCATCCGCTCATCTGCGAACCGTTGCGCTCGACGGCGACGAAGCCGCACCTCTCCGCCGTGAAGAAGGTCAGCCGGACATGCTCCGGCACGGCTATCTGGGTCTTCGTGTCCCCCTCCTGCCTGTGGAAGGTGTGGACGGAGGTAAAGTCGCTCTTGAAGTTCTGGTATTTCATATCGTTGGATTGTATTGTTTCAGTTCCTTACGCACCGGAGTTCTCGCCGGGTCCGCGTATTTGTCGGCATAGTGCCACTTGAACGAGAAGGCGTTTAGTTCGCCCGCCGTGCTCTCCGAGTCGATTTCGTCGATTATTATTTCCCGCGAAACGCCGTCAGTCACCGCATACCGCGCCGCCGAGGAGAAGAACTCCCGCCAGAACCTGACCTCGTCCGCGCTTGCGAGCCACCCTGTGAAAGTCTCGTGCACGAGACGGCTGTCATTGGTCAGTTCCCGTTCCACGCCGTCGTTCACGAATGTCCTGGTCTCCGTCTCGACCTCCGATTTCTTCGACCCTGCGGCATATATCGGTTCAATCGCGCCTACACTGCTGAGGAACTCGAACATCGAAACCTTATGATTCGGGACTATGAATCTGAGAACCTCCGATTCCACGACGGAGGTCACGTTCCCGGCGGCATCCGTCAGCGAAGTTTCCGCCCGTACATCATAAGCCCCGATTTCGCATTCTGAATATCCGGAGGTGTCGGCAAGGTCGCGGATTCTGGAATATGACACATCCACGGCGGACAATTCTGCATCGAACTCATTGAGGATAATCTCCGCAGGCGGCAAAAACGCCGGATAGAGCGTCGCCCAAATGCGCGTATTTCCAGTCGCGAGCGCAAGAAAGTCATTTTCTCCGTCCATTCTTGAACGACTGATTTGCGGGCGTGAAGTTATGAAAGTCTTATGCCCGTATATCTCGGAAAGCATCTCGTCACCGACATGAGCGTAGAACACCGTCTTGTCAAGCGCCGAATCGCCATCGGTTCCGAAAGTGACGCGAATGGAATTGTGGGGCACTGCCGCTGAAGCGTGCGGGGCGCGGATGAAAAGCGACCCCGGATCGGATGGAAGCGCGAACGGGATGGCCCGGCATACCCCGCTGAAATCAAATTCCAGCCTTCCCGATGAATCCGCAAGCATCCGGAACTCCGCCTCGTAGTCAGTCTCTGCAATCAGGGCAAGCCCTGTGGGTACTCTCTTCAACCTGCGGCAGATATGCTCCACCTTCACGGGAATCTCCTCGTTGGCAGAAGCCGTAATCTTAATCGTCCCGGCGTTCCCCGCGAAGAGGAACGGAAACTGGTCCTGATATGATGTGTCTATTGTCATGATGCAAAGCTACTGACTTGAGCCCTGGAAAAAAAGGACACTATGCCGAGATGAAATCCGCGCTGCATTCCAGCGCTTCGGAACCGGCACGGAGCGTCACCGAGAGCTTCTTCACGAAGAAATCGCGCCCGTGCAGCCTGACCTTGTTGTACATCCGGAAGCTCAGGAGGTCGAATTCATTGAGGTTCACGTCGCAGCTGATGACCTGCCGGTCGGTGGCGAGCCACTGCGCGTAACGCTTGTGGAAATGCTCATAGAGCCAGTCCGGACGGAGGGATATGGGTTCGGTCGAGCCATCCGGGATGAGTGGGACATCATCCGGTAGAGGGTTCGGAGAGAATGACCCATCTGAGATCTTTGTGACCTCCGGTACCGTATCTGGCATCGCCCTGCCTGTATCTGTCATCTGTGACTTGTTCACAAGTCCTATATATACGTCGCTGCCGCGCTCCGCCTCCCTGTTCGGGAAATCGATCGCCGGAGCCAGCGAGAAAGCCGGGGTCTTTGAACTGACGGCACCATTACGGGTGTTCGGAATGGGCACCTTCCCGTCCTTGTTCAGAATCGACGGGATGCACTTCACGAGGTTGAAGCCACAGATGTTGTCCACAGGGTCGAGTCCGTCCGGGGATTCCCCGCACTTTAGATTGTTCTGGAACAGAATGTCGGCCGCTGCGACGAGACGCCACTCCTTGGTGTTGTAGGCCGTGGTGTGACAATACAGAAAACTGCCCTTTGTGGAGATGTAGTCTCCGGTGCTCGTCACCCTGACGGCGCGGAACTCAGCAAGAGGTGCACCGTCTGAGTTTATTCCTTTCGACACATACAGCGCTTCCGCCAAGGAATCAACCTCAGTGATTTCTTCAGCCTCCAGATTGGCGGAATCCTCCCCGGAATTGTCATATCCGAAAACATACCCGACCGCGTCTTCCACATCCGAACTGAAAGAATCGGAAACCATGGAAGTCCAGTCGTCGGACGCCGCCTGCGAGGATATGTCCTCAAAGGATTTCATCACCAACGTGTCCGCCACCAGGAAAACGGCGGAGCATAACAACTTCTGAAATTCAACGACAAAATCCGACAGGCTCATATCCGGCAAATGCTCCGCAACATTTTCGTCATCGAGTTTCCTGTCCGACACCTTATATTGGGCAATCACAGCGGCATGGTTCAATATTGGCTTGATATCATCGCCGACTGAGATACCCGTTATTATTCTGTTCACGGAAATTACCGGAATCTTATATTCCGCAAGGTATCTGCTGCCAATGCCGGCAGATACCCACACACTGTGTCCGTATGCATCAGGAACATTCCGATACTTGTTATAGATATCTATCTTCGGGGTAAAGACATTGTTGTATTCTCGGCTGGTTGATATTTCATCATTGTTCTGAACGAAACTTCCGGTGCTGTCCTTATCCACGAGCAATGGATAACAGACCCCGTCGTTCTGGACCTGCTCTCCGTTCACGGTTATGTTTTTAGGTATGTCCAATGCATAGATTTTCTTGCCCCACTCGTCTTCCAAGTCCCGGCCGGAGAAGGTGTAGTTCAGGTTGCCGTCCTCGATGCCGTCGTAGATGAGGGTGCCGGTGAGGAACGGGATGCCGTTGAAGACGAGGGACGCGGCCAGCTTCTTGACGGTAGGCTCCAGCTTCAGCGCGGGGAGATACCGGAGAACCTTGCAGTTGGTCGCCGACGGGAGAAGGGCGATGGAGGTGGAGAAGGGAACCGGGATGCGGTCGTCCTCCATCATCGGGTTGTTGTACTCAATCACGAATTCGGCATCCGGCGCGAGGTCGAGCGAGATGCCGTCCTTTGTCATAATCTTTATCATCCTAACTGTCCTCTTCTTCTGAGCTTGTTATACTTTTCCTCTGTTTCCTTGATTCCGCCCTTGCCGAGCATCGACACGCGGGCGGTAATCGGCTCGTCAAGCTTCTTCATGAGTTTCTCGATGGCCTTTGTGAGAGCCGCGTCGGCGGGCGCGGATTCCGTGCCGTCGGCGGATGCGGTCACGAGCTGAGAGTTTCCGCCGTCGATGAATCCGCCGGAGACACGACCCGGCATCGCCATGGCCGGATAGACCGCGCTGAAGTTCAGGCTGCGGAGCTTGCCGTTGCGGCGGGCGGTCTCCATGGTGGAGATAATCGGGAGGAGGCTCGGATTCTCAAGGGCCTCGTGCGGGATTACATACTCGGAGCCGTTCTCGCCCACTATGACGGTAGGCTGCGTGACGAAGCCGCGCGCGTCGGGGTTCATCCGGGCGTTGAAGGTTCTGCCGTCCTGCTGCCGTTTAACGCCTATGTAGCCGCCTTCCTCCGCTCCGGCCGTGACGGGCTGCGAGGCTATGATGGCAATTTCTGCCGCACCCATAGCGGCACTGACGGCCGCCGCAGCAATTCCCCACGGGGTCGCCCCGAACTGCGCGAGCGTCGATGTGACGCCCAGCGCCGTATTGATTATCGCCTGCGTGAGATTCAGAGTCTTTTCGCGCTTTGCCTGCTTGAGCGCAAGTTCTTCCTGATAGGCATCGTATTCTGCATCCATCTGCTCCACCTGCGCGTTGTACTGGGACTCCGTGATGAGACCGGCGTTCAGGCGCTTTTCGAGGGAGTTCTTGCGGTTGTCCTGATTCTTCTTGTACTCCTTGAGCTGCGCGTCCTCCTTCTTCTTGGTCAGATCCATGAACTTTGAAGCAAGGCTGAAGGCTTCCTGTGCGGCACCGCCTATGCCGGCAATGGTGGTCCGAAGGTCTTCCGCGCCAAACTTTCCCTGTGCAATGTTCGAGAACAAAGTCTCCCAATCCTCTTGCGACACCCCGAACAAACTTCCTCCGCCCGTGCCTTCCTTCAGAGAGCGGCTTTCCTTCTTCGGACTGTCGGACGGTTCCTGCGATGCTTCCTGTGCAGTGCCGGCCGCAGCGTTCTTGCGCTTGATGATGTCGGCAAGCTGCTGCATGATCTTATTGTAGTCCGCATCATCGAGACTGACGGACATGCCCTCAAGTGTCCTGTCATCCGCCACCTTCTGAAGCATGGTCTCCAGGCTCTTGAGATACTCGACATCAAACTCCGCAAGCTCCTGCGTGTGCTTCCGCCTTAATGCCGCCTTTTCCTCCTCCGTGCCCTTGAACGCCAGAAGTTCCGCTGCCTGAGAGTTCTCCATCTGAGTGCGCCTGAGCTTGTGCTCGTCCTCCAGCCGCTTGACCTCGCGGTTGAAGGCCTCGAGCCTGATTTTGTCGAGGTTGTTCCGGTGCTTGGTTTCGGCAAGTTCAAGCAGTTCGGCGTTGTCTCCTGCCTTGGCGCGTTCCTTTTCATAGCGACTTTCCTCTTCCAGAATGGCTTTCTGAGTCAGGTCTTTCTCGTTGTCGATGACAAGCTGCGTTTTCATCTCCGCATCCTGTTCCATCCTTTTCTGAGTTTCCTGAAACAGCTTCTCGGATTCCTCGTCAACCTCCTGAAAGACCTGAGCAAGACCTTCCTGAAGCGCACGGGCGCTCTTTTCGGCCGCCGTCCCGATCCCGCCCGCAGAGCCGCCGGAACCGCCGTTGCCGCCCGCTCCGCCGCCGGAGTTTTCGGTC
>DJSA01000147.1:5798-8985 GCA_002438905.1 Bacteroidales bacterium UBA6346
TTTTCGGTCGTTCCGCCGCCGGCAAGGCTTCCGAGCGATTCGATGTTGCCGGAGGGCTCAGACGAGAGGTCGCCGTAGAGGCCTTTGATGACTGCCCGGAGACTCTCTCCGTTTTCCACGGCTTTCTCAAATTCATCGCTGATTACAAATAATTTCCCTTCTTCCGAAGACTGAACAATACCCATAGTATATGGGGTTGCATACATTTCCGGATTTGTCCGGCCTTCCCAATCGTGACTACGCCCGAAAACATCGTCAATAGCATTCTGCAACGATTCCGTTATCCCGCCGGAATCATATGCCCCCGAAAGTTCCTCCGTCAGGCGTACAATATCTGCGGTGCCCATTTTTTGTCCGTTATTCAGGCTCTCATACTGCTTCGCCAAGGCGCCAAGGGTCGCCTTTACAGTGTCCTCCTTATGCTGGAGAACATCCATCTCGGCGCTTTCCCGCGCCTGAAGCTTGATTTTTCGCTCCAGCTGAGTGTTCACATTGGCAAGAGCCGTCTCCAGTTCCTCATTAGAGGTCTTCTCAGTGAGGAGCTGCGGGAGATAGTCGCCGTAGAGTTCGTTGATTTTGTCGATTGCCCTCTTTCGCTCGTCGCTGCCCTCGGCCGCACTGGTCGCCGCCTCCTTCAGTTCTTCGAGGGACTTGCGTTCCTTATCTATTTCAGCCTGCGCCTTGACGAACGAGGAGGTCGTATCAACGGTTCGCCGGTTCAGTTCGCGGAGCTCCCTGGTGGCTTCGCGGGATTTGGAGACCAATGATGCAATGCCTTGGGCAAGGGCTGCAACGGCGGCAATGACGAGCCCGACCGGATTGGCAATCAAGGCCTTGCCGAAAGCCTTTGCAGCCGCCCCGGCCGTCTTGTAGCCGCCGGCGAGAATTTTCAGCGTGACCGTGTGCAGCGAATTTGCCTTTGACGATGCCTCCAAGACTGCAACTTCTTTCAAAAGCGCAGCCCTGAACTCGGCACTGAACAGGTAGGCGATTTTCTTTTTTGCGACATAGAGCGCGGTCAGTGTCGTGACAGTCACGATTGCCGCCTGATACTTTCCGAAGAGCGTAATCAGCTTTGAAACGACTCCTAAAAAAGTATTTGTACCGCTAATGGCCATATTCGCTGCCGGCATCAGTTTCTGGCCGATTTCCACGCTCGTCTCAGTGATTCTCTTTTTCAGTTTCTCCTGAATGGCCGTGGCAGACTCGTTCTTGGTGTTGAACTCGTTGGTCAAAGATGTACCCTCCTGAAAGGCCTCGTTCGCAATCTGCTGCTGGGTCTTGAGCATATCGATGTTGTTGGCCAGCGCTCCGAGCACGGTCGTTGCCCTCTGCCCGTTCAGGTTCATCCCGTCCATGGCATCCACGATGTCGAACAGTCCCTGGTCGCCCTTCATTCCCTCCAGCACTTTGACGAGAGCGGCGTTCACGTCGTTGTTCAGGAGGTCGCGGAACTCCTCGAACGGCATCTTAGCAATCTGGGCGAATGTCTCGGTTTTCCTGAACATTGCGGTGATGGTCTGACCGATGGCTGTCGCGGCGGTCTCGGCTGCCTGTGCGTTCGCGTCGAGGGTGGATGCAAGGCCGAGGATTTTGTCAATCGAGATTTTGGCGTTCGGAGCGATACCGGCAAGGCGGTTGGTGAAGTTCACGATGTATCCCTCATTGGCCGTCGAAGCGGCTCCGAGTTCATTGATTGCAGAGCCGACGGAAAGCATCGCCTTTTCGAGCCCCATCTGCCCCTTCAGCTGGAATATATCGACGAGTTTTCCAATCTGACCTATGGCAGCCTCCGCGTCGCCGCCGAGGTCTTCCTTCAACGCCACATTGATTTTGTCGGCGGCCGAAACGAACTCCAGCAGGTCTTCCTTGCCGGAAATTCCAAGCTTACCGCCGACACGAGCCAGCGACAGCAACTCATTCTGCGCGGTCCGCGTGTCGATTTTCTTCAGTTCCGCGCTGAGTTCCTCGATTTCTTCGCGGCTCAAGCCGGTCGTCTTCATAGCGTCAACAAGCGCCTCGTCATATTGCAACCACGACTCCCGCGCCTGCTCTGTTTTGCTCCATAACCCCGATGTTATGTCCATCAGAGCCTTTACTCCTATTGATATGTTTCCGATATTAGTGAAAGTCTGTGACAATATCGTTCGAGTACTTTGGGATTGTCTTGCAAGTTCCTCAAAGCGTTTTCTGCTCTCAAGCAATTCCGCATTCAGGGCATCCCAATTCTCTGTTCCTGGTACAGCTTTTTCCAAAGCAGCGCGAGTCGCCTTTATGTGGCTCTTGAGTTCGGCCATAGTCTTTTGGTCAAGCTTCATCTGCCTTTGGAGCTCTGCATACTTCGACTTCGCGTCAGTGAGTTTCCTGTTGGTTTCAGAAATTTCCTTTGAGTGGTCTCCTTCTGCCTTTTTCAGAGACTTTATTTCCGATTCAAGCCTTGAAATTTCCTTCTCCGTGTCAAGAATTTCCTTGCGCCCGGCATCGCCGTTCACGATTATGTTCAACCGCAGGTCTTCACTTTTCATCTTGTATCAATTTAATGATACAAAAATAGCTGCCCGCAGGCAGCTACGAAAGGACACTAAATGTCATGATTCCAAGGCTCTTTTTCCCTCTCTTTCTTGCGTTTGTCAAGAAGAATCATGATAGGAATAAATACTATCACAGCGATGCCTATGATAATCCAGTCCGCTACAGATATTGTTGCAATAGAATTCAGAAAAATAATGAGCAAGACTAATCCGCCAATCAAAATCACGCTGAATAAGGCGGTCAATCCTGTCATGCTGAATATTGCTCTTATTAAATCTATCATGTTGGGAATTTTTTATTGAAGACTGCAAAAATCACTCCTCACAGAAAATTATCTTGTGTTCGAGGTCTTGGTGAAGNNNNATGGAGGACAATGCCTCATCGAGTTCAACATAAAATTGAGAATCGGGCAAGGGTGGCGGCTGTCACAAGCGGACTTTCACGGAGGGTGCCGGAGATGAGTTCAATGTCGTCCTGTGAAATGATGCCCTTGAACTCCCATTGGGCAAAGGTTTCAGCGCGGACGACCATAAGCTTTGAACAGTCCACGAAAGAATCGTGGTCAAGAAACGGGTAGGCGGATTTCCTTATCGGCATCTGCAAGTCCTGAAGGGCAACGGGGATGCGGTCGTTGATTCTCGAATTGATTACCACG
>DJSA01000147.1:8996-9707 GCA_002438905.1 Bacteroidales bacterium UBA6346
ACGCCGCCATATATATTCCCCTCATTGTCAAAGCCCAATATGACAAGAAACTTGTTTCTGGAATCGTCGCCGACCTTCGGAGTTATCCCATTTTCCGGATAAAGCCGGATTCTCCACACATCGCCGACAGAAACCGTAGAACGAGTCAAAGAATTGACGACATCAGAGGAAAGAAAATCCGAAAGGTTCATCGGGCACAGGCGCTTTGAAGTTCAAGACTGTCCTTCAGATAGGCTATTGTGCGTTTGTCGGCATCGGCGGCTTCGGCCATGAGAACCGGATCCATATACTTGCGCCCGGAATGCTTGCTGTAATAGGCTTCGCTCCATGCGCTGTCATGGGATTTGTCCTTCAGTTCAGCGAAGGAAAGCGGAAGATTCTCAGCTATGGAGCGGTCGAGTTCAGCTATTTCCGATTTTGAGAGATAGTCCATGTCCGGGTCGCGTCGTGCAGTGAGAATGTAGGAGGCATCCTCACTGCCGTTCTGGACGCCTTCTTTCAGAAGTTTCTGAAGTCCCGGACATTCGCGACGGCTGTGGCCGCGCAGGGCATCGTACAGGAATGTAGGCACAGGACCGTTCTCCAATGCGCAGAAACGGTCGGGAATCATGCTGCTTCCCCACTTCGCGAGATGTTTCTTTTCCGCGAAATAGAGAATCTTGAACACCTGATAGTATCCGATGCCCCCGGTTCTCTTGAGAATGTAAAGAA
>DJSA01000013.1 GCA_002438905.1 Bacteroidales bacterium UBA6346
GAAGCTTGCCGGCGAGAACCTGAGAGACATTGGTGGCGGGAGCCTTGAGGAGTTCCTCGCCCTTCATCGCCGAGACGGCCGAGGTCATGGAGGACTTCTTCTGGGTGCCGTAGCCCACGACTATTGTCTCCTCGATGAACTGGGAGTCCTCCTCCATGGTGATGTTGATAGTCTCGGCCTTGCCGCTGCACTTGCGCGACTGCGTGGCCATTCCGAGGCATGAGAACTCGAGAGTGTCGCCTGCCTTCACATTGAGCGACCACTTTCCGTCCATGTCGGTCATTGTTCCGTTGGTCGTTCCGACTACCATCACAGTCACTCCTGCGACAGGCTGTCCGTTCACATCAGTTACACGCCCGCTGACGGCCGACTGAGCCTTAGCTGAAAGCGCGCCCGCAAAGAGCATGACCGCGATGACGAGCATGGCTCTGAACCATAGGTTCGAGATCGGGTTGGTTAAATAGGATTTCATCTGAATTGTGTTATTATTTTAATATGGCTGCCTCCAGGTCGCCCCAGAGGTGATGTTTGTTCAGGTGTACGATGTCGAAAATCATTACGCCACCGGTGCTCCGGAGCGCCTGCTCCACAGCAGGGCGGAACTTGCTGAAGTCGTCAAGATACTGCTCCACATAGATGGAGCCGACAACAGGAACAACGCCCATAGTCACCTCCTTGGCGAGTTCGGCACCGCCCTCGACACTGTAGCAGTAGGTGAGGCTGTTGTCCATGCCTGCCTCGGTACGAGGTCCCACAACTCCGGTTGCACGGTCAACGTCGTCCTTTGTTATTAATGAGTAATAGAGACCGGTCATATAGATGTCGAGAAGTTCGGCATAGCCTGTCTCATGGTACTTTTCGGTTGCCCACTCGCGGTACTGAGGCACTTTGGACGGGTCGTATTGCCGGCTCGCCCAATTCACACCGAGTTGCCAATAGGTAGGATACCATGCGCCGGTGTAGTCCCCGATAATAAGGTCAGGATTGATTTCCTTGAGTTCATTATGCGCCTTGGCGACAAAGTCGTGAATGACCCCAGCACGCCACTCAATCCATTTCTTTCCCAATGGACCGAGCACCCAGTTTTCGCGAAGTTTCCCGTCTGCATCGTACCAACTGAGGACATCCTCAGGGAAATGCTCCAAAGTGACTCCGGCATACTCCTCGAACTGTCTGCGTGACAAATCGCTGAAATCAGCGGTGATGCCGTCGTAGCGGACACGGTCGAAGATAAGCCCGTCAGTTTCCGGATATTTTTTCACAAATTCCTTCAGAATGTCGAGTTGATACTGCTGGACCTCGGGATCGGAAGGGTTCAGCATGCCGTTGTAGTTTGTCTTTATGCTTGAAATAGGGACAAGTTCACCCTTTTCATAACAGATTGACTGCCAAGCGGCCTTGTCATCGTAGATGATGCCACGGTCAAACCAGTTGTGGCCTCCAGCAAAGACATTGAGAGAGGCGAAGACCTTCATTCCAAGCTGATGTCCATACTCTATGAAATAGCCCATCATGTCGTAGTCGCGGGCTCTGACGGTGCCTTCCCATTCGCCCATGTAAGGAGCTATCTCGCTGTCATAGAGAACCTCGCCCATGATGGACTTGACGTCCACCACCGCATTGCCGAAACCGAGGTCACGGCATTTCTCAAGATAGAATCGTATGGAATCCGGATGTGAAAGTGTCGCGTAGTTCGCCTCACAGTCGAACCACATGTAGTTATTATTGCTCTTTACAATACCCCCCCCCGAGCAGGAAAGGCAAAACAACGCCGAAACGATTGCCGGCAAGAAAATACGGTTATTCGCCATTAGTTTATCATGCAATTATTATCCGATGCAAATATAGATAATTTTGCGAATATAACGCCGCATTTATAAAAAATTTTAATATTAATTAACAAACTTTTAAACTTG
The DNA here is from genome assembly GCA_002438905.1 of Bacteroidales bacterium UBA6346. GTDB lineage: Bacteria > Bacteroidota > Bacteroidia > Bacteroidales > UBA932 > Cryptobacteroides. Next base: position 1,917 of record DJSA01000013.1, read on the forward strand.
CTACGAAAACATTCCAATATTCATAGGCTAATTTACAGCTGCGCCCTCTTTCTTCTCCTCATATTTTCTGCGGTACGCATCGAAGATTTCGGCCTCACGACGGGCTTCCTCGATTTCGGCGGCAAGAGCCTTGCGCTTCTTCGCACGGAGTTTCTCCAACTTCCTGCGCTCCTTGGCCGCCTCTTTTTCCTTCCTTATCCGCTCCTTTTCCTGCCATCTGGCCTCACGCTCGGCATCTTTGCGCGCCCTGACTTCCGCACGGGCCTTACGACGGGCTTCCTTTTCTGCCTTCTTCAGTACGGCTTTGTATGCTTTCGGGTCAGCCGCAGCGAGGGAGTCGAGCGAGGTCTTTTCCGCCGCAAGGCTGTCACGAAGGGCAAGAGAATCAGCTGCGGCGGTGCCGAGAGAATCACGCAAAGCAGCGCCGGAAGCACCGAGGCTGTCAGACAATGCCGTGGAGTCTTTCAGAGCCACGAGATTGTCCCTTAAGGAGAGCGAGTCCCGTCCGGCAAGAAGGCTGTCACGAGTCATCAGACTGTCCTTCAGCGCAAGGGAGTCGGCGAGAGCCTTTTCCTTCTTCAGCTGTTCTCGTTGCATGGCGTCTTCAGCAGCCCTGACTTTCTGGAGGGAATCACGCACGGCTATTTCCTTGTAGATGCCGTTCATGTAGCCGGGGAAGTAGCGGTCGGTTTCCTTGAACTTCGCACGCGGATGTGCAAGATAGGAGGCACGCTCAGGAGAACGATACTGCGCATCGGTGACGGCATGTCGGTCGGCAGGACGGCGATCCGGTTGCCAGTTAAAGCCCTTGAGCGTACGTTCCTCTTCCTTCATCTGAACAATCGGGTAGGCGTCGCTCTTGGCCGTCTCGTAGTAGTAAATGCGCTGAATGCTGCCGTTGGAGAATGTGGCGGAGAGCATCTTTGAATCGGTCTTGTTCACCGTGGCGAGAGCGTCGTTTTCCTTGATGAAGAAAAGCGCCTGGGCACCTCCGAGGGCATCGAAACGACGAAGTCCGCCTCCGTTCTCGAAGAATGCCATCATCTCGGCTGACTTTATCTGGTCGTAGTGGGTCGTATCCTCCTCTATTGTTATGAAAGCGTTGGACATAAGGCTTGCCCTATCCATCGCGCCATTGCGAACAACGACATAAATGCTGTCCGCGGCGTACTGCCTGACGGTTTCCTGCCATACAATCGGTTCCACATAGAGCCGTGCCAAGGAGTCAAGGTCGCTGTAGAGAAGCGAGTCGCAGACAATCTGGGCCTCATTGCGGAACAGCCTGACATTTTTGGTTGCGGTCATAAATCCGATTTTCGTGGAATCCAATTTCTCAAGCACCGCTGTGCTGTCCACCCCGGTCGCGAGCGTGTCGGAGACCGCAAGAGAGTCTGTCACAGCCAGAGTGTCTGCCACTGCCAGAGAGTCGGACGGCGCCATAGAGTCGGACGGCGCCATAGAGTCGGACGGCACCATCAAAGAATCTGTCACCGCCAAAGAATCCGACAAGGCGGAAGTGTCCCCCCTATCGTCCGGTGTCTCTGTAGGCGCCGCATCTTTTTTCCCTGCTGCTTCCCTTTTTGCCCGTATCTCCTCCGCAGCCTTCTTTGCCGCATAGTTGGCGTCATTCTCCATCGCCGCCTGCTCAGCAGCCTTCGCTGCCTCCTCGGCCGCCTTCTTCCTGAAAGTCCCGACGGCATCAACCTCAAGGTTCTTCAGTCTTTCCGCAGACTGCGCAAGTGAGAGCGAGTCTATCTGAAACTTCATAAGGGTGTAGTAGTCAATAAAATCAGCAGCGACATAAACAGTATCCGACTGTCCCTGATCATCTGTCGTCTTCGCTATTATTGCTGGGCTCCTCCTCATGCTTATCCTCGCGAGGCTGTCCCTATACTCCGCACGCCCTGCCACGGCCGAAATATTCCGCGTGGTGTCGATGATCTGCACATTTCCGAGCATCGTCACGTTGTTCAGCGCCCTATAATAATATACAGAATCACACCATGCCTCCTCATTCTCGGACATAAGATGCACATTGCGATTGAAAAGGAATATTTCCCTTGCCCTGTCGTACCATCCGGCATCGGCGGAAAGCATGTTTTCCTTGTTCCACATATCCGTGCCGCGTCCGAACATCGCGAATGACGTCTCGGAACGATAGTCGAGTTCGTTCGTCTTGACGAAAACGGTGTCCGAGAACATGTTGACGTCACCTCGGAATGTGAAGAGCTTCGCCTTCGAATCGTAACTTCCGTCTATGCTCTCGATAATCTGCCCGTCCTTGTCGCGCATGGCTCCTCCTTCACGAAAAAGTGCCACACTATCCTTGGTGTTATAATCCAAGTTTCTGGTTCTCAAAGTGTTGTTATCCTTGTCCGTGAGCTGCACGAGGGAGCCGCGGAACTGCGCGAGGTTGTCATCGATGAGATAAGTAAGCTTGTCGCCGGTAAGAACCGTCTCCTCCTGAAGAATCTGCACGTTGCCGATTGCGTCGAGATATTTGCCGTCCACGCTCCAGAAAGCCGTGTCGCAGAGAAGATAGGTATTGTTGTGGAAGAAGCGTGCCGGGCCTATGACCTTTCTGTAGGCGCTGCCCTCGACATCGACGACCTGCGCGGACTTGGAGCTGACAAGCACCACGAGACTGTCGCTGTCATCGCTCATCTGAGCCGACAGCACACACGGAAAAACGGTCACCGCAAGAACGATGGCCGCAAGACGGCGGGACACAAGTCCCATCAAATCCATATTTTCACAAATATCCCTTAAAAACCGCATCGGACCCCCTACTCTTTCTTGAGAATCTTTTCGGAAAGACCCTTATGCTCGAACTCGCAGTCGGCGAACATAGGGTCAATGGTGATGTAGGTCGTCGAAATCTTCTCGTTCAGAAACTTGTCAATCGCCTCCATCGAAAGTTTGTTCCTCGCGGCATTGAGCATAAGATCATAGTCTTCGTTGAAAGATGCCGGGTGCGACGGAATGATTTTGTCCACCTTCACAATCTTATAGACGAGGTTGCCATCGCGCCCCTCGTTGTCACGTGAGGCCACAGGCTCGGAAATCTGTCCTTCCTCCAGTCTGCTGATCGCATTATAGTCCTCAGGCTTAATCTGATCCTTCTCGAAATAGGAAGAGCCAGTGTTCGGGTCGGACATCTGTCCTCCGTTGGTTCGTGTAGCCGGGTCCTGCGAATAGAAACGGGCCGCCATCTCAAAAGTTATGTTGCCGTTCTGAATCTCGGTGCGGAGACTGTCGAGAGTCTTGAATGCCTTTGCCTGGTCTTCGTCTGTATATTCCGGCTTCAGAAGGATGTGTCTCGCGTTGAACATGTCGCCCTTTTTCTCAAGGACCTCGATGATGTGGAATCCGTCCGGAGTCTCCACTACCTGAGAGACAATCCCCGGCTTGAGGGACATCGCGGCATCTGAGAATGCCGGCCAGAAGATTGACTTTGAAGCCATTCCGATTTCGCCACCGCGTCTTGCGCTACCCGGGTCCTGGGAATAGATGCGCGCGAGGGTGGAGAATTTCTCGCCCTTCATGATTCTCTCGCGCAGAGACAGGAGCTTTTCCTTGGCCGCGAGAGCCGCCGCTTCCCTATCCGGATAGATGCAAATCTGGCTCAGACGGTACTTCTCCGGCACCAGCGGCAGATCCTCCTTGTCGGTCTTGGCAATGAACTGCTCCACATCGTGCGGAGTGAGTTCAGGAATCGAAGATGCTACCTTCTGCTGCATCTGCTGAGTGAGACTCTGCTCCTGGAAGGCCTTCCGCCATTCCTGACGAAGCTTGTAAATCGGCTTCCCGAAATATTTCTCAAACTCCTCATCACCGCCAAGACGTGTCCTAAACTGGTCTATCCGGTTATTCAACTCGCTCTCCACCATATCGTTGTTCACTGTAAGAGAGTCGAGCCTCGCCTGCATGAGGAAAATCTTGGAGGTGAGCATCTGCTCCAGCAATTCGCAGCGCATGTTACGATCGGAAATCATCCCGCTTGCCCTCGCCATCCTAAGTTCATCCTCAATTGTGGAAATCTTTATCATTTCCTCACCGACGACCGCCACAGACTTGTCGATAACCCCGTTCTGATATTTCTGGGCAAACGCCACCGACGGGGCCACAAATGCGGCAACCGCCAGCATAAGACATATTTTTCTCATTTTCGCTTAGTATATTTCAAATTTTCCATTTTCCCGCGCCTGCTCAAGCAAGTCCTGTTCCAATCCGGACACGAGTTCACGCTTGCGGGTGCTCAAAAGTATGTCACGAATCAGCGGCGTCGCATAGCCTATCGGAGCAATCTTACCGGCCGGCATGTATTCACGTATATACGCCAAGGAAAGCAGTCCGGTGTCCCCGCTGTATTCTATCCACTCCCCTTTCTTAAAAGTCATAAGTTCGGCGTAGTCGAGCCCGAACTCCTTCGCGAGAACCGTCATGTCAATCCACCTTCCGCCGAAATTCTCGTACTTTATCGCCGAGGAATATGCCAGAGAGTCGGTTATCTGCATCTGCGTGACATCATCGGAGACTATGTTCCTGCGAAATTCCGCCAGCGATGGAGATTCCGGAGATATGCAGAGAAAGTCCGCCCGCACCACCGGTATATGCAGGACAAACTTCTCCGGATGCTTCCGGTAATATTCCTCAATCTGCCCGTCAGTGACCAAGGTGTCAAGACGGTCGTTGATGTAGCGCTGTTCGTAACGGTACTTCAGAAGAGACTTGCGATAGTCGTCAAGTTCCTTTGTTACATCGAGTTCCTCCTTAGTCAGCTGTTTTTCAGCGACATTGAGAAATATTATGTCCGACGCCCATGTGTTGATGTACTGATGGGCGAGCCGCGTGCTATCCTCCGCCGAAATTCCCGATGGGAGAGCCTTGTTCAGGTCGCTGCGGTAAAGCCTCGACTTCCCCACGGAAGCCACCACCTCCCCGGACATGACATGCTCCGCCCACTCGCATCCCGTCAGCGAAAGGGCGGTCAAAGCACAAAGTTCAAATACTATCCGATGTTTCATAATCCTGCAACGCCACGGACATCCAAATCCGTTACTACACGTCCAACTTGCAAAGATAATAAGAATATGTTTAAATTCTTATCACAATCATTTTTACTTGTAGAATCTGATTCTTAATGAGAACATCCTCCTTACAAAAACTTTCGACAATTCAAAACGCTATTTGTTGCGAAAATGCAATAGTCCGCATATTTTTTCAACGGATTTTTCTCCGTCACTTTGCATGAACAAAATTTTAATGTTTATGAAAGATATGACAGAGACCTTCAAAAACAACGAGGTGAAGATTCCGAAGTTCGCGAGCCTGCTTTC
>DJSA01000098.1 GCA_002438905.1 Bacteroidales bacterium UBA6346
ATCTATGTTATTATCTACACCCGCTCCCTCTCCAGCTCCGGAAGCAACAGCTTCACGGCTTTCTTGAGCAAGAGAGCGTCACTCCTCGTGATGTCCGAAATAATCATCATTCCTCTGCTGTCCTGGTCTATCAACATAACTTTGTGAGTGTTAAGAATTTTACTTACCTTTACAATCTCTATTTATTTATATATTTATTTGTTTATTTATTTATTATCATTTCGGATGCAAATATAGGAGCATTGTTCCTAATATCCAAAGAAATTAAGAACAATTTTCAAAGTTTTTTATTGCTAATTATGGACGATTCTATAAAAGAAAGACTTACGGAATTTATTGCATCTCAGAAAATGAGTATCAATAAGTTTGAAAAAGCCTGTGGACTATCGACCGGATATGTTAAAAATATGAGAAAATCAATCTCTCCGGACAAATTAAAGAGCATTGCTCAGACATTCCCTCTGCTTAACCCCGGATGGCTTATGACAGGAGAGGGAACCATGATTCGCTCTAACATAGGAGAAAATAATTCGGGAGTAGTCATTACAGGAAGCAATCAACTCAACAACAGCCCAATCCACAATGATAATAGGCAATATTACTCCGACTCCCCCGACGTCCTCAAGGCTCAGATCGAACTCCTCGATGAGCGCATAAAGGAGAAGGACGCCCAGATAAAACAACTTTTAGACATCCTTTCTAAACGATAGAATGTTATGAAGATTAGTCCGACAATAAATGTCCGCACCGATAAGTTATCCGGAGGATTCCTGTCGGCAGTAGAGTTCTGCAAAGAACTTATGTCTGCCGTCGATGGAGATCGCGTGTCATTGTCGAATGTCCGCTTCGTGACACCGTCATTCCTATTGCCGTCGCTTGTATTTATTGAGAAGATGGACAGGAAGCCGGAATTCACCGATGCAAGTTCCTATCTGAACGCTATGAGCTTCTGTTCCGGAGGCATCGATGCCTCCTCCATGAGGGATTCGGAATTCAAAGGGTTCATCTCCGGATTTGCCGGAGGTTCATATATCCCGATTATAAAATTTCCTACAGACTTGAACGGGTTGGATAAACGCGATGCCATTCTCTCATCCGTTCATTCAATTCTGGTCCGGCAAAGCAAATTCGGGCACAATGTCGAGAACGGTTTGAGATACATTATCGGAGAATCGGTTGACAACATCGTTGAGCACTCCCGCTCAAAATATGGCTACATCACAGCTCAAAGCTACCCGGACAAAGGCTATACCGACATTTGCATAGCCGACACCGGTGGAACGATTTTAGGCAGCTACGCAGACAACCCACGAACAGCCGGTATTGAATCAGACATTGAAGCCATTCAATCCGCTGTGTCTGGAATCTCAGCAAAGAACCTCCCGGAAGCCGAGAATCGAGGATATGGTCTGCGGACGACAATCGGGATGCTGACGAAGGGACTTGACGGAGAATACCTGCTGGCTTCAGGAGATGCGCTGTTCGCAGCAACAGGGAAAGCATCGCAGTTCATTGAGTTGCCTTGGGGAATGCGGTTCTGCGGAACGGTCATCGCTTTCCGCATTCCGGAAAATATGACTAATTTTAACTACATGAAATACATTGCGTGATATGGAAACGATTTACATAAAAGACCTTGCTGGTCGTGACATTTTAGGCAGGATTGCAGCTCACGACATCCTTGCTGCAGCGTATAATTGCAGGGACAACGATGTTGTCTTGGATTTTGACGACGTGCAGTTCACCACCAGAAGTTTCATGGACGAGTTTTATAACGAAGTTCGCAAAGCGTCCTCTTCTGGACTGAAGATTTCTTTGACAAACATGTCCGACGATCTCAAGCAAATGTACTCGGCCGTATCCAAGACCCAGAAGGGCGGCACTGTGAAGATAACGATGAAACCATATTCCAGACCCAAAACGATTGCGGATATGGAACGCATTTTCGCGCAGATGTCGATATAACAGATGTCGATATAGTTGTCACATCAGACAGAGCATCCTCCGGTACGGAAGCACTAAGCCATCGATGACAAAAGACAGAAGATTAGTATGCCGATGATGATTTCTGCAATGAATATCCAAACAGCACGATGATAACACACAATGCGACGTTCGTTCACTCGTTTGTTGTCGTCGATGGCATTTTGCGCCCCCATAAGCAACGAAACCTTGTAATTTCTTGCCTGATAAGCGACATCAATACCCAGAAGATTGGAACAAGTGCTGTCCTGAAGCCCGATTCTCGGCTCAACCCCCCGGTGTTCTATTGCGCTGCCCGAATTGGATACCGAAAATGATGATTGCAGAAGGGGCAATGAGCATAGCGAGGGCATAAACGGCCATTATCAATGATACACTCCAACCGCCGGGAAAGAGGAGGCATTGGGACGTATGATTTTTTACGGCACATAATCAACAATTTTTATGAATTTATGGCAAAATTAAGCATAAACAATGATGTTACAAATACCCTAAAAAGTTGGCGGAGAGATTTTTACTCTCCGCCGTCCCGGAGCTGTAACGGGACAAAATTAACGAAAAATGGCCGAAAATGCCAATAATCGCCCAAAGTTTGCAATTGATTATGAATAAGTTAGACAAAACAGAGACCCCCGCAAAAATCTCCTTCTCTCCGCTAGGAAGAAATAAAGCTGTTTAAGATTTGGTCCACGCCAATGCTTAAGCAGCTTTTCTTGTTACACCTTGATTCGCTCCCAGATGAAGTCGGGAATAAGGCGCCAGACGAAACAGAGAATCTTGTAACGCCAGTCAATGACTATCACGCGATGGTGGTGGAGAAGGCCGCGGACGATGTGTTCGGCAACGTAGTCTGGACGCATCTGCATTGGGTAGTCGTGATGGATGAAGTCAGTCGAGACAAAGCCGGGGCGAATGTCGGAAAAGGAGATGCTGAGGCGCTCACTATGGGCGAGTTGGGAAAGAGCCTGAAGATAGGTCCACTGAAAACGCTTGGTCGAGGAATAGGATGCCGATGGAGCCAAGCCCTTGCAGCCGGCAACGCTGGTGATGGCCGCAATATGTCCCTTGCCGCCATGCTCGCGAAACCACCTGAAAGCCGCGTCTATCATCATCGTAAATCCAAGGACATTGGTAAGAACCGTACGCGTCTCTATCTCCCGCAGGAGTTCGCGGTTCTGGTTGCCATAGCCGGAACTCAAAAGGAAAAGATCCATGCCGCCAAGTTTATCTATCAGAAGGTTGAGACGTTCATCCGCCTCATCCTCTGTAACGTCAATGACCTCCGTCACGACTCGTCCGGGATGCGACTCCTCGAGTTCACGAAGCAGTCCCTCACGGCGTCCTGCCACGCCCACCATCCATCCTTCACGCACGAGAATGTGCACGACTTCCTTCCCCATCCCAGAAGTTCCGCCTATTACAATAGCTTTTTTCCCCATAGTCCTTAATATTAAATAATATCCGATGTCTACCCTTTTCGAGACCTCCTCAAACGATGAGAGACACCCATGTGTCAATCATTAAGGTGAATGAGCGAAGCAACGGGAGCAATCTTCGTGAGATGGTCAGCTCCGTGCAGGTCATCAATCTCAACAAGGAAGACAAATTTCTTCACCGCCACCCTATATTCTACGCCATCCTTCATAACCGGTGTCTCCATAAGGGACTGCGCAAGAGCCTCAGCCGTGCCGCCTGTCGCGAGAATGTCATCGAGAATGGTCACCTCTAGCACATTTCCGGATAAGGGACCTGCCGCGACATCGCTCTTTCGGTAGAAAAGTTTGTCGGCACCATATTCCTTCATTATCTCGACACCGACAAGATCCCCCTCGGAAAACGGAAGTTTCCCAGACTTGCGGACCGGGATTATATTGCTCACTATGCCGTCCGTCATCAGAAGAGGGGTACCGAAAAGAAAGCCGCGAGCCTCTGGTACAGCGAGGTTCGGAGTTTCAACTAGGGCGTCAAGTTCGGAAACTACCTCACGGAACACCTCTTTTGAATATAGGAATGGCATGATGTCAATGAAATTGATGCCCTCCTTCGGAAAATCTTTGTAAAAATTAAGTTTATCTTGTAACATATTGACTATTTGTTATTTTCATTTTTATAGAAGACGTTCTGCACACATTCCCTAACCTCGGAGACAATTTCCACAAGCCGTCGGTCTTGACGGAATTTGAATTCGGAAACAGACAGCCGGACAGCCTTGAACCAGTCATGCGCAAAAGTGTAGGCAGGGCAGAACAGCAGGAGCAGCAGCACAGACACCCACCAAAGACGTCCCGGAATTCCGGTGAAGAGAATAGTTGCCCAGACAATGGCAAGCAGCGGAAGCGTCAGTGCCGCAACGGCATAACGCAGCGATATCAGAAACGCACGATCAGTCTGTACACGGCAGAGAACTTCGGCAAGCAGCAGCACTGGAGATGTGACCAAGATCGAAAAGATCCAGTATGGAAAAGTCAGCGCCAAAAACATGATTCCAAGAGCCTTGGAGCCGGAGCAATGTTTCAAGAAGAAAAACTGCGGCCGAAAGTCTACAGAGTATGACGCAGCGCTTATACGCGAACGCATGCGAATTGAGAAAGCCTCCGATCCAAGCCTCACAAGACGGCCATATTCAGGGCTTCCACTGTCCCGAAGCGAATAAAGCCATTCTGCTGCAGCCTTGTCCCGAATCATTCTGTCATATAGGCTGAACTTCCCGCATATCATTGCGTTCCTATCCCTTTTTCCAAGAGTCCCAATCCGCGCAGGTGAGTTGCTGAGGCTGTCCTCCGAGACAATGCGGCAGATTTCAAGAACGCCGTCATAATCAGCATCATCGTCAATGCTAAGATACAGAGACTTCAACTCGGAAGCCAGTTCTTCACGCATCGCGTTCATTAGTTCAGGTTGCGTCAACCCCGTGTGTGCTCTACGAAATTCACTGACATTCATCGCCCTACCCACATTGAGAAGCATTGATGTCCTGTAGCGGTAGTAGTTTCCATATTCGATGCCGACAGGCACAATCATCATAGGCATCCGCTCGTCAAGTTTGTCGTCAGCCATCAGCGCGACACGAAAAATGCCCTTACGAAGGGGCAGCAGAGAATGCCGGTCCCTCTGGGTGCCTTCCGCCATAATGCAATAGGGAATGCCGTCACAGAGTCTGTCTGACACGGCGCTCATAATGTCCTCATTTTCCTCAAGATGGCTATAGCCATCACGAATGCGCATCACAGGTGTGACATAAAGAAACCTTAGTAGCCCTCTCAACAAAGGTATACGGAACATGTCGGCACGCGCAGCAAAAATCATAGGAGCGAACCGCCTACCCAGACTCATTGCGGCAAGCGGATCCATAAGCCCATTAGTATGATTTGGAGCGAAAATGACGGCACAATCTTTAGGGATATTTTCGAGCCCGACATATTGTACCCGCGAATATGACGCAAGGAATGCAGGATCAGCGTATGCCCGCAGCAACCGGTATCCGAGTCCGGGTTTTCGACGAATCTTGAATTTTTCTGAATCCTGTGTCATTTTTCCGTTGTCAGCACAGGTGTACAAAGATACTCGGTGTTTTATTCTTTTACAAATATTTTGTAGTAAATTTGCGGAGGGACCCCCGTTGAGATGCCCTGAAAGCTGGGATTGCCTCGATGGGATGTTGAACACTTACTGAACATTAAATGATTATCACTGACGAGGAGCGATCGCTGGCAAAATTCGGGATGGAGTTTGCCCTATCTTCAGGAATGAGTGGGGTGAGGGTGACGCTGAACAAGAGTATCTCGGACACTTGTACAATGCTTGACGGAGAAACGGACAAGGTCAGCCATTGTGCGGATAGGTCTCTTACATTCTGCCTATTTGCGTCTGGGCGCTACGGAACATTCTCCACCAATCGACTCGGAAAAGACGCCATAGGGGTCTTCGTTGAAAAGGCCTGCGAAATGGTGCGGATTATGGAGGCGGACACATGCAGAACACTCCCCTCTCCAGAAAGACTTGCAACAGATGCGAAAACGGGGCTCGAGGCCGGACTGTGGGATAGAGGGTATGCAAACATGTCCGATGCTCGGAGAATCGAACTGGCCCAAAGCATGACGATCCTCGAAAGACAAGGTAACGGATGGGAGATCGTGTCGCAAGAGAATGAATACACAGACTATATAGATGAGACTTATCAAATAGACTCTCAGGGATTTGAAGGCCAGCACTTTGAAACCGGATTCACCTGTTCGTCAGAAGTGACTGTCACGGATCCGAAGGGGCACAGGTTCAGTTCCTATTGGTGGGACTCGTCAGCGTTTCTCAACGGCATCCATCCGACAGAATGTGCAGAAACGGCACTTAGAAAGGCAGTGGCGTCCATGGGCCCGGAAGTGATTCTGGGAGGGAACTATCGGATGGTCGTTGACGGAAATATCGGTTCCAGACTATTGAGCCCCATAATAAGTGCTCTCAACGCCTCCGGCATACAGCAGAAGATGTCGTTTCTTTGCGGCAGCCGCGGACAACGGATTTTTTCCAAAGGGCTCACGCTGACTGACATGGCGCGAGAGAGCGGGAAGGCCGGCGCGCGGCTTTTCGATTCCGAGGGTGTGGCGACGACAAACCTTCCGCTGATCGATGAAGGGGTCGTCAGGAATTATTTCGTTAACACATACATGGCAAACAAGACCGGTGAGCCGCCTACAGTCGAAGACATCTCGCGTCCGACGCTACGGAGATGGGCCAGCGAAACCCTGCTTGAGGTGCTCTCAGAGAGCGGAGGGTATGACAGGTTGACATCAGATTTGGAATCAGGAGAAAAAGTCCTATCTTTGGAGGATATTTTGCGCGGATGCGGCGATGGGATCTATGTGACTGAAATCAGCGGAGGAAACTGCAACCCAGTGACTGGGGACTATTCCTTCGGAGTTGCGGGATTCCGTTTCAAGGACGGACGGCTCGGGCGTCCTTTCAGGGAAATGCTGATTACCGGCAACATCCTAGAGTTATGGAATGGTCTGCTGGCTATCGGAGACGATGCAAGGGACTGCGGACGCTGGAGGCTGCCGACGACGGCATTTGACGGCGTCAGCTTTTCGGCGTGACGATGTACGTTGAGCCGCGAAGAGGGCGAAGCCGCTGCTGCATGGGAGGCAACGTAATCATTTCGGCGAAGCCTGAATTATTTTGAACCATTAAAATTAAGAAATATGAAAATCGAAAAAAACACTGTAGTAGCTCTCACATACGAGCTTGAAGTCGATGGGAAAGTTGTTGACAAATGTACAATAGAGAGGCCTCTGGACTTCATTCACGGGATGGGATATCTCCTTCCGAAATTTGAGGAGGAGGTTGCAGGACTTGAGCCCGGAGACAAGTTTGAGTTTACACTTTCGCCTGAAGAGGGATATGGAGCCGTCGACCCGCAGAGGGTGCTTGACCTGCCGGTAGAGGCATTTTCAGACCAGGACGGGAAAATCCGCCATGATCTGCTAGTGGAGGGTTCGGACATCACTCTCGTGAACCAGCTCGGACAGCCTGTTCCGGCCAAGATTCTGAAAGTTGAGGCAAAAACAGTAAAGGTTGACGTGAACCACCCCATGGCCGGCAAGACCCTGAATTTCAAGGGAGAAATCGTGAGCGTGCGTCCGGCGACCGAAAAAGAGATAAAGGAAGGACTTCACGGTGAGCTTGCCGGTGGTTGCTCCGGTTGCGGAGGAAACTGCAGCGAAGGCGGATGCGAAGGCTGCGGAAGCGACAAGGGCTGCGACTGCGGTGACAACTGCGACTGCAAGTAATCGACAAATTCGACATTGCGGGAGCAGACAAGTGAGGTTCCCGCTGTTATTTCGGAGAAATTGAGCGGAGTCCGGAGTCTTTGCGCGATGAAAATTGCTGTCGTCATATTAAATTGGAACACAAAGGATTACCTGCGAAGGTTTCTGCCTCCGCTGCTTGATTCGGTGTCTTGGTTTAATGCCGGAGAAACCGAAGATTGGGCAGAAGTCATCGTGGCGGACAGCGCATCGGCGGATGGTTCGATAGAGATGTTGTCTCGCGATTTCCCCAAAGTGCGGAGGATACCCCTTGACCGCAACTACGGCTTTACGGGTGGTTACAACAGGGCATTGAAAGAACTTTCCGTAAATACGGCTGAGACGGGGACGCCCGATTCCGCCAGAGAACTAGGAAGTCGCGGAGACTTTGATTTGTTCATACTGCTGAATTCTGACATCGAAGTTACGCAGATCTGGTTGCGGCCGCTTGCCGAATGGATGAAGTCACACCCAGACTGCGGGATCTGTGGACCGAAACTGCATAGCTGGTACGAACGCGAAAAGTTCGAGTATGCCGGTGCCGCTGGAGGGCTTATAGACAGGTTCGGCTACCCCTTCTGCCGCGGACGGGTCCTTGGGAAGACGGAAGTCGACAAGGGCCAATATGACTCCCCTGCAGATGTGCTTTGGGTGACCGGAGCCTGCCTTGTCATACGGGCACGGCTATGGGACTCGCTCGGAGGGCTGGACGACAGGTTTTTCGCACATATGGAAGAAATCGACCTATGCTGGAGGATGCAGCTTGAGGGATGGAAGGTGACGGTGGTGCCGGATTCCGTAGTGTACCATTTAGGCGGGGGTACCCTTCCGCAAAACTCACCACAGAAACTCTACCTCAATTATAGGAACAATCTCCTGCTGCTTGACAACAACCTCGCCCAGACCATTGGAAAGCGGAGGGCTGGACTACGGATTCTCGTCAGAAAGATTCTTGACGGATGCTCGGCGGCAGTCTACTTATTGACACTCAAGCCCGCTTATTTCAAGGCAGTTTGGAGGGCACATAGGGATGCGAGGATGCTTATCGCAGAAAAAAGGAACGACCTTCAAGGTGCAATGGGGAATGGGCCAAGACGACAAGATAGTAAAACTCGCAGTGTCATAGGAATTTATGATGGATGCATGATTCCGAGGGCATTGTTGGGAATGAAAATACAGTTCCGAAATCCAAAGGATAAAACACGATAAATTATGCGAATAATCATAGCCGGAGCAGGGGAAGTAGGCTCACATCTGGCGAAGATGCTGAGCAGCGAATCCAACGACATAACCGTGATAGACAGCGACCAGAGCCGTCTGGACAGTTTGTCAGCGATTGCGGACATAGTCACGGTAAACGGGAATTCATCAGAAATCGGAGTACTGCGGGAGGCGGGGGTGTCTGAAGCCGACTTGTTCATAGCCGTAAATCCTTCCGAATCGCAGGATGTCAACATCGTCAGCGCGATTCTGGCAAAGAAACTTGGCAGCCGCAAGGTCACCGCACGAGTCAACACAGAGGAATACTTGTCATTTGAGAACAAGAACATATTCACGGAAATGGGGATAGACCTGCTGTTTTACCCAGAGAAAATCGCTGCAAATGAAATCGTTGACCTGCTGAGGCATAACGCATCAACGGACTCGATGGACTTTGCTCGGGGACGGGTGCAGATGTCTGTTTTCAAGGTCGAGGATGATTCCCCACTGCTTGACATGAATGTCCTGGATCTAAGCCGCCATGCGACGTCGGAGGAACTCCAGTTTCGTGTTGTAGCCGTATCGCGCAACAATTCCACAATAATCCCGAAAGTGGATACAAAGTTCAAATACCACGATCTCGTCTACATCATCTCCAAGCGAGAAGGAACGCAAATGCTCATGCAGTTCCTCGGCACGGTCAATCTTGAGGTGGATAAAGTGATGATTCTCGGAGGAAGTCACACGGCGGAAATGGTTGCCAGGCAGCTCATTGGACAGACGGACGTAATCAAGATCATCGACAATAGCAAGGAACGCTGCGCTGAGCTTTCCGACAAGTTCGGTGACAAAGTCACGGTAATCAATGCCGATGGCAGGAATTCTGATGTGCTGATAGAGGAGGACATACGCAATTTTGATGCGTTCATCGCTCTGACGGGCTCATCTGAGGCCAACATCCTCGCCTGCGTTGCGGCAAAGAAACTGGGCATACCAAGGACTATCGCGGAAGTGGAGAATATCGAATATATCCGGCTCGCTGAAGGGATGGGAGTCGATGCTGTCATAAACAAGAAACTCATCACAGCTGGGCGAATCTTCAAGTTTACATTGAGCGACAAGGTGCGTTTTATAAAATATATGAACGGAACGAACGCCGAAGTTCTGGAGTATATAGTTGCAAAGAACGCGAAAATCACAACGGGAAAACTTGTAGACCTCGATTTTCCGAAAGACGCAATTGTGGGGGGTGTCATCCGCGGAAACAATTCGTTCATCGCGGTGGGTGACACTCAGATTCAAGAATATGACCGAGTAGTCGTCTTTGCCTTGCCGGAAGCGGTGCATGAGGTCGACCGGTTCTTCAAATGACGGGTGGGGCGCATAAAAGGCGGACTGCTTCGTTGCATGTGAATTTCAAATCCTCACAACCGGAAGGTTGCTCCGGTATTGAAATCCCCAGTGCGCCTCGCATCCCATCCTTTTATGCATCCCCTTTCTTTCAGCAGCGCCTCAATTATAAATGGAAATTTCTTACGAACTGACAAAATGTCAGCAGAATAGGCGCGGCTTGCTCTTTGAACCGGAGGCGGCAGGTTTTATGTGCTCGGATGAGGAATTCAGAGCGCGTTTGGCCTTGTAATATAGTTGATAAAAAATGGGAAATGAGATATGAGCAAGAATAAGAAACATCACGAAAAGCCTGAGGAGAAAGACGTTATCCAAAACGAGGAAATTGTGGAGGAGACAGAGAACAAGCAGGCTGAAGACGAGCAGGACAATGGGGAAGAAGACCCCTTGGAGAGCGCGGAGTTGGAGGAGCTGAAGAAGTCAAATGCAGATTTAGAGGCCAAATTGACAGCCACGTGTGACAAACTGACCAAAACCGAAGAGTCATACGTAAGGCTCATGGCAGAGTTCGACACTTTCAGAAGGCGCACCACTCAAGAAAAGTTGAATATGGTGGCCACCGCTGCCGAGGATACGATAAAGGGAATGCTTGTCATTCTCGATGACTGCGAGAGAGCCATGAAAGTTCTTTCGGAATCTGACGACTCAACCGCAGCGAAAGAAGGGACTGAACTCATATACAACAAGTTGATGGCATACCTCAAAGGCAAGGGACTCACTCCTATTGAGGCAATGGGCGCGGATTTCAACACCGATGAGCATGAGGCTGTCGCAAAATTCCCCGTTGATGACCCGGAAAAGAAAGGCAAGGTCTTCGACGTTGTGCAGACAGGCTACAAACTCAACGGCAAGGTGATACGCTTTGCGAAGGTCGTGGTCGGAATTTGAGGCCTTTATGAAAAACATTAGGTAGTAGTAGTTATGGCAGCAAAAAGAGATTATTATGAAGTGCTCGGTGTCGCGAAAACGGCAACGGCCGATGAGATAAAGAAGGCCTACAGAACACTTGCAATCAAATATCACCCGGACAAGAATCCGGGAAATAAGGAAGCCGAAGAGAAATTCAAGGAGGCGGCGGAGGCATACGCTGTGCTCAGCGATCCTGAAAAGAGAAAGAAATATGACCAGTTCGGCCACGCTGGAGTTGGTGACAACCCGGGGCCTGATTTCAGTGGCGGATTCGGAGACCTCAATGACATTCTGAACAACTTGTTCGGTGGCGCTTTTGGCGGATTCTCCGGAAGTTTCGGAGGTAATGGCGGCGGATTCGGCGGTTTCAGCGGATTCGGCGGTGGACACCAGCAGGAACGCGTGTCTAGGGGTAAGGACATCAGGGTTCATGCCCGTCTCACATTGGATGAAGTAGCTCGCGGAGTCGAGAAAGATATCACCATAGAGAGGTTCGTTCCATGCCAAGACTGCGGGGGCAAGGGTGCAAAGTCCGCAGCGGACATAAAGACGTGTCCAAACTGCAAGGGAACAGGACAATGCAAGAAAGTGGTTCAGTCTTTCTTGGGACAAACGGTGGCATATTCGACTTGCCCGCAGTGTGGCGGTACCGGTAAGATAGTGACGAATCCATGTCCGACTTGTGGAGGAAGCGGTCTCGTGAGGAAACGTGAAACCGTGCGCGTGAAGATACCTGCAGGAGTCGAGGACGGAATGCAGCTTAGGGTGACCGGAGCCGGAAACGCGGCTAGGAATAACGGAATCAACGGAGACCTGCTGGTCGTCATAGACATTGATGCCAACAAGGACTTCGAGCGCAGAGGCAGCGACTTGTACTTTACCAAAGTGATATCGGTGACAGATGCAATGCTCGGATGCGAGGTTGACATACCCGGTCTCAATGGTACATCACAGAAGCTCAAAATTGAACCGGGGACACAATCCGGAACAGTGCTCACTATGCGCGGAAAGGGTCTTCCGTCAGTGAATAGTTACGGATGCGGCAATCTCTATGTCAAGATCGGGGTCTGGATTCCGAAAAAGCTCAGCCGAGAGAGTAAGGAACTCGTTGAAGCCTTGGGGCGATCAGCAGATGTGATCCCTAGCCCAACGAAGGATGACAAGTCATTCTTCGATAGGCTGAAGAATATGTTTTGACGGGGTGCCTAAAAGGCAGTCGTTGGATGCCTTTGTAATTAGGAACTCAAGTTTCGCAAGTGCGAAACACCTCTTTTGTGCCCTTGTGGCAAGGGTAAGTCCCCTCCCCGAGGGA
>DJSA01000149.1:0-2582 GCA_002438905.1 Bacteroidales bacterium UBA6346
AATCCTCACAACCATAAGGTTGCTGCGGTTTTAATTTCTCGTGCGGCTTATACTCCATCTTTTATAAATCTTTTTCATCTAAGAGATTGATGCATTTGCTTGCAACAATTGGTTATTGCGTTTATGAATACTAAAATATCGTTTATTACTCTCGGGTGTAAACTGAATTATGCGGAAACGTCGACTTATGAGAGGAGGCTTTTGGAGAGCGGTGTGCCATTGGAGGTGACGCCGTGGTCGAAGGGTGCGGACATATTCCTCGTGAACACATGTTCGGTGACGGAGCATTCGGACAAAAAGTGCAGGAATATAATAAGAAAGCTGCATAGGGTGTCTCCGGATGCGGCGATTTTCGTGACCGGGTGCTATGCCGAGCTTAAACGCGGTGAGATTGAGGCGCTTGAGGGTGTATATTCGGTCTATGGGGCGAAGGAAAAGAATGCCGTGGTTCCGGGGATATTGAGATATGTCGCCGAGTGTGGCGGGGCAGAGCCGCCGAGGGGAAATCAGTGTGAGGACGCCGGGACTGCCACAAAGGGAGAGAAGGCCGTCGTGGATATGCCCGACGGAAAGGATGACGGCCACGTCCTCGGGGCCTATTCTGGAGGCAATTTCCTCGGGGCTTATTCCACTGGGGAGCGTACGCGCTCGTTTCTCAAGGTGCAGGACGGATGTGACTTCAAATGCAACTACTGCACGGTGCCTTACGCCCGTGGTGAGAGCCGGAATGAGCCGATTGCGGACATTGTCCGAAAAGCGCGGGAGATTGCCGCGGCAGGATGCCGTGAAGTCGTGATTACGGGGGTCAACACAGGTGATTTCGGGAAGAGCACCGGCGAGAGTTTCTTTGACCTCATACGGGCTCTGAACGCGGTGGAGGGCATTGAGCGCTACCGCATATCCTCGATAGAGCCTAATCTTCTGACGGAGCCGATGATTGATTGGATTGTGTCTGGGACGAAGTTTCTGCCGCATTTTCACATTCCGCTGCAGAGCGGAAGCGATACGGTGCTTCGCGAGATGGGACGGCGCTATGACACCGAAGACTTCGCGCATAAGATTGAATATATCCGTAAAGCATTCGGAGACAGGAAAGTATTTTTCGGAATCGACGTCATCGTGGGATTCCCCGGCGAGACGGACGAACTTTTCGAAGAGACATATAACTTTCTGAAGAACAGGATACGCCCAGCGTTCATACACATATTCCCATATTCGCGAAGGGCGGGAACTCCAGCGGCGGTGCGTAAGGATCAGGTGCAGGACAGCGTGAAGACAGAGAGGGTCGCAAGATTGGAAGGGCTTTGCGCGGAGCTGCACCGGGAGTTTGTAGGCGGGTGTCTTGGAGACTCGGCTCAGGTTCTTTTCGAGAGCGCGGACAAGGGCGGCATGATGTCCGGATATACGGAGAACTACATAAAGGTGTGGACGAAGTATGAGTTGGGGCTTATCGGACGCACATCGGATGTCATTTTGACAGCAAAAAACACAAGGCTTGATGCACTTTCAGGCGAGTAGTGAATTGAGTTTTGTTTGAGAGTTTTTTCTGAGCATACGGCTTCACGTTGGAAGTGAGAACCCCTCCGCTCATGAAAAAATCGCGTAAGGTTTCTGGCTTCCAGCTTACTGAAGCCTTTCGCACATATATTAGATGAGTATAGAAAGGAACAAATATATACCGGATAAGTGCAGAAAGGAATGATGGGATATATCTCCTCAGCAAGCCTTTAGAAGGAATATGAAAACGATAGAGTGGGGATTTTATGACAATAAAAATATGACTTATATGGAAAACTGCTCGGAGGAAAAAAAGACACGGACGCGGTTGACGTTCTTCGGGAGCGGGACATCGCAGGGTGTGCCGGTAATAGGCTGTCAGTGTGAGGTTTGCAGAAGTGCAGATCCAATGGACAAGAGGCTGAGGTCGAGCGTGCTGGTGGAACATGAGGGAATGACGATCCTAGTGGATGCTGGGCCGGATTTCAGGATGCAGATGCTTCGGGCAGACGTCCGGCATCTTGATGCCATACTTCTGACCCACAACCACAAGGATCACACTGGAGGGCTCGATGATGTGCGAGCGCTTAACTACACGGAGGGACGAGCCTGTGACATCTACTGCGAAAAATATGTGGAGGATTCGCTGCGGATGGAATATTCCTACGCCTTCGCGGCTCACAAATACCCGGGAGCCCCAGAATGGCATATCCACAACATCACAAACGAACCGTTCATCGTCCGCTTTGATGACTCCGCTCCCCGTCTCGCTTGGGAATCAGGAATAGGCTATCACGAGGTGCCCGGCGACCCGAACGGCGTTGTCCGGGAGACTATGGTGATTCCTATCCGCGGCATGCACGGAGCGCTTCCGGTGCTCGGATTCCGCTTCGGAGACATTGCCTACTGCACGGACATGAACTACATCCCTGAAGAGGAGTTTGCAAAACTCGAAGGCCTGGAGCACTTCATAATCAACACAGTGAAACGCGGCATTCACAACTCACACTGGGGTCTTGAGCAGGCAATAGAGGTGTGTCGCAGGGTCGGGGCAAAGCACTCCTGGCTCACCCACCTGAGCGACC
>DJSA01000149.1:2631-12487 GCA_002438905.1 Bacteroidales bacterium UBA6346
CCGGAACTCCTCAGCCTTCCGCCAAATCAGGACGGCACACCGGCAAACATTCTCCCAGCCTTCGACGGGTTGGTCATCGAGGCGTGACAAATCCGCAGGCGTACAAAACATTACGAAAAAAATGAAAAGAGTTGCAATTCAAGGATACAGAGGCTGTTTCCACGAGCAGGCGGCACGGGACTTCTACACGAATGCCGACAAAGACATTTCCATCATAGAATGCCCCACTTTCAGCGAGCTGTTCACGGCCGTCACGGAAGGGAGGGCAGATGCCATAGTCATGGCAATAGAAAACACGATTTCCGGAGGTCTACTGCCCAATTTTGAACTGCTCAGAGCCAACCCACATAAGATCAAGGGCGAAATTTACATCCCCATACATCAAAATCTCATGGCACTGCCCGGGCAGGACATCCATGACATCAGAGAAGTGCGGACCCACTATATGGCGATCAACCAGACACGCCAATTCTTTGAACGTAATTGCCCGTGGATCAAGATGGTGGAGTCAGAAGACACGGCCAAGAGCGCGATTGAGATCGCATCAGGAAAAATTAAGGGAGTCGGCGCCGTGGCATCCCGTCTCGCGGCCGAGCAGAATTCCCTTGAAATACTTGCGACCGACATTGAGACCTACAGACAGAATTTCACGCGCTTTTTGGTCCTCGATGGCAGTATAACTGTCTCCGATGCAGCGATCACGAAGGCATCTCTCTGCTTCACACTTCCTCATAAGCCCGGTTCCTTGGCCCAGATTCTGACCATTCTTTCATTCTACGACATAAACCTGACACGAATTCAGTCACTCCCCATCCCCGGTCAGGAGTGGCAGTATTTCTTCTACATTGACATCCGCTTCGACACCTTCGAGCGCTACCGCCAGGCCCTAGCCGCTGCACGTCCGCTCATGAGGGATCTGAAAGTCCTCGGAGAATACCCCGCCGCACAGGGAATTTAACAATTTGTTAACAACTTTTTCTTATTATTGGCAAAAAATTATAGTGATATGGAATATATTATATTGATTCTGTCGCTTGCCGGGATTGTGCTCGGAGCGGATTTTCTTGTGAACGGAGCCGTCGTAGTGGCGAAAAAGTGCAGGGTGTCGAGTTTTGTCATAGGTGCCGTCATTGTAGGAATCGGCACATCGCTGCCGGAACTTGTGGTAAGTACGGTAGGCGCAATCGGGGGAAATTCTGAAGTCGCGATTGGAAATGTCGTAGGCTCAAATATATTCAATGTCTTCGCCATACTCGGACTTACGGCATTGTTCTCCCCAGTTGCGGTATCACGGGAAAACATGAAGTTCGAAATTCCATTCTGCATCGGGGTTTCCGTTCTGTTGATGCTGCTGGTCTACAACTTCTTTGTTGGCGGAGAACCGCTGCTTGGTCGTTTGGACGGCGCTGTGTTGCTGGTTTTCTTCGCCGCATTCATGGCTATCTCACTTAGGCGCGGCAAGGCAGGGTCCAGGGCCGAGACTTCGGATACGATGGAGAATGCGGAGCCGGAGGTGAGATCCACAGACGATAAGATCATCAAAAAAGAAAACTGGCGTCAAAGCATGTGGTTTGCAGTTCTAAGTATACTCGGAGGTCTCGCGGCATTGATAGTAAGTTCCAATTTCTTTGTTGACGAAGCCGTTGCCATTGCAAAGAAGCTCGGGGTCAGCGATGCATTCATCTCCATAACCCTTCTCGCCTGCGGAACTTCGCTCCCAGAGCTTGCGGCTTCGATAACTGCAGCCCTGAAGAAGGACACAGACATGGCATTGGGTAACATCATCGGCTCCAACATCTTCAACGCGACGATGATTCTTGGCACAGCATCTCTAATTACGCCGCTGAACACCGGCAAAATAGGACTCGTGGACTATGCCGCTATGATTCTCGCTGCCGTACTCCCGCTGCTTTTCGGATTCCGAGGCAAAATCAACCGTGCAGAAGCTGTGATAATGCTTCTGTGCTACGCGGCATACACTTGGTACATCGTGACTTACGTAATGGCCATCTAAGAAGCAACGTCAGAAAGTAAACTTCACCATACACTGAACGCGGTGGCTGTACACCCAATGAAGCCCCTCTGTGGCAAGTCCTCTGGAATTGTAGTACTTTTTGATGACTATCTTGTCGTCTGTGCCCTTTGACTCCATCTCTTTTGGGGTGCCGAACTGCGCACCGGAGAACTCGTAGTCGAGTCCGATGGAGAGCTTGCCGAAATTGCAGACGAGAGCTGGGCAGATTCGGTAGAGCTGGTTTAGATTCTTGAAGCTGTTCTTGGCAAAATAGAAGTCAGATTCCAGAACGGAGCCATCGCCCGAAGCGCTATAGAGGTCTTCTGAAGTTCCGAAATTCTTGTAATATCCGACCATCAGCATCGGTACCCACTTCTTTCCGTAAGAAACTGTGAACCATGATGAAGATGAACGTGTCGGGGTGTATTCGTAGTGGCCGTCCTGCCCTTCGCCATCGAATTTCTTCGTAATGCCGTAGCCGCCCTGAATGTTGAAATGTTCGCCGGCCTGAGCGTAGATTGTCTTCGCCTTGAGAGCCAGCTTGCCTTTGACATACTGCATATAGACAAAGGGAGAGGCAGTGGTTATGCGGTCTGAGACCTTCACCGTTGTTGATTTCCAAACCGGCTCCGATGCGCCTTCCGGAGTCTCGTAGAATCCGCCCTTTCCGGTTGTACGCGGCTTGATACTTAGCACATCCACACCGGCTCTTGCCAACCACCCGCCGAACTTGAGAGTGGCGCCGAGGTATGCCTCCGGGGTGTAGCCGTACTTCATGTAGTTTGCCGAGGCGCCGTCAGGACCGGTCGAGGTGTACTGCATTTGCCACAGAGCCGAGGCTGTAAGCGTGAAATGCTCTCCAAGGGCGGCATCCATCGTCAACTGAGGCGTGCGGCTGAACGGGCCAAAAGGGGTGCCAACCTCAAGCGTGAACACCGGGCACAGGTCAGCCGCCATCGGATGCCATGCCTGCCCTATCTTGATCCCGACGTTTGCCCGATGCCCACCGGAGATCGGAAGGTCCTTCCACCCGAGGGTAAGATATGCCTGACGAAGACGAAGGGTAGCCGTGCCCGTCACCCCGGAAAGCCCGGCATAGAAGTCCGCCTCAATCTTCGCACCCATAGACGTGCGCCCAATCCGATAGCCAGACACATCCACGCCTACACGTGAAGTAATAGCGAGGAAGCGGAAGGAATTTTTCTGATTCAAATCCTCACCCGCGCCGTTGAGATTGCGATCCTTGGGCAGATAGAAAAACAAATCGCCAGTACCTGCCACCGACTCGCGGGAATCGTATGTCATATAATTACGGACGAATCCGTAGAATTTATAATGGTTCTGGAGATGCTCCTTCACAGCCCCGCCCTTCGGCTCAGCCTTAACATCATCAACACGAGCGGGGTCCGAAGCACCATCACCGCCAACCGCAGCAATGGCACTTGCTGAAACGCTCAGAAGTGCCATTGTGCAAATAATATTTGATAAAATCTTTCTCATTCTAATTATACTGAGATAAAGGAATTTGAACAAGAAGACGGATAACGCAGCAATCCGCTTCTTATTCGGATTCCGTCAGAATTTAGGCAGCCCAATGAATATCATAATCAAATACAGCAGGACAATGCCCACGCCGCCGATAATCGCTCCCGTGAGCGCCATATCCTTCGTCTTTATGAGCCCGGTAGAGTGTGCGATGGCATTAGGAGGAGTCGAAATCGGGAAGAGCATGGCAAGCGAGCAGGTCACGGCAACGGTGACAATGAGCGTTGCGGCACCACCCATTCCCTCGAAGCCAGGTGTTCCGGCCATTCCAATCGCGACAGCGGCAAGAATCGGAATAAGAAGGGCCGAAGCCGCCGAGTGGGAGATGAAGTTTGAAAGCGCGTATGCGAGAAGGCTTGCCACGACGAGAACGAGCAGCGGCATCCACTGTCCGAACGGAATTGCCTCGACAAGATGAGTTGCAAGTCCGGTCTTATTGAGTCCAAGTCCAAGCGCGAATCCTCCGGCAACCATCCAGAGCACATCCCAATCAAGCGACTTGAGTTCCTTCTTGCCGAGCACACCGGTAGCGGCAAACACACCGACAGGAATCATCGCCACCACATACGAATTAAGACCGTGGAGCTTCTCCGTCATCCACAGAAAAACTGTAACTACAAACGTGGCGACCACGATCCAATAACTCTTGTCCTTATTCGGTTGACCCTCTATCTTGAGCTCAATCTTGTCTACCTTGAACGGGAAGACAATGAGAAGCATAGCCCATGAAATTAAGAGCATTACAATGGCGAAAGGCACCATCACGGAGCACCACTCTGGGAAACCGATGCGGGCGATGGGCTCGAACGCCGTGCCGAGAGCCTCGTTGGCGGCCGCGAGCTTGCCGTTGATGGTCTCGATGAACGAAGGCTCGTTGAGATACTTCAGCGCGATGGTGTTCGGAGGGGTTCCGATAGGGGTTCCGATACCTCCTATGTTCGCCGCAATCGGAATCGCCAATGCAAGTCCTATCTTGCTGCCCTCGTCAGGAAGCGACCTGAGCACCGGGGCAAGGAACGCGAGCATCATGGCAGCAGTTGCCGTGTTGCTCATGAACATGGAGAACAGCCCAATGACCATAAGAAAACCGAGCAGCACCATCTTAGGATTGGTTCCGAAAGGAGCCATGAGGATGCGTGCGAGCTGCGCGTCAAGACCGACCTTGGTGGCACAGAGAGCCAGCGCGAATCCGCCGAGGAACAGCATTACCGTAGGTTCGGCAAATGTTGCGAGTATTGACTTGTAACTGATGAGGCTGCCGACATTAGCATCGGAAGCGAAGGTGAACGCCGCCTGGTCGGAAACGGTCAGGAGCATGAGCACGATTATCATCGTGGAGGTACACCAGGTCGGGATGATCTCGAAAATCCAGAACATCGCCGCGAGGACGAACAAGGCAATGACCCTCACTTCCACCTGCGACAGAACACCATCGCCGAAGAAGAGGCTGTAGCCGAACGTGAGGTTTCCAATGGTCACAGGCTCAATCGGGAAGAACCAGAGGAAAGCGAAGAGTACTAGTGCAATCGGAAGGCACACCACGTACTTTAGGTTGAGTTTCTTGTCACTCATCTGTTTATGTGTTTACTATTTTTATGGTCAATATGAGCATCCCCATATCCTGAAGGCAACTGTTCGAGGATATGTGTCCGACAAACGAAAATTTGCAGCCCTCGTGGACATAAAGGCTGCAAATTTAGTCATTTTTTCCATAACGGCAATCGCATTTTTCGATTGCCGAAACATTCTGTTCTCAACCTAGTTCTCCGGACCGCACTCCGGCCATTATCCGGTCCGTCAAAGTGCCCCGCGAAGATCATCGATAAGGTCATCGACATTCTCCGTCCCGACCGAAAGCCTCAGCATGTTCGGATATACGCCGGCGGCTACCTGCTCCGACGGATTCAGCTGCGAATGGGTGGTGGAGGCAGGATGTACAATCAAGGACTTGCTGTCACCGACGGAGCCGACATGCAGAATCAGTTCGAGACGTCCGACAAGTTCCGCAGCGGCATCGAATCCGCCCTTCACCCGGAAAGTGAGCACACCTCCGAAACCATGGTGAAGATACTTGCATGCAAGTTTATGATAAGGATTTGACTTGAGACCCGGATAATTCACGGATTCAACAGCCGGATGCGATTCAAGGAATTCCGCCACGGCCAGCGCATTGGCGCAGCAGCGTTCGGCACGAAGCGACAGCGTTTCAAGTCCCTGCAGAAGCAGAAACGCATCAAAGGGAGACTGGGCGGGACCGATGTTGCGAAGTCCGTCAACCCTCACCCTCCCGGCAAATGCAGCGGGGCCGAACACATCCTTATATATGATCCCGTGATACGACTCGGACGGAGCGGCAAGCTGCGGATATTTCTCTTTCGTCCATTCAAAATTTCCGCCGTCGACGACCACGCCTCCGAGAGTCGTCCCATGCCCGCAGATCCACTTCGTAGCGGAGTGAACAGAAACGTTGGCACCCCATTCAATCGGACGGAAGAGATAGCCTCCGCAAGAGAACGTATTGTCGACGATCACACATATTCCCTTTTTATGCGCCATTTCTATAATGGGCTCATAATCAGGAACATTAAACGCAGGATTACCGAGATTTTCGAGATATATGGCCTTTGTCCTGCCGTCCGTCAAGGCTGCGAGATCCTCGGCGCTGTCAGACTTTGCAATACGGACATCTATGCCGAAGTCGCGGAGAGTCACCTCAAACATGGTGAAAGTCCCGCCGTAGAGATATGGCTGGGCCACGATGTTGTCTCCCGGACCGCAGATGTTTGTTATGCTGAGAAAGACCGCCGACTGTCCCGATGCCGTGGAAACCGCCGCGACACCATTCTCCAATGCCGCCATCCTTTTCTCAAACACATCGGAAGTGCTATTCTGAAGGCGGGTGTAGATGTTGCCGGCACGCCTGAGTGCAAAAATATCCGCCCCATATTGCATGTCGTCAAAGACATATGCGCTGCTCTGATAGATCGGGACCGCAGTCCCCTTTGACACCGGGTCTATTTCCTGCCCAGCCCTCACTTGAAGTGTCTCGAATTTATATTTTTTCATCGTTGAAGAATTATTGAAGTATGTCATTTAATATTCCGCTCGCGGTCTGGAACGCGCCGGCACCAGCCCCCTGGATGACAAGCGGAGAAGGGTAAAAGTCCGTGGTAATTATGGCGGAATTGTCCGTTCCGCAAAGATTGTAGAGAGGATGCGCAGGAGAAACGTCCCTAAGCCCCATGCTGCATCTGTATCCACCGCCCGGCAAAGCCTTGACACTTGCGACAAAACGCTGCCTGTAGCCTTTTTCAGCAGCAGTCTTCCAGCGTGCGGAGAACTCGGATTCATTGTCCTCCAGCATCTTGTAGAATGCATCAACCTTACCGTCAAAGTACTCGGGAGCAAGTACCGGTACGGACTCCACGTCCGCTTCATCCTCAGGTATTCCAGCCTCGCGGGCCATAATGAGGAGTTTGCGCAGCACATCGCGTCCGCTCAGGTCAAGCCGCGGATCCGGCTCTGTGTAGCCGGCCTTCTGAGCATTGCGGACCACCTGTGCGAAAGTCAGTTCCGAGCCGCAGGCAGGCCCTCCGCAGTAAGTGCTGAAAATATAGTTCATTGTACCGCTAAGCACGGCTTCGATGCAGTGGATTTTGTCTCCCGAGTTGATGCAGCGCCGTACGGATTCCAGAATCGGGAGAGCAGCCCCAACCGTAGTCTCATATCTCAGGGAGGCACCGGTTTCCAAGGCGGCCGTCTTCAGAGCCGAATATTGTTCAAACGGGGCCGAGAAGGTAATCTTGTTGCAAGCCACCACAGAGTAACCGCGTCTGAAAAGGTTGACGTACTTGTAGGAAATGTCTGAACTTGCAGTGCAGTCCACAAACACGGAATTTTCCATGGACACACCTGCAAGAGCCTCAAAATAAGCGTCATCCGCAGCGGATTCCCCGTTCTTGAGCAAAGCGTCCACTGCTCTGACAGACTCCGTCTTTCCCTCGCATCCGACATTCCCGGCAGGACTCCATGAGTAAAGGTCAATTCCCTCCGGTGTAAGAACATATCTCCTGCTGTTGCTTATTCCAATGACATTGATGCGCTTGCCTGTCCTCGCCATGATGTCGTCACGTCGCGAACTGACGATCTCGACAAGAGCCTTCCCCACCGTACCGAAGCCGGCAATAAAGAGGTTTATGTCGCGGACTGACGATGTCTCGAAAAATTCCTCATGGATATGGCGTACAGCAGAAGGCACGTCTGCCGAAGCCACGATCACCGAGACATTTCTTTCGGACGAGCCCTGCGCGATTGCTCGGATCTGCACGCTGTGCCGTCCAAGAGCGGAAAGCAGCCTGCCCGTCGTGCCATATTGAGCCATAATGTCATCCCCGACAAGACAGAGTATGGAATAGCCTTTCTCCACTTTCAGAGGGTTGAGCTTTCCAAGCGAGATTTCGTATGCGAAGCATCTGTCCGCGGCCTCCTTAGCCTTGCCGGCATCGGATTCTGAGACTGCGATGCACATCGTGTGGACAGACGAAGCCTGGGTGATGAGGATTATATTGATTCCGCTGCGGCTGAGAGTGTCGAAAAGACGGCTCGAAAAACCCGGAATACCGACCATTCCGCTGCCTTCGAGAGACAGAAGCGCGATGTTGTCAGAATTTGAAATACCGATGACCTTGTCCTTGCTTCGCGGTGGGTTCTTTTCTATCAGCGTGCCGGGAGATGACGGATCGAAAGTGTTCTTGACATATATCGGGATACCACGGGCGACAACGGGCTGTATCGTCGGAGGATATATCACCTTAGCTCCGAAATGAGAAAGTTCGAGAGCCGCACGGTAGGA
The DNA here is from genome assembly GCA_002438905.1 of Bacteroidales bacterium UBA6346. GTDB lineage: Bacteria > Bacteroidota > Bacteroidia > Bacteroidales > UBA932 > Cryptobacteroides. The sequence goes on from DJSA01000149.1 coordinate 11,043, forward strand.
AATGTTGCGTATGGTGCGCGCCGCCGGAGCAAGCCTGGGATTTGCAGTCATCATCCCGGGGACATCAGTCCAGATCTCTAGAAGACGTGCCCCGCTGCATACAGCCAGCAATGATGCCGTGTAGTCGGAGCCTCCCCGACCGAGCGTGGCAGTGCGTCCGGATGGATCGGTGGCGATAAATCCCGGAACGACGAAAAGCGATATAATCGGATTGGATTCGATCAGTGCAGTCACATTGGCCTCCATCGCATGGACATCCACAACAGGAGCAACAGGTGCAGCCGTTGCCGCCGTCTCAGGCAGCGAGACCCGTTTCTCCACTCGTATCAACCGACGCGCATCAACCCATTTCGTCGAAATCCCGACAGAGGCGAGCTTAGTGGCGATTATTCTCGTCGAAAGCAATTCTCCGAAAGACATTAACGAATCGAGGCTGGTCTGGCTGAGCTCACCGAGCAGGAACACGCCCTGGGCGATGCTGCGGACGGAGGCGAAATATCCCAAGCATATTTCCGTAAGTTCTTCATGTTTCTCTATCGGGAGCAGTTCACGCAGCATGTCGATATGGCGCCGTTCATACTCATCGATGACCGCCTTATATCCGCTGTCACCGGATGCCGCAAGATGTCCGATGCGTATCAGGGCATCCGTGAAGCCGCTGATTGCCGAGCATACCAGAATGGTGCGATCCCTTTCAACCGCAGCGTTCACTATGGCCGCGACCTTTTTCATGTTTGCGGCATTTGCTACCGAGCTGCCGCCGAATTTCAAGACTTGCATATATTCATTTTATTATTGATCAACTTTTTTTGCTTCCAACGGTTTCTCCACAGAAGCAAGAACGCGGGAGATGACTGGGCCAATCTGTTCATTCTCAAGAAGAAAGCCATCATGCCCGAATGCCGATGTGATTTCAACATACTCCGCGCCGCGTATGTGCGAGGCCATTTCGCGCACTTCACTGGGAGGGAAACAGCCGTCACTGTCAATGCCGATTACCGTCACCGCTGCCCTTATTGACGACAGCGCGGCAGCCACTCCCCCGCGGCCGCGCCCGACATTGTGACTGTCAACGGAAAGCGACAGGCTCCAATAGGAATAGGCGTCAAAGCGGGAGGCGAGTTTCTGACCCTGATAACGCTCGTATGAAGCGGCGCGTCCGGCAAAGAGCGTGTCGTCACCGCTCTCGGCCTGAGTCGCGTTGTAGCCGGCATAGCTGCNNNNCGCCACGGCGCGGGCCGCCTTCAGCCCCGCCTGTCCACCCCGGAGAAAGGCAGAGGCGCGCGATTCGGAAATTTCTGAATGAGACAGCCCCGAAGCCTCCTCACCGCCGCCCCTTTCAAGCAAGAGTTCCGGATGCCGGAATGTAGGGTCAGCCTCAATAGCCATCCGCTGCGCCTCTTCCCAGGCCGTGAGCCATGGGGTAACTCTCGCCGATGTCGCCA
>DJSA01000149.1:12544-12836 GCA_002438905.1 Bacteroidales bacterium UBA6346
ACTCGACCGCCTGGAACCCGCCTATGGAACTGCCAAGTAGAAAGTCAATCCTCCCGATCCCGAGATGTTTTCGGACCAGGATATTGGCCTTCACCATATCGCGTACAGTAACCTCCGGAAAATCAAGAAGATAAGGCCTACTGCCGTCAGGCTTCATGTCAGAGGGTCCGGACGATCCGTAGCACGAGCCCAACATATTGACGCATACTATAAAATATCTGTCAGGATCCAATGCTCTCCCCTTTCCTACGAGTCCGGGCCACCAGTCTTCCGCATCCGAATTGGCCGTCAG
>DJSA01000149.1:12871-13160 GCA_002438905.1 Bacteroidales bacterium UBA6346
GCATGACAAATCCACACGACTTTCCTGTCGCATGCCGCATTACGCAGAGACTGCCCCTCCATAAGAGGCGAGGTGTGAAAAACAATCTTCAAGGAAGGCAAAGACTCCCCGATTTCAAATTCAAATCTATGACTATAAATATATTCGTGTTTCTGCATAATCCATATTTTCCCTTTCCTGCACGCAAAGAGGAGCATACAATACGAGAATCATCGTAAAGAAAAAAGATTTTCTGAAGATTTCATTCCGGTCGCACATCCCGTACGATTACGGACACAAGAAAAACAAT
>DJSA01000149.1:13183-14746 GCA_002438905.1 Bacteroidales bacterium UBA6346
ATGCAACTTAGCGTTGCATTCGCATGGACATCACAGATATGACAGATGCATTTCCCATTTTCGTGTGCAAGTTAGTGATTTTTTGTCAAACTGCAAAACTCGTGTTGACATTCATTGGATTTTTCGTTAAGTTTGTGCAAGATTTGGCTAATGACCGTTATGACAATCAATGTCTTGTATATATTTCTGCTCTGCATAGGGGCAAGTTTCATCCAGCGGACGACCGGGTTCGGCTTCGGCATATTCATCATGACCGTGCTTCCCTTTCTGACAAACAGCTATGCTGAGGCTACGACGCTAAGCGGCATGCTTGCCATGACAACGTCGCTGTTCATAACATTCAGGATGAGGAAATATATATCTTGGAAGCGGCTGTGGCCGATGCTGCTGACCTTCGCCGTGGTCTCGACAGCTGCAGTATTTTCGCTCAGGGGCATCAACGATGTGGTTCTGCGGCGGATTCTCGGAGCGGTTCTAATCCTGACGAGCTTTTATTTCCTGTTAAGCGAGAAAATCCACATCCGCCCGGGCGTCCCGGCACAAATCGGTGCCGGCGCGGTCAGCGGGCTGCTCGGAGGTTTCTTCGGGATGCAGGGCCCGCCGGCTGTGCTCTATTTCATGTCTTCTGAACCTGATAAGGAACACTATATGGCAATGATACAGACCTACCTGCTGCTCGGCAACGCGATGATGACCATCACTCGGGCTGGCAGCGGCTATCTCACGCGGACCGTGGGCATAGACTACCTCACCGGACTCGGCGGCATTGCCATAGGCACGGCCGTCGGAGCACTGGTATTCAGACATATCCCCGCAAAACTCTTCAGCAAAGTCGTCTATGGCTACATCGGAGTCTGCGGGGTGATAATACTGTTGACGGTATAGATTATATAACTCCCTGCTCAAGCATCGCGCGGGCAACCTTCATGAAACCTGCAATGTTGGCACCCTTGACGTAGTTCACATATCCTGACGGCTCCGTCCCGTGCGCGACGCAGGTCTCGTGAATGCTGTGCATGATTTCACGCAACTTTGCATCCACCTCAGCGGCTGTCCATGAGATGTGCATCGCGTTCTGGGTCATCTCCAGACCGGAAGTCGTCACTCCTCCCGCATTCACGGCCTTGCCCGGCGCGAACATGATGCCGGCATTCTGAAAGGCGGCGATTGCACCAGGTTGACACCCCATGTTGGAGACCTCAGCACAAAGCCTCACTCCGTTTGCAATCAGTTCACGGGCATCATCTTCAGTCATCTCGTTCTGGAACGCGCACGGCATCGCGATGTCGCACTTCACGCTCCATGCCTTCTTTTCCGGAGTGAAGACCGTGCCCGGGAACTTATGAGCGAACGGTTCCACCACATTATTGTTGGACGCGCGAAGTTCAAGCATATAGGAAATCTGCTCCGGTGTCATTCCCTCAGGAATCTCAACGATGCCATCGGGGCCGGAGATTGCGACCACCTTCGCGCCAAGTTCAACAGCCTTCTTCGCCGTTCCCCAGGCGACGTTTCCGAAACCCGAGACAGCGACACGCATCCCCCTCAGGTCAAGCCCCTCAC
>DJSA01000097.1:0-6843 GCA_002438905.1 Bacteroidales bacterium UBA6346
CGACGATGACCGCCGAAATGTCACGGATTCCGATGCGTGAAAATTCGTCGTTCCAACGGTTTGTAAGGGCTTCCAGATGATGCTGAAGTGATATGTCTATGCCCGTGCGGACAATTTCTCCCGGGTTCGTCCGGCAGTACCGCTCGACGAGATGGTGAGCGCAGTCGGGGAAAGGCTGCGGCTGGTCGGGCAAGGGTTCCTCGCAGGATAGGGAGAAGGTCATAGAGTCGATTACACCTATATTATACAGGCGTGTGAGAAGACGGTTGCGCTTCCGTTCGAGGGCGGCGCGGTTACGCCCGGGATGAATGAGCGAAGGTGAATTGGGAAGAACGGCAAGCGTGGCCGCCTCGGCCCAGGAGAGTTCGGATGCAGGACGGCCGAAATAGCGGCGGGATGCGGCTTCGATGCCGACGACATTGCCGCCGAACGGGGCGTGGGAAGCATACAGAGACAGTATTTCCTCTTTTGTGCATCGCAGTTCGAGACGGGCGGCAAGAAAGGCCTCGATAATCTTCTCCCCTAATGTGCGTTTCGGAATCTGAACCGCATCCGGATGAATGTCCGCCGAATTGCCTTGTCCCTTGGCTGAGCGGCTCATTGCGGTTCGCGCCCCGGCGGCGCGGCTGAGCCGGATGACCTGCATGGTAATTGTGCTGCCGCCGCTGATGGTGCGGCCGGAGCGGATGTTCTGAAGGGCGGCACGGGCTATAGCGGCCGGATTGATCCCATGGTGAGTGTAGAAATGCCTGTCTTCAAACTGGACAAGGCATACGGCGTAGCGCTCCGGTATGGTGTCCGATGGGCGGAAACGCCACTGCCCGTCATCAGCTGTGCGGGCACCGAGGAGTTCTCCTCCACGAGCCTCAACGACGGTCGAGTAAGGAACATCGGGAAAAAGGTCACGCGGCAGGCAGAATAGGTACAGCGTGAGGACGGCAAGACAAAACAAGAACAAAGCCGCGGCCGCCTGCCTCCTCCGATCATGCCCCAGGAGCAGAATTTCGCCTTTGACTTTCGCCGTCAGGCTGCCCGGAGAACCGCCCGGAGAACCGCCCGGAGAGTTGTCCCGAGAACAGTCCAGAGAACTGTTCCGGGAGCTGCCTGCGCCGCAAAAGACCTCGCGAAAGCATCCTCTTATATGAGGGGAATGCCTCAATACGCCGCAACAGGAATGTTATCTGCCTGCCCCAGGTCAGAGGAATCCACCGACGGCGTTGAATCCGTTCCGGACAGCATCGTCACCCTTGCCGTACCGGATGCGGTGCGGGCGAAGACGGAGTTGTCGTACATGGCCTCGCAGGAGACTGACGGAAGGATGAACTCACCGGGGTAGGCGGCAGAGAGACGGACGGAGAAAGTCTTGACGGACGAGCGCGGAAGATCGAAGTACCAGCGAACCTCGCTGTCACGGATGTCGCACGCTGTGTAGCGGGCAGAAATATCCGTCTCGCCTTCAAACAGGCGGCTGTTGTAAATTTCCCAGCCAGACGGCACAGGCACCGACAGAGCAAGATTTCTCAAGTCTGCTGCGGCACTGCCATTGCGAACAGTCACGTCTGCGGTGAAATCCGTCCCCTGAGAAACAGATTCCGGATTGATAACATTCCCGTCCATATCACGATACACGACAGAGAGCGAAACGCCGGACGCGGCCGCCTTGACAGGAGTCCCGGCCGGAACAACCGCCCTGGATGCAAGGCTTGCATACAAGACTCCCTTTGACGTGTTCCTGAGCGTCACCGTAGTCGCGCCCTGAACCACATTTCTTGTCCACATGGAGCCTGCCGACTTCACAGTCTCCGCATTAGCGCCGTCATTTCCGAACGCGCATTCATATCTGAAAGCCATCGCTTCCCTGTCCGTGAGCCCGGCCATTCGAGCCAAGGCTGAAGCTGCAAATGCCGTGGTCTGTGTCGTATAGCTTTCTTTCGCAAAACCGTCGGCGACGAGAGATGCAAGCTCCATCGCCGCACCGAGATTGCCGGCAAGCAAATTTGCCTCAAGGGCTATGGCATCATCACGCAAACGTGAACCGAAAAACATGGACTCATTCTGTGACGGCTGCAAAGACGCGGATGCCGCCTTGCCGGACGATTTTTTCGACTGTGCCGCATTTGGAGACAAGGAATGCCCGGAAATAAGTTCCTGAGCCACAGCCTTGCGGCCGGAAAGCGAATACGCTGACGCAAGCAGGTTACGGGCACAGCCATGCAGCACAGAGGATTCGCGAAGACGGTTCATAGGGCCGTCCTGCGCGTTTCCGGAAAGGGAAAGGACATACAGGTCGTACGCGGCGAGTTCATCATACTCATCACCGAGAGCCTTATAGGCGTTCACATATTTTTTCACCTTGTTTCTCCATGCCCCGAAGACTCCACCGTTCACGGAAAATCCAGCGTTTGAGGCAAGAGCGAGAAAATGCCCTGCCATGGCGTCTGCCCAGAGGTTGATGAGCGTGCTGCCAGGCCACATCACGAAGCTTCCGTCCGAAAGCTGACGGGAATAAAGCTCGGTCAGGATGTCAGAAACAATCCCGTTCGCCTCATCGCGGCGCTCCCCATCAAACTGCGGAAGCAGCGACAGCAGGGTTATGCCCTTGGAACAGAGCTGCTCGGTGCAGGAATGGGGGTAATATTTCATATAAAGCCATGCCCCGTTAATATCAACTGAAGGGAATGAACTTACTTCAAATATGTTATACTCTCCGTCCGCCGAACCACCCGGGCAGTCGAATGCAGACTCCTGCCCCGGCTGAAGCACCGCCCGCCGGACAGAAATAACGGCCGGATTGGCATTGCGCACTTCTATGCTCAGATTTTCTTCCGCAGTGTAGTTTCCGGATTTGGCCGTCACTTTCAGATGGGCCGTGCCCTCCGTTGCTGAAGTTCTGAAGTCAAATGTGACTAATTTGTCGGAGGAGGACGCGCCGGAAGCCGCCCCAGATGCCGAGGCCGCGTCGAATCTCAAGGAGCGCGTCCCGGAGCCTGACAAACGCAGCGGTCCGTCGGCAGAGACTGAGACCTCAACATCACGCACGGAGTCTTCCATCGCGAACACATTCACCGGCACCGTCACTTTCTCGCCCGGCCCCAATGTCCTCGGGAGCGTCGACAGGACCATCAGCGGTGAACGCACCGGTACAGTCTTGTCGGCAGAGCCGTATGCCCCATCGTGAGCGGCTACAAGCATCACTCGAACCGAACCGACATACATCGGAAGCGTCACCTTATGCACATTTTCACCGCGCTTAAGGGTAAACGGCCCGATGAATTTCACAACCGGCTCGAAACGGTTGTCCCGCACCGTGCCGTCAATCTTCACGTCCTCGTCACCTCCGATGCTGAACATCGACGCGAATGTGGTTCCGTGTGCACCCAATACATTATTATATATATCCCATGTCTTCACCCCGAGCGCAGCCCTTCGGTTCATTGCTGCCCACGGATCCGGAGTGCGGAAGCCTGTGAGGTCCAAAAGTCCCTCGTCAACAATCGCGAGCGTGTAGGTCATCGGCCTGCCGGATTTTTCACGCACACGAATCTCGAACTCCTCCTGCGGACGTATAACCTGCGGAACTTCCAACAAGGGTTCAAGATGCGAGAGAGGATTGCTGACAAGCACCGGCTGGACACCATAGAGCCGCAGGGGCTGGCCTTCGGAGGTTCGCTTGTGAGGATTGAGCAGAGTGACGTGCGCATAGCAGTTCGGAGCCATGTCCTCTGTAACAACGAAGCGGAACGGAGTCTCGGAATCTGCTGAAGTCTCCACCCAAGAAGAGGAAATCACCCTGCTGTCATTTTCAAAAGACACGAGTGCCCGCGCCCCCTTTGCGGCAGGAATGTAGAGCGTTCCCTCTTCCCCGACCATGTAGGACTTTTTGTCAAGGGAGAACGTCAGCATTGAGGCGGAGGTGCCATCCTCTCTGTCCGCACGACCGCGCCAGTTGGGCCAGTCACAGAGGAAAGTCGTCCCCGAAGAATGCCCGCTGTCAAGGTCCGTGACATAGAGAAGGAAATTGCCCCAGTCAGGGTAGTCAAGCCTGAAAGGTATTTCCGAATCATTCTGCCCGGAGACGAGTTGCCCCGAAGCATAAACCTTCGCGGAAGAACCTCTTACGTATGACGATAGCCCTTCGCCACCGTTTTCCCACCACCAGCGGCTGTCAAGCCTCCAGATGCGGTACTCAAGACGGTGTCCGTCAACGCGATGCCCGTCCTTGTCCACAGCGCAGACTTTGAATGCCCAGTCCTTGTCCGTTTCGAGAAAGCCGTCCTTTGCAGAAGGAGTGCGCACCCCAACGTATGCACGGAAAGGTGAGCACAAAGCATTCTGCGAGACTATGCTTTCATTGCCTCCCGGTTCGGAAACACGGGTGACAAACGTCGCGTTCAGCATTCCGGGAGCATCCGGTGCGGCCGGAACACGTGCCTGAACATCCGCGTTGCCATGGGAGTCGAGAGTTGTGCTTAGCAGTTCAGAGGACAAGGAGTTGAACTCGGACAGCGGATTCGAGAAAATATAGCCTTCAAAACCGCTGAAGGCCGTTCTGCGGGGAGTCAGTTTCAGCGAAACTTTTGCAGGAAGCGAAGACGCGACTGCCCCGGTAAGCCAGGACGAACTGAGCCTGAACGTTGCCAACGAATCGGCGTCAAGCACGTTTGAAGGCAGCGTGAGCGCCACTTTGAGACGGTTCGGCTTTATGCTCTCGACATGAAGCGACTTGTGGAAAGCGGCACCGCCAACCTTTGCGTAGGCATGATAGGTTCCGGTCAGGTCGTTTTCTGAGGTCGGGACTTCAAAAACATAGAATCCGTCAACGGACTTGGGACAGACCTGTCGTGCAAAGAATTGCCCCTTAGGACTATAAACCTCCAGCACAGCAGGATGCTCCGCCGGAAGCGCCTTTTCTGAAGACTCGACCAACAGCGTCAGGTGCATAGTGTCTCCGGGACGCCACACTCCCCTCTCCCCATAGACAAATCCGCGTATTCCCTTCTCCACCGTCTCTCCACCAACATCGAAGCGGCTGAGCGAATTCTCCTGTCCGTCGATGACCTTGAGATAGGACACGGCATCGGCAGACTTCGCCACCACGGCAAAAGGCTTACCGTCAAACGAGAGTTCCGCCCGTCCATCTGCATCGGATTTTGCGGACGCGAGTTTTCGCAGCTGATAGTTATACGCCGAAATCTCCACTCCGGAAAGCGGTGAGGTTGAAAGTATATCGTTAACATACACCCACATACGCCCGTTTCCGGCAGATTTTGCGACGACACCGATGTTCGAGGCCATCAGATTGACGCTCGGAAACCTATCCGACTGCATATAATAGGTAGGATTGAGCGGATTGTCGCGCTCTTCCCATTCATAGAGATTCCAGTCGTAGCAGTTGTCGTAGTAATATGGATTCGGAACATCCCATTCCGCCTCGTCCGCTGCGGTCATTTCGCCTTCGGCGAGTTTCGTCAGACTTTCGTCTTCCGAGGCGAGGGTGACGGCATTCTTGCCATAGACAGAATAGTCCTGAACAAAGGAAAGGGATATGCGATAGAGTGCCCCGGGTTCACGCTTCATGAGCCCGGAAAGGTCTACGGAGAAATTCTGCCACTGATGCAGGTCTGTCTGAGGGTTGGTGTCCAGAGAAAGTTTCTTCCTATAAATCAGGCGTCCGGAACGACGGAGCCCGCTGTTGCCGTCAAGTGAATTTTCCTGTAGGAAATGCAGGACGTTGTCGCTGTAGATTTTCACCACTTTCAGATCCACGGCACGAAGATTCACGGCCAGGAACGGGAAGCGCAGGTCAGAGTCGTCCGGAAGAATGTTTCCCTGATAGGGCAGACGAACGGCAGGCTTGAGTTCATCGGAACGGAAGTCCGCAGTCCAGTCCGCACCGAGACGGTCGCCACACCAGTCTTTCAGCGCCTCTGAGACAGTAAGGCTAATGTCTGAAGGACGCGTCTTCTTTTCATAAAACACACGCACTATGTTTCCATCGGCAGTCGAGTAACTGCGCCCGTCTCCGGAAAGGATGAACATTCCCGAAAGGTCGGCAAGGGGGTCAAGAGGCTGGGACAGAACCACCTGAATATATGGTTCCACTCCGTCATTCTTCTTGGCAGACAAGACTTTGAAGCCGTCGGTTCCCGGTATTGTGACTTCTGCTGAAACAGTCTTTTCAAACCCGGAGGAATGTCCATCGAAAACGATGGTAAGCCTATCATCCTCCGTACGTCTGTTTACCGGAGACACGCTGAACTCATACACACCGGCTTCAGAGCCTGCCTTTAGACTGACCTCAGCCGCCCCGGAGCCTCCATCGGGATAGAGCATCCGTGCAACCTCATCTTCCGGCAGACTCTCGCTGAGCATAAGCCGTCCCTCAACGGAGGTAATTTCCGGAGACTGCCTGAGAATCTTCACTCCATCAATTACGAGCGATGCTCTCTTCGGTGCCACCCGGAAAGTAAACTCAAAGGTCCTTAACTTCGGGACCTCAACGCCGAAGACCTTGTCAAGCGAGAACTTTCCCCGGTATTCCCGCCCCTGCTTAAGCTGTCCCTCCTCGGGAACGAACTCTATCATCTTTGATCCCACCCAGCGAGCCTCACCTTTGAGTGACGGAGAGAAACTGAAGAGTCCGTCCGCCGGCACCGAGGTGTCAGGAGTCGATGCGAACTCAATTTTAATGGAAGACGTCTCAGAAACGAGCCCTCCCGTGTAGGCTTCAACATAATCTACAAATCCCGCATCCGGATTATCCGCCCCTTCTCCTCCGTTTCCGCAGGAGAGAGCAAGCAAGGCTGCGGCAGCCAATCCTGCCATCGGCTTCAACATATACAA
>DJSA01000097.1:6856-11931 GCA_002438905.1 Bacteroidales bacterium UBA6346
GACATATCGACAGTTTTTTACATTTCATATCGGCACAAATATAATAATCGTAAGCATCGAATCAAAAATGTTTCCGATTTTTTATTACTTTTGCGGATTCCTTTAGGATGTTTAACTTTTATTCCGGTGTTATGGACAGAAAAGTGGTCATCATTCCCACTTATAACGAGCGGGAAAACATAGAAAAAATAATCCGTGCGGTGTTCGGTCTTGAAGGAGACTATCATGTGCTTGTGATTGAGGACGGGTCGCCGGACGGAACCGCAGGGATTGTACGCGAGCTGCAGAAAGTGTTTCCGGAGAGGCTGTTCATGATTGAACGCGCGGGAAAACTTGGGCTCGGAACGGCGTACATTACCGGATTCAAATGGGCAATCGAGCGGAAATATGACTACATCTTCGAGATGGACGCAGACTTCTCGCACAATCCGAACGACCTTCCGAGACTCTATGCGGCCTGCGCGGAGGGCGGAGCGGATCTGGCAATAGGCTCACGCTACTGCAACGGGATCAGCGTCATCAACTGGCCCATAGGCAGGGTGATAATGTCCTACTACGCTTCGGTATACGTGCGGACGGTGCTGGGAATGAAGGTATACGACACCACGGCAGGGTTCAAGTGCTACCGGCGCAGGGTGCTGGAGACAATTGACCTAGACAAAATCAGCATGTACGGCTACGGATTCCAGATTGAGATGAAGTACAGCTGCTACAAACTCGGTTTCAAGATTGTGGAGGTGCCGATCATCTTCGTGGATCGCAAGGAAGGCACTTCAAAGATGAGCGGAAGCATATTCGGTGAGGCCTTCTGGGGCGTGTTGAGGCTGAAATTCCGGAAGATCCGTCCACGAAAGGAACTGCAAAAATGAAGAAAGAATGAAGAGCAGGGAGTTCAAGGGAAATCTTTTAACATATATAATATCGCTTACGGCAATAACCCTTTGGGGTGCGTCCTACATCTGGTCAGATTGTCTCATAGGCCGGGGAATTTCCATTTTCTATTTCGTGTTCGTGCGGATTTTACTTGCAGGGCTGTTGCTGCTCGCATTTAATGCCGTCACACGCAAATTAGTCGGAATACGGAAGACAGACCTCCCGTGGTTTCTGCTGCTCGCGTTCTGTGAGCCTTTCATTTATTTCCTTTTCGAGACATACGGAATCAAGATGACCGGCTCTCCGACATTGAGTTCAATGACTATCGCGACAATACCGATATTCTCGATTTTTGCCGGCGTAATGTTTTTTCGTGAAAAAATCAATTTTGTCAATATCATCGGAATATTCCTCTCTCTCGGAGGAATAGTTCTCGTGGCTATGGCCAAAGGTGAATTGGGAGAGCATTTCATAGTAGGGGTCATATTTCTTCTCATAGCTGTGATTGCGGAAGTCTGCCATGCAAGCATAACGAAAAAACTGAGCGACCGCTATACCAGCCAGAACATCGTGATGTATCAGTTTCTCATAGGCTCGGTATATCTGCTGCCGTTCTTCATTTTCAAGGGATTCGACAATTTCACGCCACAGGCCTATTTCAGTTGGGACACATGGCGGCCGATTCTCTGTCTCGCAGTGCTCTGTTCAAGCATCGCCTTCTCGCTTTGGGTCGGAACAATCAAGAAACTCGGAGTGGCGAAATCCAGCATCTTCACGGCGCTGATTCCGGTGGCGTCTGCAATCATAGCATGGGTAGGCGGGCACGAACTGCTTAATCTGAGGCAGTGGATTGGAGTGGCGGTATGCGCTGTAGGAGTGATAATGTCGCAGGTGACGGTGAAGGCACGCTGTAAGAAAGTCGCGTAATGGATTGCAGGGAGCCCGCATAGTTGTATTTTCAAAAATCACAGAGAGGATTTATGATATCAGAAGACAACACCTTTCGGAACGGAGATAATCACAATATTTTTTTCGCAGACGAAAGATATATGCACGAGGCGCTGAAGGAGGCGCGTTATGCCTTCGATGAGGACGAAGTGCCAATTGGGTCTGTGGTCGTGTGGAACGGGCGCGTCATCGCAAGAGGTCACAACATGACGGAAAGGCTTCACGACACGTCGGCACATGCAGAAATGATAGCGTTGACTGCGGCCACCGAGGCCATGGGAGGGAAATATCTCGACGAATGCACTCTGTATGTTACAGTTGAGCCATGTCCGATGTGTGCGGGAGCAATGAACTGGGCGCAGGTCGGCAGGCTTGTCTATGGCGCGGCGGATCCCAAGCGCGGGTTCACGAAGTTCACGCCATCGCTGCTGCATCCGAAGACGGAGGTTGTTTCAGGCATATTGGCGGAGGAATGCGGAGGACTTGTCAGCGATTTTTTCAGAATCAAGAGAAAGTAACATAACAAAGGCGGGAGTTACAGATTCACGCGGATGGCGGGAACCCTCCGCTCATGAAAAAAATCGCGTCGAGTTTCCCGCCTTCCGCTTTCGGAAGTCTTTCAGAATCAAGAAAAGTTCATAACACATGTTTAATCTGGAATCACTTGGACTGTTTGGATTATTCATCGGGACGTTTCTCGCCGCGACGATTCTTCCGTTCAGTTCTGACGCCCTCTACATCGCCGTGCTGGCTGCGACGAAGGACCCGGTCGGATGTCTTGCGGTGGGAACTGTCGGCAACTGGCTCGGCAGCGTGGTGACCTACTGGATAGGGTGGATCGGAAAGTGGGACTGGATCGAGAAGTGGTTCAAGGTAAGACCGGAGACACTCAAAAGGCAGAAGACAAAGATTGACAGATACGGGGTTTGGCTCGCACTGCTCGCATGGGTACCATTCATAGGCGACGTCATCGCCATAGCCCTCGGATTCTACAAGACTCGCCCATGGGCGACGATGTTCCTTCTGCTCATCGGAAAGTTCGCGCGATTTTTGCTGTGGAATTCGGTTTATGGATTGTTCTGAAATAAATGAATCCGAACCTACATAAAAATATAAAGGAATGAAACACGCATACGTTTTCCCGGGACAGGGAGCACAGTTTTCCGGAATGGGAAAAGATCTCTACGACAAGGGAGGCACTTACCGGGAGATGTTCGAGACTGCGAACAAATTTCTCGGATTCAGAATCTCAGACATAATGTTTGAAGGAAGCGCAGAAGAGCTGAAACGGACCGACGTGACCCAGCCTGCGGTCTATCTCCATTCGGTCATAAAGGCATTGGACTATGAACAGCCCGACATGGTCGCGGGACACTCGCTCGGAGAGTTTTCTGCGCTTACCGTATGCGGGGCATTACAGTTCATCGATGGGCTGAGGCTCGTGTCGGCACGGGCAAGGGCAATGCAGAAAGCCTGCGAATTGAGGCAGGGAGGAATGGCGGCAGTCATCGGGCTGGAACCATCTGTCATAGAACAAGTATGCGCGGATGTAAGCCGCAACGGAGCCGCGAATGACGGAGCGGAAACAATGGGCAAGTACGGAGAAGTCGTTGCGGCAAACTACAACAGCGATGGACAGACTGTCATTTCCGGTGACAAGCCAGCCGTGGAAGAGGCCTGCAAATGGCTCGAAGAAGCCGGCGCCAAACGAACTGTCGTGCTGCAGGTCGGGGGCGCTTTCCATTCCCCCCTCATGGAACCTGCAAGCCGTGAGTTTGACAATGCACTGCTCAAGACAAGAATTCATTTTCCACATTGCCCTATATATCAAAACGTTTTTGGTGAGCCGACTATGAATCCGGATACAATCAAGACGCACCTGCTCCTGCAGTTGACACATCCGGTAAGGTGGACACAGACCATCAGAAACATGAGGACGGATGCCGCGGCGGAACTCGGAGTGCCGGCGGTGGAAGCCATTGAATTCACCGAAATAGGGCCGGGCAACACGCTGACAGGGCTCATACGCAGAATCGCATATTGAGTTTGAATGTACCGCGATGAAATGACGGAATGCCTTGGGAAAATATTTTCAATAACGGCAAATTTTGAGTAACTTTGCAATGTCTCCGTGCGATTCCGTTAACGCACACGGAAATATTTTGAAAACAAAACTATATGCGTTTTATAAAACATTATTAACTAATTAGTTATGGCAAACGAAAAGAAATTCGTCACTTGTGACGGAAACTACGCTGCCGCTCACATCGCTTATCTGTTCAGTGAGCATGCGGCGATCTACCCTATCACGCCGTCGTCGACTATGGCCGAATATGTTGACGAGTGGTCAGCGAAGGGCAAGAAGAACCTCTTCGGAGAGACCGTGAAAGTGACTGAGATGCAGTCTGAGGGCGGTGCTGCCGGCGCAGTGCACGGCTCGCTCCAGGCTGGCGCGCTCACCACGACGTTCACGGCTTCGCAGGGACTTCTCCTGATGATTCCTAACATGTACAAGATTGCAGGAGAGCAGCTTCCGACCGTGTTCCACGTCTCTGCACGCGCCCTCGCATCACACGCCCTCTCGATCTTCGGCGACCACCAGGATGTCATGGCATGCCGTCAGACGGGATTCGCGATGCTCGCGTCCGCTTCCGTTCAGGAGGCTCTTGACCTCGCTGCAGTTGCACATCTCTCGACAATCAAGTCAAGCATTCCCTTCATCCATTTCTTCGACGGATTCCGCACATCGCACGAGATCCAGAAAATAGAGTTGATCGATGAGGATGCGCTCAGAGAAATGATCAGCACCAAGGCACTCGCTAGGTTCCGCGAGCGTGCGCTCAATCCTGACGCGCCTGTAACCCGTGGTTCCGCACAGAACGGTGACGTCTATTTCCAGGCACGCGAGGCATGCAACGGAGCCTACGAGGCAGTTCCTGACGTTGTTGCAAGATATATGGGCGAAATCAGCGAACTTACAGGCAGAAGCTACCGCCCGTTCGACTACTACGGAGACCCTGAGGCCGAGAACGTAATCATCGCGATGGGTTCGGTGACTGAGACAATCAAGGAGACCATCGACCATCTTGAGAAAGAAGGCAAGAAGGTCGGCCTCATGATCGTTCGTCTCTACCGTCCGTTCTCGGCAAAATACTTCTTCAAGGCACTTCCAAAGAGCGTGAAGAGAATCGCCGTTCTCGACAGGACCAAGGAGCCCGGCTCTCTCGGAGAACCTCTCTACCTCGACATCAAGG
>DJSA01000097.1:12081-19214 GCA_002438905.1 Bacteroidales bacterium UBA6346
CGGCATCGTCGATGACGTGACCTTCAAGTCACTCCCGGTAAAGGAGGAAATCTCCATCATGAAGCCTGGCACAACCGAGTGCAAGTTCTTCGGTCTCGGTTCTGACGGTACAGTCGGCGCGAACAAGAACACCATCAAGATCATCGGTGACCACACACAGAAATATGCCCAGGGCTACTTCGACTACGACTCCAAGAAGTCCGGCGGATACACCTGCTCGCACCTGCGTTTCGGAGACCTCCCTATCAAGGCTCCTTACCTCGTGTCAACCCCTGACTTCGTTGCCTGCCACGTCCCTTCATACCTTTCAAAGTATGACGTGCTCGCCGGCATCAAGCCGAATGGTACCCTACTGCTCAACAGCCTCTGGGACGAGAAGGAAACCCTCGAAAGGATTCCGGAGCACGTGAAAGGCATCATCGGAAGGAAGAACATTTCCCTCTACATCATCAACGCCACAAAGATTGCCGCTGAAATCGGACTCGGCGGAAGGACCAACACCATCCTCCAGTCCGCGTTCTTCAAGATCACGAACATCATCCCTTACGAGGACGCCGTGACATATATGAAGCAGGCCATCCTCAAGAGCTACGGCAAGAAAGGCGAGAATGTCGTGAACATGAACTACGCTGCCGTTGACCGCGGAGGCGAGTACACCAAGGTCGAGATTCCTGCGGACTGGAAGGACATCACCGCCAAGTTCGAGAATCCGAACAAGGATCGTCTCGCGCCTGAGTTCGTGAAGGAGATAGCCGACGAGGTCAACTCACAGTGCGGAGACAGGCTTCCGGTAAGCAAGTTTATCGACATCCAGGACGGAACTATGCCTAACGGCACCGCTGCTTACGAGAAGCGTGGCGTGGCCGTGAAGGTTCCGGAGTGGAAGAGCGAGAACTGCATCCAATGCAACACCTGCGCGTTTGTCTGCCCTCACGCTGCCATCCGTCCGTTCATCCTCACTGCAGACGAGGCGGCTAAGGCTCCGGCAAGCGTTAAGAAGGCTGCAGGAAAGGCACAGCTCAAGGAATACACCTACGCGCTTTCTATTTCTGTCGCTGACTGTACGGGATGCGGAAACTGCGTTGATGTCTGCCCTGCCAAGGAGAAGGCACTTGAGATGGTTTCATATCAGGAGGATCTCCAGGAGCAGGAGAACTTCAATTGGCTTAACGAGCACGTAGGCTACAAGGAGAACATCCTCAACAAGGAAGGCAACGTGAAGAACGCACAGTTCGCACAGCCGCTCTTCGAGTTCTCAGGCGCATGCGCAGGCTGCGGCGAGACTCCTTACATCAAGACTATCACACAACTCTGGGGCGACCACATGATGATCGCGAATGCCACCGGATGCTCTTCAATCTACGGAGCGTCATTCCCTGCAACTCCATACTGCACCAACGCACAGGGTCATGGTCCGGCATGGGCAAACTCTCTGTTCGAGGACTTCTGCGAGTTCGGTCTCGGAATGAAGCTCGGTTCAGATAGGGCGCGCGCAACCGTCGCGAAACTCATGGAGCAGGGTCTCTCATGCTCTTGCTGCTCAGACGAAATGAAGGCACTCTTCACTCAATGGCTTGAGAACAAGAACGATGCAAAGATTACCCGCGAGGTTGCCGACAGGCTCGTCCCTCTCATGGAGGCATGCGGATGCGACACATGCAAGGCACTGCTTGAGTACAAGCACTTCATCCCTTCACGCAGTCAGTGGATCATCGGCGGTGACGGTGCGTCTTACGACATCGGATACGGCGGACTCGACCACGTGCTTGCATCCGGCGAGAACGTCAACATCCTTGTCCTCGACACCGAGGTTTACTCCAACACCGGCGGACAGTCCTCAAAGGCAACTCCTGCCGGAGCTATCGCCAAGTTCGCGGCTTCAGGAAAGAAGGTGCGCAAGAAGGATTTGGGAATGATGGCAATGAGTTACGGCTACGTCTATGTTGCACAGATTGCCATGGGCGCATCTCCGGCTCAGTACTTCAACGCCATCAAGGAGGCCGAGGCTTACAACGGCCCGTCACTCCTCATCGCCTACGCGCCATGTATCAACCATGGTCTCAAGGCCGGCATGGGTCTCAGCCAGAAGGAGGAGAAGCTCGCTGTCGAGTGCGGTTACTGGCATCTCTACAGATATAATCCGGAACTCGCGGAGGCCGGCCAGAATCCGTTCACGCTCGACTCCAAGGAGCCTGACTGGAGCAAGTTCCAGGACTTCCTCAAGGGCGAGGTGAGGTTCGCTTCTCTCTACAAGATGTATCCGGACCATGCCGCTGAGCTTCTTGAGAAGACTGAGGAGTTCGCGAAGATACGCTACAACAATTATAAGAGGCTTGCCGGAAAATAGCAGGCTTACTACTAAAAAACTCCGCTTGGATGATGTCCGAGCGGAGTTTTTTTTTGTCGTAATAATGTGTAACTATTCCTCAGGAACGAGTCCGGAAGCGAGTTGCGAACCATCGACAAATTTGCCAACTGCAATCTTTGCAGAAGCAGCGCTCTTGAGGTTAAGCGTGTAAGACGCAACCTTGTCTGCTGTTTCGAGATTGCCGGTGATTGTCAAAGCGGTCTCCGAGAGATTGCTATAACTTGCTTCGGCCGTCTTTTCTTCTTTGCCAATCTTGGCCGTAAAGGTAAACTTTCCGCTCGTCGCGTCAGCCGGAGCGACTGCATAGGTGAACGGAATGCCGAGATAGTCGTCGTCATTGAGACTTGCGATCATAGGCTTGACCTTCTCCATAACTGTCTGAATCTTCGACAGGGTCGCTTCCGGAATCTCTGAAGCGTGCTGCTTAAGGTAAGTCTCGACGGCTGTGACAATGAGATTGAGTTTTGACTTCTCGACAAGAATGCCTACATTGCCGGTTTCGTCAGCTGCAAGGTTGGCGACAGCCGTGAACTTAAGATTGGATGACTGCTCAGCAAGGAACTGCTTCACTTCGGCAGGAAGATTCTGGCTATAGCCCAAAGCATCGGCATAACTCAATACCTCGGCCACAGAAATGTTCTCGTCAACCCAAGTGTTGACATAATTTGTGTTTGTCTCGGGCTCGTTGTTGTCCTTCTCGCATGATGAGGCGAACACGAGTGCGAGAGCCATCATCGAAATTGTAAAAAACTTTTTCATAACTATAAAATTTTGTGTTTGCTTTCACTCTCAAAAACATCATGCAAAGGTCAAACGATATTCCACAGCTGGCACCAACTGACATGTTGTCAGACTCGGTTTTTCGCCAAATTTATACAATTTGGCGTTCCTCTCATCGATCTTGAACTTCATATGTGCCGATTCAAAGACAAACTAGCCCATGTCAGCTAAACGGCAGTTATGACGAGACGCCACCTGCCAATAATAATTTTTTCTATCTTTGCATTGTCATATACCTATATATTATATATGCGGACACAGAACGAAGATTTCAGGCTCAGGGTTTTTCTCACGCTTGTGGAAGAAGGCAGTTTCACGAGAACGGCGGCTGTGCTTGGCATCACCCAGCCAGGAGTCAGCCAGAATATCTCCGAATTGGAGAAGATCTATGGCATCAGACTGTTCAACCGAGAAAGGGGTGCGGTATCGCTGACGGATGAAGGCAAGGAGTTCAGGGAATATGCGCTTAGAATCGAAGGAGCCTACCATGATGCGGTGGCTTTCGCTGAACATGGGGGAAAACTCTCGGATAATTCTGAGAATCTGGCCATTGAGTTGGTGCGCTCATTGCTGCCTGCGTTGAGGAAAATGAATTCTGCCTTCGCTGAAGATGTGGAGCGCATCGTGGTCTCCTATTCCGCAAAATAGAAAAAAACAGATTATTTTCATTATATTTGCGAGTTCGGCACGGATTTTCCCATTGCCGATTATGCCTTTGCATATATCAATTAACTATCATATAACGATTTATCATGAAGCGTTTCTTACTTGGTGTCGCAGTGCTCTTCACCATGACGTCCGCATTCGGGCAAACTACGCTGCCGAACGACCCTGAGGTGCGGGTCGGCAAACTTGACAATGGTCTGACCTACTACATCAGACACAATGACAAGCCTGCACAGCGGGCTGAATTCTACCTCGCAACAAATGTCGGAGCCATCCAGGAAACTCCGGATCAGGACGGACTCGCGCATTTTCTCGAACATATGTGCTTCAACGGAACCAAGAACTTCCCCGGCAAGACACTGCTGGAATACCTCCAAAGCATAGGTGCAGAGTTCGGTGGCAACATCAACGCCTCAACCGGTGTCGAGGAGACGACATACATGCTGAACAACATTCCTGTGACACGCGAGGGCATCATCGACACCTGCCTGCTCATCATGCACGACTATTCCCACTTCGTAACCTGCGATCCTGTCGAAATCGACAAGGAACGTGGCGTCATCATAGAGGAAAGACGTGCACGGAGGACAGCTTCTTGGAGGCTTCACGAGCAGTCGCTCCCATACTATTATGGGGATAGTAAATACGCAGGCTGCACCCTCATCGGAAGTCAGGAGAATCTCGAAAGTTTCAAGCCGGAGAGCCTAACCAATTTCTACCACACTTGGTATCGTCCGGATCTTCAGGCACTTATCGTGGTCGGAGACATTGACGTGGACTCCATTGAGGCGAAAATCAAGTCAACATTCGCGGACATCCCAGCGGCAGAGAATCCGAAACCAAAGGAAGCAATTAAGATTCCGGATAACGAGAAGCCGCTCATCGGAGTGCTCACCGACCCAGAGTGCAGTTCAAGCTCGATTGAGGTACTATGGAGAAGCGAGGCCGACGACGAGGCCTACAACAGCACCGACATCGGTTTTCTCACCGAGATGGCCAAGACCATGATTGCGATGATTATGAGCGAGCGATTCGATGCCATCACCAGCAAACCTGGAGCTCCGTTCCTCGGAGCGGGACTTGGAGCCGGCAACCTCTGCGAGACCTGCCAGGCAACTTTCGGCACCGTAGCCTTCAAAGACGGAGAATGGGAGAGCGCGTTCCGAGCATTCCTCACGGAGGTTGAGAGAATGAGACGCTACGGATTCTCGTCCGCGGAACTTCAGAGGGCGAAGGATAACATACTCAGTTCGTTCGAGAAGGCAGTGGAGGCCGCCGACACCCGAAAGAACGCTGATTTCGTGCGTCCGCTCATAGACAATTTCTTCGACAACGACCCATACATGACCCCAGAGGTAAGGTACGAGACAGCGAAACAGCTGCTCGGGCAGGTTCCGGACCAGATTTTCACCCTCGCGGCAAATGCCCTCATAGATGGCAAGAGCGTGTCCATAGTGTATAAGGCCCCTGCGAAGGAGGGTCTCGCCCACCCGACTCCGGAACAGCTTCAGGCAGTTTATGACGAAGTGTCCGCAGCGGAGATTGAGGCGCCTGTTGAAGAAAAGGTAGCATCCGAGTTCGTTGATCCGGCGACTCTCAAGGGGTCGAAGGTGAAAAAGACCGCAAAAGGGCTATATGGTTCGACGGTATGGACACTGAGGAATGGTGCTAAGGTCGTAGTGCTCCCTACCGAATACAAGAAGGATCAGATCCTCTTCACCTGGTTCAAGAACGGAGGCGAGACACTCATCGATGACGAGGATCTTCCGTCATTCGAGAGCAATATCTACGGACTTTTCCAGCGCAACAGCGGAATCTCGAAGTTCAGTTCCAACGAGGCATCCAAGATGCTAGCCGGAAAGAATCTCAG
The DNA here is from genome assembly GCA_002438905.1 of Bacteroidales bacterium UBA6346. Taxonomy (GTDB): domain Bacteria; phylum Bacteroidota; class Bacteroidia; order Bacteroidales; family UBA932; genus Cryptobacteroides. The sequence goes on from DJSA01000097.1 coordinate 17,766, forward strand.
CGCATCTTCATACATCTCGGACATCCGTCACGGAATTAGCGGCAGCACCACTCCGAAAGACCTTGAGACGGCTCTCCAGATTGCCTATCTGACCTACTGCGACCCACGTTTCGACCAGGAGGAATATGAAGTCGGCATAGAACAGATTAAGGCAGTTCTTCCTAACATCGTCAATCAGCCAAACTTCAAACTCCAAAACGAAGTCGGCAGGGCCGTATATGGGCCGGACTGCAAGCGCAACATAGAACTTAACGAGGAGACGCTTGAAAAGGCGAACCTCGCGACAATCGAGAGAGTCTATCGCAGCCTATTCAAGGACGCTGCCGGACTCACCGCAGTGTTTGTCGGAAACATTGACCTCGAAACGTTCAAACCGCTCTGCGAAAAGTACATAGGTTCAATTCCTAAGGGAAAGAAAGCAACGACATGGAAGGACAACAGCCCCAAGGTCGTGAAGGGCGAAGTGATTGATCGCTTCAGCACCGATATGCAGACCCCTAAGAACACCGTAATCTTGTTCTACACGGCGTCAATTCCGTATTCGGTGAAGACCGCGACAATGCTCAAGGCCGCCGGATATATTTTGGACATGATCTACGTCGATACTCTACGCGAAGAGGAGGGGGGCACATACGGAGCGCAGGCATCCATGAGCATGACGGCACAGCCCGAACCCGAGGCTGCCATACAGGTTGCGTTCGAGACGAATCCGAGCCAGTGCGAGAGGCTCATCGAGCTGGCCAAGGAAGGGCTGCACAAGCTAGCATACGAAGGCCCTACCGAGGAGCAGATGACCCGCACGCTTGAGAACTTCAAGAAGGAGATTCCGGAAAAGAGACTCAACAACAGCTATTGGCTCAGCAATATCCTAAAGAATGAATACCTCGGAATCGACTATGATGCTGAATATGAGGCGGCTGTGAATGAGATTTCAGCGGAGGGCATAAAGGATGTGCTCCAGAAAGTCCTTGAATCCGGTAACTTCATTGAGATCGTGATGTCGCCGGACAATGCCGTTGAGAGAGAATGACGGGGCGCATAAAAGGCGGTCTGCGGCGTTGGACGGCTTAATGAAATCCTCACAACCATCAGGTTGCTGCGATATTCATCCTCGCCGTCCGCCTTGCATCCCATCCTTTTATGCATCCCCTTCCAACAACTGATTCAATAACAAAACCGCCACCTTTTTCTGGTGACGGTTTTTTATTATCTCAAGTAAGACCTGAAGAAATCCCAGACGAGGTCGCAGGTGGGGATGTAGCGGTCGGACCAACTGTGGTCGCCGCCGATGACCTTGTAGAGGAGCACGTCGGCGGAGGGACCGCTGCGGAAGGCGGGGAGACCGCCGGAGAAGCGGTGGAGGAGGACACGCTTGTGCTCGGCAGGGATTTCCGTGACGGTCTCACCTACGCAGCGGTTGGCAGAGATGATGTGCGAGAGCGCGGCGGG
>DJSA01000097.1:19336-20724 GCA_002438905.1 Bacteroidales bacterium UBA6346
CCGTGCCGTGGACTTCCATGAACGGGACGGGATGGTGGTAGTCGGTGCTCATGGAGACGAGCGTCAGTCCCGCGATGGAGGCGATGGCCGAAAAAGTCTCTGGATGCTCGGCGGCCATCTTGTAGCACATCTCTCCGCCGTTCGACATTCCGGTGAGGAAGACATTGCGGCGGCTCACGCCATAGTTTTTCTGAAGACGCCGCACGAGACGGTGGAGATAGGCCGTGTCATCAATGCGGTAGCCCGCTTGAAAAGGATAGCCCACATTCCAGCAGCTGTGACCGGTGCCGTCCTCAGCTCCCTGCGGCCAGCATACGGCAAAGCCATGAATGTCCGCGAGTTCCATGAACCGTAGGCCGTCCCCGAGGGCACTGCCGCCGTAGCCGTGCAACACAACTACAAGGGGAAGACCATCAGAAGAGAGTGCAGGCATCTGGCTATCCTTCCCAGAAACATCATTCAGAGAACTCCCTTCCAATGTCCCCGAAATGCCGGAGTCTGAAGCCGCAGATGCAACATCCGGCCGATAAAAAAAGGCATCGCGAACGATGCCCTGATCCTTAAATGAAACCTTTTCGCAGCGCTCATGCGGAGAAACGGTCTCCGCACGCTTCCCGCCGCCTGGCTTCCGACACAGCCCGACAGCTTTCCCCTCGGAGTCAAGCCCTATGGAGTTAAGCAGGTCGAGCTTCCCGTCATGGATGAGCTTCAGAATCAGCTCGCCGAAGAGCGTGTTCTGCCATGCGAACCATGCGCGGGTGAAGTGCTCCGGATTGTCCTTGTGGAAGGACTCGTGCATGAATCCGGTTCCCGCGTCGGTGTTGAGCAGAGTCACGATGCAGTCCCTGATTTCATTGTCGTCCGTCGAGGTGAACGCCCTCATCATTATGCTCATCGGCCAGATCATGTCATATCCGATGTGCGGTCCGCCGATTCCCTCGCCCGCAGTGCCCTTGAAGAAGTAGGGGTTGCTGTCGCTCAGGACGAAACGGCGCGTGTTGCGGTAGGTCGGGTCGTCAGAAGCGACGTCGCCGAGATAGGCAAGCGCTAGAAGGCTCGGGACATTCGCGTCGTCCATAAGATAGTGGTTGCCGAACCCATCGACCTCGAAGGCATATATATTCCCGAATTTCGGGTGGCAGACAACCGCCTCTTTCTTCAGCGCGGCCTCCACCTCGTCGGCAAGCGCACGGCACTCCCCCGCCATCGCGGCGTCACGGTTCACGGTCTCGAGGATTTCGGCGGCCTTACGAAGCGAGCTCACGGCAAAGAAGTTCGAAGGGACAAGGAACTCAAAGACAGTCGCGTCGTCGGAAGGGCGGAAAGCCGAGGCTATGAGTCCGCACGGCTTCACAGGATTGCCGAGACCGTCACAGCACTTGGTGTCG
>DJSA01000097.1:20798-22004 GCA_002438905.1 Bacteroidales bacterium UBA6346
GCGAGTATCGCCTTCATGCCCCCGATCCATTTGTCGCCGAAGACCGATGTGTCGCCCGTGACTTTCCAGTACTCGTGCGCAAGGCGAATCGGGTAGCACTGCGAGTCAATCTCCCACTTCCGCTCGTGGTCGTTCGGATTCATCGCCGTGTTGTCCGTCGTCCAGCCGGTGCCTGTCGGGCCGTCGTTGAAGGCGTTGGCATAAGGGTCTATGGTAATGGAAAGGAACTGACGGTTTATGACCCCGGCAATCATCCTCCGCAGATGCTCGTCCCTGTCGGCGAACTGCACATAAGGCCAGACCTGGGCGCCGGAATCGCGCAGCCACATGGCATGGATGTCACCCGTATAGACGAAGGTGTCCGGATTGCCGTCCTTGTCATCGCGGTAATGAACCGTGGTGTCGAGCGTGTTCGGGAAGCAGTTGCGGAACATCCACGCGAGCTTCGGGTTTGTCAGCTGCGAGGTGACCTCGTCGATGACCTGTTCAATCTTTTCTGAGGTGAATAGACGGTCTCCCTCCGCAGGACGGCGCGACTCGAATGTCTGAGCCGATGCCGCGAGTGAGAGGCCGAGGGCAATTGCCGCCGTTGTCATCAATTCCTTTTTCATCATCTTAACTTATTGTTTTTAATATATTTGCAATGCAACATCATCCTTCCGTTGTCATTTCGACCGGAACGGATTCCCTAACCACTCACTCTTCGTCGGAGAATGAATATGGCCGGTCGGAGAGAGCCGTCGAGCGGAGAGTGTCCGGTTCCGGGGACATCGTGAAATCAATCTTCGCTCCGCTGATGAGGTCGCCGTGGGTGAAATATGTCTTGGTATATGTCTTTCCGTTGAGTTTCAAAGACTTGATATAGAAGTTATCCCGTCCGTTGTCCTTCGCGTCAATCACTATCCTGTTGCCCGACGGCAGGCTAATCGTGGCCTTGCTGAAGAGCGGAGTGCCTATCGCGTACTGGTCGGTCGCCGGGCAGACAGGGTAGAACCCGAGCGCCGAGAACACATACCAGGCCGAAGTCTGACCGTTGTCCTCGTCGCCGCAGTAGCCGTCGGGAGCGCTCGTGTAGAACTTGTCCATCACCTCGCGTATCCGCCGCTGCGCCTTCCAGGGCTGCCCTCCCCAGTCGTAGAGGTAGAGCATGTGCTGGATGGGCTGGTTGCCATGGGCGTAGTTTCCCATGTTCATCACCTGCATCTC
>DJSA01000097.1:22121-22360 GCA_002438905.1 Bacteroidales bacterium UBA6346
TGGAAAACGGACCATGTGTATTGCAGCGCGTTGCCCTCCGTGAAGTCGCCGCCCCATTTGTAAGGATTAAGCGGAAGGCTAAAGCTGCCGTCGGCACGGCGTCCGCACATGAGCGAAGCGTCGGGAAGATAGAGATTCCTGTAGTTCAGAGCCCTTTCCTTATATATCCCTATCTCGTCGTCTGATTTCCCCAGAGCCTTTCCGAGCGTCCAGATGCACCAGTCATCGTAGGCATATTC
>DJSA01000097.1:22506-22650 GCA_002438905.1 Bacteroidales bacterium UBA6346
CCCCGTGCTTCACGGCCTCCCACAGAGCCGCGATGTCGTAGCCCCTCAAGCCCTTGATGTATGCGTCAGCCACGACCGAAGCCGAGTTGTTCCCGACCATACAGCCGCGATGCCCCGGACTTGCCCACTCAGGAAGGAACCCGC
>DJSA01000121.1 GCA_002438905.1 Bacteroidales bacterium UBA6346
TTCCAAAAGAAATCTATACTCGGAAATTATTGATAAATCTGATGCAACTTATTTTTCATGTTTCTAAAAAAGTTTCTTTTTGCTTGCGGTTGCCACAAATTCCTTCAGGTAGAACGGTTCGAAATATGCGACGTCTCTGAAGTGGCCTTCGTGCAGTTCTCGGAGAGCCGGTCTTAGCATTGCTGAGGCTTTCGGGCAGGTCTGTAAAAAATGCGCATTCGGATGCTTGATGACACTCTCACATTTTGCCGCTCCGTCTCCGATGAAGAGAACCGGCCCCTGCGCGAGAATGTCGCTGAAACTTCCGCTGTCGATAATCTTTGCCTCTGTCTCGGTCTCTCGCGTTCCATTTCCATCGAACACTGCCGTGTAGACTTCCATACGGCGGGCATCAACCATCGGCACTATGTGCTTGAACTGTACGGGGTGTCCCTTATCTTCCGATGATGCAGATGGTGTATCTGTTCTGTCGTGATCTTGAATCGCTTGATTGGTAAGCACTTCAAGCGTGCCGACGCTCAACAAGGGAATGCCGGCACCGAAGCACAGCCCCTTTGCCGTTGAGACCCCGACCCTTAGCCCAGTATAGGAACCTGGTCCCTCGCTTATGCAGACCGCGCTGCAGTCCTTGAGCTGGCATCCGCGTTCTTTGAGCATCCCGTCGATGAATACGGCGGTCAGTGACGCATGTGCGCGGTTTGCGGAACTCTCCCTATAGCAGACAATCTCCCCGTCTTCAGCAATTGCGGTCGAGCACAATGCCGTTGATGTCTCAATCAGTATGATTCTTTCCATATTCAAGGTAGTCCAGATGGTGCTTAATGATGTTTTCTATTTCCAAAAGAAAAGCTCTTTCATATAGGGAAATATTGCGTAGGACATAGATTTTAGCGGACCATAGAATTTTGTTGATGCTAAATACTCATTCTTGACGAACGAAAATGTTTCGTTCAGAGCATCGAAAACCATAAGCAATATGCACAGAATCAGCAGACATTCGAAAACAGCGAGTATCGCACCGAGCAGCCGATTCAGCCAACCGAGCAGCACGACTTTCACTATCGTTTCCAGAACTTTCCCCAAAAGAGTAATACCCAGACTGGTGACGCAGGAAATTAGGATGAACGCAATGATTCTCGGAACGTTGCCCTCAAGCGATGTCCATCCCGACAGCCACTGCCCGAGCGGTGCGGAAAACTTTACGGACAGCCATACACCGAGACACAAGGCCACCAGCGAGATCACTTGGGCGATGAATCCCTTTTTTATACCGATGCATAGGGCGGCCAGAAGGCAGGCCAGAACAATTATGTCGAATGCGCTAATACTTTCCATTGTTTTTGCGAAATATGAGAAGCTGTTTTAATTTTTCTCACATTTATTTTATTCATGAGTCCGGTAAAATCCTCTGCAAAAATAATCATTTTGTAATAACTCCACAATTCATTATCTTTGTCTGTTCAAAAAGTCGGTAGGCATGTGGCTGAAGGCTGTGGATATAAGTTTTCGGACAAAAGAAATATAATATATGAAGTTCAGGGAGTACAAAGGACTGGATTTGGTCGATGTGGGAAACGAGATCCTCGAAAGGTGGAGGAAAAACCATGCGTTTGAAAAGTCTTTGGAGTTGCGTGAGGGCGCTCCGGAGTTCATTTTCTTTGAGGGACCGCCATCTGCCAACGGAATGCCCGGCATACATCATGTCATGGCGCGTTCGATCAAGGATTCAATTTGCCGTTACAAGACGCAGAGCGGGTTCCGGGTCAGGCGTCGAGCAGGGTGGGACACACATGGGCTTCCTGTTGAACTTGGCGTGGAAAAGAAACTCGGAATCACGAAGGAGGACATCGGGACAAAGATTTCCGTGGAGGAATATAACGACACCTGCCGCAAGGAGGTGATGAAATACACGAAGGAATGGGTGTCCCTGACTGAACGCATAGGCTATTGGGTGGATATGAACGATCCGTACATTACCTATGACAACCGTTACATTGAGACGCTGTGGTATCTTCTTAAGGATATATACAACAAGGGCTTGCTCTACAAGGGCTATTCCATACAGCCATACTCACCGGCTGCCGGGACGGGCTTGAGCTCACACGAACTGAACCAGCCGGGATGCTACCGCGATGTGAAAGACACCACGGTGACCGCACAGTTCGAGGTCATAAAGGACGAGAAGTCGCAGATTCTCTTTGGCTGCGAGACCATTCCAGTATATTTCCTCGCATGGACTACGACTCCGTGGACGCTGCCTTCAAACACAGCTCTCTGCGTCGGCCCGAACATTGACTATGTCCGTGTAAAATCCTTTAACCCCTATTCAGGCAAGCAGGCAATCTATGTCGTGGCTAAGGCTCTTGTCAGCGATTGGTTCAACCCGAAGGCTGCGGAAATCCCGTTTGAGGACTATAAGTCAGGAGACAAACTCGTGCCATTCAGGATTCTTGACGGCGAGTTCAAAGGCAGCGAACTTATCGGCATTCACTACCATCAGCTTATCCCTTGGTTCAAGCCTGAGACTGATGGGGCATTTCGCGTAATCGGCGGTGACTATGTCACGGTTGAAGAGGGGACAACAGGTATCGTGCACATTGCTCCGACATTCGGTGCTGATGACAACAAGGTGGCTAGGCAGGCAGGCGTACCTCCGATTATGGTTATCGACCGCAACGGCGACCGCTATGCGCAGGTTGACCGTCAGGGGCGTTTCTTCCGTGTGGAGGACATGGATCCGGGCTACGTTGCAGGATATGTCTCTTCGGACTATGCGGAATGGTCGGGAAGATACGTCAAGAACGCCTACGATTCATCCCTCGCACCGGATGCTCCCACTCTCGATGTTGACATTTGCATGATGCTCAAGTCGCAGGGTAAGGCATTCAGGATCGAGAAGCATGTGCACACCTATCCGCACTGCTGGAGGACCGACAAGCCGGTGCTCTATTATCCGCTGAATTCGTGGTTCATCAGGACTACTGCGGTGAGGGATAAGATGATAGAGCTGAATAATACTATCGTCTGGAAGCCGGAGTCAACGGGAACTGGACGTTTCGGAAAATGGCTTGAGAACATTCAGGACTGGAATCTCAGCCGCAGCCGCTATTGGGGGACGCCGCTCCCTATATGGCGTACTGAAGACGGCAAGGAAGAGAAATGCATCGGTTCTGTGAAGGAACTCTACGTAGAGATTGAGAAATCCGTTGCGGCTGGATTCATGGATTCCAATCCTTTGAAAGACAAGGGATTCGCTCCGGATGATATGTCAAAGGGAAATTATGACAGGATTGACCTGCATAGGCCGTATGTCGACAATATATTCCTCGTTTCTCCATCGGGAAAGAAGATGACGCGCGAGACTGATCTTATCGATGTCTGGTTCGACTCTGGCGCCATGCCTTATGCGCAGGAGGGTCTTCGCAATCTTGGCAGCCCTGATTTTGGATGCACGGCGGACTTTATCGCGGAGGGCGTTGACCAGACGCGTGGGTGGTTCTACACATTGCATGCGATCCATACTATGGTGAGCGGAACATGCGCATTTAAACGAGTGATATCCAATGGACTTGTGCTTGACAAGGACGGGAACAAGATGAGCAAGCGGCTTGGCAACGCAGTCGATCCGTTCGGCCAGTTGGACAAGTATGGTGCAGATGCCTTGAGATGGTATATGCTCACCAACTCGCAGCCTTGGGACAATCTCCGTTTTGACGAGGCCGGCGTGGATGAGGTGCGCAGAAAGTTCTTCGGAACGCTATACAACACATACTCATTCTTTGCTCTATATGCGAATGTGGATGGTTTCGATCCTGCGACAGAACCGGTTCCCTACTCTGAGCGACCGGAACTTGACAGGTGGATAATATCGCTTCTCAACACGCTCGTGAAGGATGTTGTTGCCGCTTATGAGGATTATGACGTGACCCAGGCCGGCCGTCTGATCCAGGAATTTGTCTGCGACCATCTGAGCAACTGGTATGTGCGGCTTGGCAGGAAGCGTTTCTGGGGAGGTGAGATGGACACCGACAAGATGTCGGCCTATCAGACGCTGTATGAGGTGCTGCTTTCCATATCGAAACTTGCAGCTCCGATAGCTCCGTTCTTTATGGACCATCTCTACCTCGACCTTACGGCTGGGGAGTCAGGGGACTCTCGTTCAGTTCACTATGTGCCTATGCCGCAGTATAATGAAACTGTCGTCGATAAGGATCTTGAGGAGAGGATGGAACTCGCGCAGAGGGCGTCGTCCATGGTGCTCGCGCTCCGTCGCAAGGTGAATATCAAAGTCCGTCAGCCACTCTCGAAGCTCGTCATACCTGTCCTGAACGACAAGGTGAAGGAACAACTTGAAAAGGTGAAGGCTCTGCTTCTCGGAGAGGTGAACGTGAAGGATGCAGAGTTTATCCATGACACGGCGGGCATCATAACGAAGAAGATAAAGCCTAACTTCAAGACTCTCGGCAAGATATATGGCAAGCAGATGAAGGAAATTGCAGCAGCGTTCCCTCAACTTTCACAGGAGACCATAGCGGCAATAGAGGCCTCTGACGAATACACGCTGAGCCTTCCTTCCGGCGACGTGGTTCTGAAGAAGGGAGATTATGAGATTACTTCCGAGGACATGCCGGGTTGGCTCGTTGCCAGCGATGGTCCGCTCACCCTTGCGCTTGACATCACCGTCACTGACGAACTTCGCCGCGAGGGTACGGCACGCGAACTCATAAACAGAATACAGAACCTCCGGAAGGAAAGCGGTTTCGAGGTGACTGACAGGGTTCGTGTAGGCATTTTTGCCGGAGTTCCGGAGTTCCGTAAGGAAATTGCTGACGCGCTATCCACTTATGCGGATTATGTGGCCTCACAGACCCTTGCGGTCAGCGTGGGCATGGCTGACGCGCCGTCTGGAACCGATGTCGAATGGGGCGATGGGACGATCAATATAAGCGTTGAGAAGATATAGTGAATGTTTTTACCGCATGACGGACTCCTGTTGTCAGGTGATTTCAGGAATCGTACATGGACTAATATAAATGGATTATGGCAGAAGAAAAGAAAACGGTTGAGCCGGAAGCTCATGTCCGCTACAGTGATGAGGAACTGCAGGAGTTTAAGAAAATAATTCTTGACATGCTTGCCAAGGCAAAGGAGGAATACAACACATTGCGTGCTGTGGTGACCCACGCCTCAAGCAATGACATTGATGACACGGCTCCGACGTACAAGGCCATGGAGGAGGGGGCAAGTGCCCTGTCTAAGGAGGAGGCCGGCCAGCTTGCCCAGCGTCAGTATAAGTTCATACAGAACCTTGAGGCGGCTCTCGTGCGAATCGAGAACAAGACCTACGGGGTATGCCGTGTCACCGGCAAACTCATCCCGAAGGAGAGACTTCGCCTTGTTCCGCACGCGACTCTTACAGTAGAGGCAAAGGAGATGCTGAACAAGAAGCAGCAGCAGTAGGACTCCTTATGAGATTGAGTATATCCAAGGGCAAGTGGCTCATAGTGTTGGGCGTTGTCCTCGTTGTTATAGATCAGGTAATCAAGATACTCGTCAAGACGAACATGACTCTCGGCGAGCATTTTGATGTCTTCGGCGACTGGTTCAAGATTTATTTCATCGAGAATGAGGGAATGGCATTCGGAATGAAATTCGGAGGTTGGATCGGCAAACTTCTCTTGTCGCTTTTCCGAATTGTGCTTTTTGCTGTTCTTGTGTGGTGGATTAACAAACTATGTAGAAAGCCTTCCACTCCCACCGGTGTGCTTGTGGGGCTCACGCTAATTACCGCTGGGGCGCTCGGAAACATATTTGACTGCTTCTTCTACGGACTGATTTTTTCCGAGTCTACTCCTTACGCTGTGGCTTCCTTCGGTGGGCATTATGCCCCGTTCCTTTTCGGTAAGGTTGTGGATATGTTCTATTTCCCGATTATAGACACGACGTGGCCGGACTGGATGCCATGGATAGGAGGCCGCCCGTTCAAGTTCTTTGAGCCAGTGTTCAATTTCGCAGACAGTTGCGTGACGGTGGGCACTTTCTACCTTATTTTCTTTCAATACCATTTCTTCGCGCAGGAGGGAGAAGAGGGTACTCAGGGCTCATCCAGAAAAGGGACCGAGACATCCGTGAAGCGCAAAAATTAGAAAAAAGCGAAAAAATATTTGCAGAATGCTTCTTTTTAACTACCTTTGCAATCCTTTCTGGAAAGAAGGTAAGTCTGAAAAGATGAAGGAGAGTTGGCCGAGTGGTTTAAGGCGGCAGTCTTGAAAACTGTTGAGGTGAAAGCCTCCGGGGGTTCGAATCCCTCACTCTCCGCTGATTACCTTGAAAGTCAAGGGTTTATGAGGATAACGAACAAATTTACGTGCAGAAGTGAGTTTGTTCGTTTTTATTTTCTCATTGTGGCTGTTCCTGAATTCTGTCTGCGTTTGACGGCGGTGGTTTGCCGATAAGTTTTTCATATTATACTTGACATGAAATATATCAAAATACGTGGTGCGAAGTCTCATAATCTGAAGAATGTTTCACTCGACATCCCTCGGGGAAAATTTGTTGTCGTGACGGGCCTCAGCGGAAGCGGAAAGTCGTCACTCGCGTTTGACACTCTCTATGCGGAGGGGCAGCGGCGCTATATGGACACGCTTTCGACCTACGCTAAGCATTTCATGGGCATACTCGAAAAACCTCAGGTGGAGAGCATAGAGGGACTCAGCCCGGTCATAGCGATAGAGCAGAAGACAACGGGTAAGAACCCGCGCTCCACGGTGGGGACGATTACGGAAATATATGATTTTCTGCGACTTCTGTATGCGCGGGCTTCTAAAGCATATTCCCCGGTGACTGGGAAGGAAATGGTGCGCTATACGGATGATCAGATCGTCTCGCTGATTATCGACAGTTATGGCGGGCGCAAGTGCCTGCTTCTTGCTCCGCTTGTCCGCGGTCGAAAGGGACATTACAAAGAACTGCTTGCACAGCTTCGCAAAAAGGGTTATGCACAAGCGCGGATTGATTCGGAAATAGTCGAACTTTCGGATGTCGAGGCCTTGGATCGCTACAAGCCGCATTTTATTGAACTTGTGGTTGATAGGCTGAAACCGGAGGCGAAGGACGAAAAGAGAATCAGGGAGTCAGTGATGACAGCGCTGAGTCTTGGCAAAGGCTCTTTGGCGATTCTCGACATGGAAAGGGGCGATCTGCATCACTATTCGAAGCATCTGATCTGTCCTGACACCGGAATATCCCTTGAAGAACCGGCCCCGCATACCTTCTCCTTTAATTCTCCCCAGGGCTATTGCCCTCACTGCAAGGGACTTGGGACCATTGTGAATGTTGATCTTAAGTCTATAATCCCTGATCCGTCGGTTTCAATTGCTGACGGGGGAATCGTGCCGCTGGGTAATATCCGTCAGACGAAGAAATTTGATATAATTCGCTCTATTGCAAGGAAATACGATTTCTCATTATATGATCCGATTGAACTTGTGCCGCAGGAGGCGCTGACGTTGATAATCTATGGCTCAGACGAACTTTTCCGCGTGGGGGAGGGGACTATGTCGGAGATGGTGTCGTTTCCGGGAATCGTGAGTGACATCGATGACAAGATTGTGTGTCCGGAGTGCGGCGGAACGAGGCTGAAGAAGGAATGCGGCTATTTCAAGATAGATGGGAAACCGATTTGGGAGGTTTCGGCGATGGAAATCAGTACGCTGAAGGAGTGGCTGCTGAATCTGCCTGGCAAACTTGACAACCGAGGAAACGCGATTGCGCGGGACATTCTCAAGGAGCTCAGCGAGAGGGTGCAATTCCTGCTCGATGTGGGGTTGGACTACCTTTCCCTCGACAGGGCGACGGCATCGCTTTCCGGTGGAGAGAGCCAGAGAATCAGGCTTGCTACTCAGATCGGGTCGAAGCTGGTGAACGTGCTCTACATACTTGATGAACCGTCTATTGGTCTGCACCAGAGGGACAACCGCAAGCTGATTTCGTCTCTTCAGGAACTGAGGGACAGCGGCAACTCGGTGATGGTCGTGGAGCATGACGAGGAAACGATGCGGGCGGCCGACTGGCTCGTGGATGTCGGTCCGGGAGCCGGCTCGGAGGGCGGTCGCATCTGCATGAACGGACCTTTTGATCTGCTGGCTGCGCATCAGGAGGCGGTGGAGGCGGGCTTGGTTCCGGCTTCGGGGAGGCGTGCGGAGGCGAATGATGTCGTGCTGACTGCGATGGGTGGTGAGGAAACGGCTTTGGCCGAACGGCTGGGAGTGCCTGTGGCGGAGGTCCGGGCTGTAGAAAGCCATTGCATTTTCGGCAACTCTGTGACACTGGACTATTTGCGTGGAATAAGGAAAATAGAGGTTCCGACCGTGCGACGTCCCGGGAACGGACTGTTTCTGACGATAAGGGGTGCGCAGGGGAACAATCTCAAGGGGGTGGATGCGGCGTTCCCTCTCGGATGCTTCATCGGCGTTGCCGGAGTCAGCGGCTCGGGCAAATCGACTCTGATTAACGAGACTCTGATGCCGATTCTGAAAAACAAGTTCTTCAAGTCCAAGCTGCCGGTGCTGCCTTACGGCTCGATTGAGGGAGTTGAGAACATCGACAAGGTCATTGAGATTGACCAGTCGCCGATAGGTCGCTCTCCGAGGAGCAACCCTGCGACCTTCACAGGCGTGTTCGACGACATCAGGAAACTATTCGAGGCGACTCCCGATGCGAAGGTGCGCGGATTCAAGGCGAGCCGGTTCTCCTTCAATGTAGCGGGCGGACGCTGCGAGGAGTGCAAAGGCGCAGGGATTAAGGTCATAGAGATGAATTTCCTGCCGTCGGTTAACGTGGTCTGCCCTCAGTGCGGCGGCCGTCGTTACAAAGAGGACACGCTTGCGGTCTATTATAAGGGGAAGAACATCAACGACGTGCTTGAGATGCCGATTTCGGAGGCTTATGAGTTCTTCCGGCCGGTGCCTGCCATAGCAGTGAAGCTCAAGGCCCTGCTTGACGTCGGCCTCGGCTACATAACCCTCGGCCAGTCTTCCGTCACGCTTTCCGGCGGTGAGAGCCAGCGCATGAAACTTTCCGCCGAACTATCCAAAAAATCAACCGGCAAGACTCTCTACATCCTCGATGAGCCCACGACCGGTCTCCACACCGAGGACATCAAGATTCTTCTCGGTGTCCTCCAAAAGCTCGTTGACGGCGGCAACACGGTAATCATCATCGAACACAACCTCGATGTCCTCAAGTCCGTCGACTACCTCTTCGACCTCGGTCCCGAAGGCGGCCGCCGCGGAGGCCTCATAGTTTCCCAAGGCACCCCAGAGCATGTCGCCTCCGACCCCGCCTCCGTCACCGGCCCCTACCTCAAGCCGCTGCTGTAGATCCAGGCAAGGAGCAGTCGCGACAGAGGCTGCGGAATGGCGAGGGAAAACCACAACTGCCGGGCGACAAATTTCAGTTCAATTCACGAGAGCTGTTCTCAAAGACAGGTCTCTTTGCCTTGGTGGACGGGGAATTGCCTTCTATGTACGGCCAACCGCTGTCCCACTGCACCTGATCCAAGAAAACCATCCTGCCACTTGGACCATTTGAGTCGTAGCCATGATACAGGATCCAGTCTTGACCGGAGTCATCAGTCACTATCTCGGAGTTGTGTCCCGTGCCCTTAAAGCGTTCGTTGCTGTGGATAAAGATCTCGTGACGGTTGTCCATCATGGATTCGCCTTTTCTGTTCAGGTAGGGACCGAAAAGATTGTCCGAACGCCCGACAACAGTGGTGTACGTACTGTTGAGCCCATTACAGCAACTGCCGATGGATGCGAAGAGATAGTATTTTCCGTCTTTTTTGTGAATATATGTACCCTCATAGGCCGTACCTGCCACCTGGACAGGCACCGCCCCTTCTTTCAGGGACAAGCCATCAGACGACAATTCGGCGTAGTATATTCCATGAAAACTGCCCCAGAACAAATATTTTCTGCCCCCATCTTCGATGTAGAACGGGTCGATGCTGTTCTGGACTTTTATGCCATTGCTCCTGAACATCATTCCCTGGTCCAAGAACGGACCTTTGGGACCAGACGCCACAGCGCATCCGATCCCGCACGTCCATTCACCGCCCCAGACGGACATTGAATAGTAGAGAACATACTTGTCTCCAATCTTATTAATGTCCGGAGCCCATATTCCGCCACCCTCCTCGAAGAACGGCCTTGTCGATTCGGAAAAGGCAGTGCCGATGAACTGCCAGTCAACAAGATTGACGGACTTGTAGATAGGCACATTCCGGACATCCTCTGTGGCATACAGATAGAAACAGTTGTCGTCAGCCCTTATGACGGTCGGGTCAGGAAGACTCCTGCGGATGACCGGGTTGGAATATTCGGTGTCATCCCCTGCCGAAGGAGGGTTCGTAACATTGATCTCGTCCGGATCCAGATACTTTTTCCCGCAGCACAGGCATACCGCCCCTCCAAAAACTATAATCAGGACGACAACTAGGAGCCTACGTTTGTTCATTTCGTATATTTGTTATATTGGGACATTTCCGACAAGCGCGTGCAGAGCCAAGTTTGTTTGAGCTATGCCGAGTGTAGAAAAGCAGCGTATGAGAGCGGAACGTTATTTCTTGCGTTCAATAAAGCGCTCCGCGCGTCCCGGTGTGAGGAGCTCCCAAAGAGATGCCACGGTCCATCCGGGTGCGAATATGTCGTTGTAGAAACCCTTTCCGTTGCGGCCGTAATCCCAGTTGGTGTGCTGCACGACTTCCGGATAGTAACCGGCTTTGGCGACTCCGCAAAGATGCCCTTCAAACGGCAGCAACTGTCTCATCGAGGTGGAGATCACCTCCGCGAATTCGCCGAAACGCTTCTCTCCGTAATTGTCTGAGAGCCATCTGAGCACATCGGCAAAATCGAACACGAACACATCAATGTGGTTATTCTCTACTGAAACGTTACCCCAGCCCCTTGACTTGAAGCCAAGGTCTCCGAGCATCTGCCCCTGAGCGAAAGGGACATCCCACGTGTAGTACCAGGATATTGCGAAATACGAGGCCTTGCGGGCCAGATCCGCATAGTGGTCGCGCTCTTCCCCGCTTGTTGCCAAGGCGAGATAATAGACAGCTGTTGCAGCGTACAGCGATGCTTCCTTGTCCTCACAATTGGCGTCGAGAGTCGATGAAAAGTAGTCCGCCTTGCTGATCAAATCCTTTTCAAGGTAGTCCACAGTTCTTCTTGCGCTTTCAAGGTACCTTTTGTCCTTGAAATACTTGTAGCCCATCACGAGAGGAAGTGTAGCCGAAGGCGTGCTGCCGGAAGACGCATCGACTACCGACAAATCATCCTTGAACTTGCGTGGGAAACTTCCGTCAGGATTTTGGATTCCGAGGAAAAGATCAAGCATATTCTTGACCTTCACTTCCCACTCCTTGTGCTGCCGGCCCTGCCTTTTCTCGTAATCAAGATAGTAGAGTACAGCATAGATTCCCTCAGACTGGCGGCGAATGGAGTGTGACTCTCCCGTCTTTCCGGACGGACAGTAGATGACTTCCTCGAAGAAGCCGGCTGGGGAGAATCCGTGTGCAAGGTATGAGTCGAAAATGGAACGCGCCTGCACCGCAAGTTTTTCATCGCCGGCGGCCTCGCCATATTCAAGGGCATTGAAGGCATTCAGCAGTGTCCTTCCAACGAAGCCGATTTCAGCTCTCTGCGGACTCTCGCAAGTGGCTACCACCATCTCTGGGCTCGCATAATAGTTCACTGGGGTCGAAGCGACGTATGAATCAAGGAAATAGCGGCTCATGGTCTTCTTCATGAAGTCCACTGAATATGCCCCATCGACCTTCTGCGGGCGGTAGGTGTCGTAGGAGTACGCCCATGTCTTGCTGACACAGTCGGTGAAGTCCACAGCCTCTCTGCAGCTTATCTCCCATTCCAGAACGACACTCTCTCCGGCTCTGAGGTGCTGGAAGGCCTGCACAGGCGGGGCAAGGGTGAGTTTTCTGATGTAGGTCTTTGGCTCCTCCCTATAAGGGAAGCCGTACCTGAGCACCGTCATTCCGTCTTGATTCTGGAAACCAGTGTAGCCGATGGAGGTTTTGCCTGAAACAATGACCTCACCCTCCTTGTGGGTGGTCAGAGCCTCTGACAAGAAGTTGTCCTTCCTTATGATTGAATAACTTTTCCCGTCTGACTGGCTGAAGACCGCTGTAAGCGGGGTGCTGAGCCTGTCCTCCCTCACAATCCAACTGTCTGAGGTGTGGAAAGAAGGCGCGGCCTCCGGTGAGCGAAGATTCTGGCGATACCAAAATCCCGGCATATAAAACATGTTGCCGGAATGGGCAAGTCCGGTTGCGAACGATTCCCCGTAGGAAAAGTTCACGTCTTCAAGCGCAGTGACCGCCACGCGGATGGATTCTCCCTCCTTGGTTTTCGAATGGCTTCTGAAGATCGCCACAGGCAGGTTTTCCTTCGCGGTAAGAGCCTGTTCCCCATTGCCTGTGCTCACTGCGTTCAATTCGTGGTGAGTGGCAGGGTTGCCGGGAGTCAGCAGATCCAATGAATAGGAGAATGTTCTGTCATCAAATGTCTTGGCCTCAGGGTAACTTTGAGCTGACAATGTTCCCGCAACTAGTGCAGAAAGCAGAAAAGTGGTTGTCTTTAAGTTCATTTTATTGTCTTGTGATTATGTTTATCGCTTTTGCTCAGGAGTGAAGAATTCCTTGCTGATTCTCATGCGGTCAACACCGCCTACATTCTCAAAACTGACTTTCCCTATGTGCATGATCCTGGGATGTATGGAGGTCTTACTCCAATGCGAGTGGTACACTATCCGGAGTTGCCCGTCCTTGTCTTGGAAAATCGTCCCATGTCCGACTCCTTGAAGATTACCGGGGAACTGGAGTAACGGGTTCTCATCATATTTTGTCCAGGGACCCGTTATTTTTTCAGATGTTGCGCAGCCTATGCCATAACTTGGGCTCTCATAGCTGTTGGCCGAATAGATCATGTAGTACAACCCTTTGTGCTTTATGACAAAGCCACCCTCGTTGACGGTCGGATAGACTTTCTCCCAGTCTTGTGACATGTGGATGCATGGAGTAATAGTCCCTCTTTTTATAGTGAGCAGGTCATCCTCAAGTTCGGCCACATTGATGTTTAGTCCACCATTGAATCTGTCGAAGATCAGGTATGGCTTTCCATCATCATCAATGAAAAGCGAGTTGTCTATGCATTTTTCATCGGCTATCATCGGGGACTTGTTCTTTTGAGTAAACGGG
>DJSA01000048.1 GCA_002438905.1 Bacteroidales bacterium UBA6346
TTCCTCAAGGCGGCATTGAAACGGATCACGAAAGATGCTCCGGACGGGTTGTTGCCATTGTAGCCGGCAAGCAGCGAGTCCAGAAATCCCGTGCGCACTTCCTTGTTCGGATAGCCGAGGGTGTAGCTGTCGAGGCTGCGGTCATAGTCCTTGATGGTCAGATAGCCGGTCTGATAGAGAAGAGGTATCGGATTGTCCGTGAGTTCCGGAGACACATTGAACTCATTGACAGAAACATACTCCATCCTGTCAAGTTCACGCTCGTCAAGGGGCTTGCGCTCAAGTCTCTCTATCAGATAAGTCGGAGTGGCCGTCTCAAACCAATAATTTCCGAAACGCTTGTCGGAAAATGCGTTGAGCAGGCTGAAAGGATTGTATATATCTTCAGAACCGGCGCAGAAATGGTAGCCGTCGTAGTTTTCCTTCAGAAGTTCCAGCGCTCTTTCCCCGCTCACTCCCTCCGCTTCCGCGAGAGCCTCTATCTGTTCGGGAAAATCGCGTTCAAGCTCCGACTGGGAGATTCCGCAGACCGCGGAAAAATCCGGGAGCATGGATATGTTCTTGAGATTATTAAGCTCGCTGAATATACTCAGTTGCGCGAATTTGTTTATGCCGGTTATGAAAACGAAACGCAGATAGGGGTCGAGACTCTTTATCGGGCTGTAGAAATTCCTCATTATCTGACGCATGGGCACTAACCGCTCCCTGTCGTTCATCACATCAAGAAGCGGAGCGTCATACTCGTCTATGATGATGACCGCCTTTTCCCCCGTCTGCTCGACGGAACGCCTTACAAGACCTGCAAGGCGCTGATTTATGTTCTTTTCCAATTCTCCGCGGCCAAAAACCAGCTCATAAGCATGAAGTTTCTCATTAAGCTCCTCAAGCAGCTGCTCCTCATTCATGTGCTTTGCCGTTGACATATCGAAATGAAACACAGGATGCTTCACCCATTCAGTCTCAAGCCTGCCGGCCTCCAAACCGTCAAAAAGTTCCTTTTCCCCGGCAAAATAAGAATGAAAAGTCGATGACAGCAGCGACTTTCCGAAACGGCGCGGACGACTGAGGAATACATATTTGAATTTATCTGCTATCTGATAGACAAGACCGGTCTTGTCCACATAAATATAATTTCCGGACACGATGTCCTCAAAAGTCTGCACTCCGATAGGAAGTTCTTTCATACCCATAACCGTCATTTTTTAGTCCGACGACAAAGATAGCAATTTATCGGGAAAGCACGTACCCGCCACAATAATGCCGCCACAGGTCCTGCGACCCGCGGCGGCTGAAATCATTCTCAAGAATGGTCTGTTTACTTCAAGTACGGTTCAGAGCCGGATAGAACCCAGACATCGGTGCTCCAGCCGAGGGAGCGTGCCGTTTCCGAGGCTGAAGGCCCAGCACCAGTCGCTGATGAGGACTGAGCGGCAATGCCATGGTATGGGTATATGAAGGTGTGTCCATCTGAACCCGTTACCTGTAACGGCATTGTGTCGTCGGCATTTTGCTGGTCATATACATCGCTGCAATAATTGGCGGTCAGAGTTGTCGTTGGATTTCTGTAGCAGTTCCTAAGAGTATTCCTCGTTCCTGTGAAACCGACGATTATACCTGAGCTGGCACCGTCTTCATTCTCGCGCGTTGCCGTGATGTTGCCAAACCATGCAATGCAGGATTCAATGGTGTTGTTATAGTTCATGCCATCTGCCGTCCAAATATTTCCGGCAGCTCTGCCGACAACACCACCGACATTGTCCGAGCATTTTATCGTGGACGAAGACTCACACCGGCTTACCTTCAATGTGCTCTCATTGCTGCCAACGATTCCGCCGACACGTTCTCCGGCACTCTTGACCGCTGCATAGACATCACAGTCCGTAATCTGCGCCCCTGCCTTGACTTCATAACCAACAATTCCACCGGTGTAAGTATTAGAGGTGCCTTCAGTGATCTCAACAGAGCCTCTGACGACACAACCGAAGATTATATTTGTGGCCTTCTCACCATCTGTTCTTCCAGCCACGCCACCGGCACCGTCACGATAGATTCCGAAGGCGTCTCGACCTTCACTCCCTCCGCCAACGGCCTCCACACCCTTCTCTCCGTTGCTCCTGAAGCACGCCAGGGTCTCCTCGACCGTCTTGTTGAACTGACGATGAAATAAGTTGATATCTAAATGAATAAGGGACAGTCTTATGATTCTATAAAACTGTCCCTTGTCGTTGAAGGTAAAATCGCAGCAACCTGATGGTTGTCAATTATAAGACAGGGCGAGACCGAAAGATCCCGCCCTGTCTTATAGTAGTGGCTGCTGCCGTTGTCAGAACTTGAATCCCAGTTTGATGGTCGGTGAAGCGAAGCCGCAGAAGTCGTGGCAATCAGCGCTATAGGCCGCGAGCCCTGCCTGCGGGCGGATCGTCGTCACGTTGTATCCATACTGGAATGGGTTGAACTCGATGCCGACGAACATCCCTGGGAGGAAGTAGTAGTCAGCGCCTGCGTTGAGCATGCCCTTGATGGTGTAGCGTTCTCCGATGGACTTGCCGAGAGACTCGACTTCATCGTAGAAGATCTGGTTGAGCCCGTGGGCAAACCCTGCGTGGATGCCGATGTGGAACCTGAGGTTCTTGAGTGACGGGTGGCCGAAATGCCGGTCAGCACCGAGCAGTACGCTGTATCTGAGGGTTGAGGCCTCTCCTACTGCCCTGTAGGCTGGGATAGACCCGTCTCCAGGCTCAGAATTTTCATCGAAAGTTCCCGGCCTTTCGCTGTAGCCCGGATTGTAGCTGTAGCCAATTCCGGCTCCGAAGCGCAGTGCCCAGTTGTCGGTGAAGAACCAACTGCCCTCCAGCCCCACATTGAGCCTGCTGTCAAGCCAACTTGAGGATGACGCGCCGAGTTCGTATCTGGATGCCCCAGTGTCGGTCTCAGCGTTCTTTCCCACGAAGCTGTCGTAGCCCACTGTCGCGCTGACAAGGACGTCTCCCTTGGCAGGGCCGAAGTCCGCCTGGCTGCAATGGTGCTCTTGTGCTATGGCTGCTAGACTCAACGCGAGAATACAGATTGTTGCTGTAAGTCTTTTGAACATAATCACATAATTAAAATGCTACTCAGCGGTGAGGGCTGCGTCAAGGGCTGCCTTTGCTTTGTCGGCCAGAGTTTCGAGCACCTTGATCTGAGCCTCGATGTCAGCGATTCGCTTCTCTATGAGTTTTATGCTCTCTTCTTGGCTACTAGCGTTGTCTTTGGCATCCTTAATGTCCTGAGTGTATCTTGCGATTTCGGCCTGAGCGTCAGCGATTGCCTGCTCGTAGTCATCGACGTCGGCATTGTTAAGGAGTGTATATAGAGCATCTCTTTCTTCCTTGAGGACCTGAAGGTCTTCTTGTGCCTTGTCATATGCTTCCTGGGCCTTGTCACGCGCTTCAGCGAGGGAAAGTATCTCCTCGACGAATTTTTTCTGCTCAGCCAAGGCAGTTTCTAAGGTTTTGTCGAAGTTGTCGAGGGTCTGCTGCGCCTTTGCGATTTTGTCGGTGTAGTCAGCGATTTCTTCCTTGACGGAGGTCACTTGTCGCTCATACAATACTTTATTATCCTGGGCGGACTCATAATCGCTCACGGAATCCGTGTAGGCGTCAGCAGCCACATTGTAATTGTTCTGAGCTTTGTAAAGTTCGTTCTCTGCGTCGTTTCTAGCTGTAGCTGCCTTGCTTAGGGTCTTTTGGGCGTTAGCGGTTGCTTCTTTGGCTTTGTTGAGGGCATTGAGGAGTTCAACTTGCTTGGCTGGGTCTTTTTCGTTATCGTAGGCCTGCTGTGCCTCATTCTCTTTCTCTACAGCGTCATTGTAGATAGTCCGTGCTGCTTCCCAAGCCTCACACTCCTTCTTGTATTTGGTTTCTGCAGTGCTGAGGGCCTGCGTAGCTTCGTCTTTGGCTTTTTGTGCCGTTTCCATTGCTGTCTTCTTGGCAGCGAGGTTTTTCACGGTTTCTTCGAGAAATCTTTGGTAAAATGCGTAACTAGCATATAGAGAATTGGCGCTCTCTGGATCCCCCTCCTTGCCAAGACGTGTCTTGTAGTCCCTGATGTCTTTTTCAAGCTCATTCTTGGCGTTTTCGAGATTGGCACTATTGACTTTCGGAACCAAGAAGATAAAAGGAACGCTCCAACCATTGATGTATGTGAGCACTGGTTCGTCGCCTAGGTCTATGTTGAGGACAGTGCTGAAATCATCATGGAGTTCTTCCAAAATCGGGGCGTATACTGAGATGCCGTCAACAACGCCTGCAGTATAATATACAACGTCAGCTTCGTTGAACTTGGTGTTGAGGCTCTCTTCGCTTTCATTGTAGGCCTTTTCTTCGTTTTCTGCAATTTTGTCTTCGAGGGCGCTGATTTCCTCCGACTTAGCATCGAACTTTGGTTGGATGGTCGCTTTATCAGCCCGGTGCTCTTTGTGGGCATTTAGGATCTCGATGTAGGCTTTCCTGCCAGCGATGAGCCTATTGTACTGAACCTCGGTCTGCGCTGCCAAAGCTTGGCTTGAAACCAACCCGCTCTCCGCCTTTAGCTTGTTTGTCTGCTCGTTGAGGAGAAGTCCCCTTTCGTTGGAGAGATCTGTAATGAGGGACCGATAATTAGAAAAGAGCTTTTGGATGCGTGCATCGGCTAGGTCGGCTATCTCCTGCTCGGTCTTCTTGAGGCTGAGCCTATATCCAGCGATCTCCAACTCGGCTTGCGCTTTGATTCTCTCGATCTCGATCGCGAATTTTTCCTGTTCCTGCTTCATCTGCGCGCGAATGGCTTCGGCTTCGGCACCGGTCTTGTCAGCGAGAGCCTGTTGGTACGCCGCCATGGCCTTTTCGTACTCAGCTTGGGCTGCCTTGAGGGCCGCTTCGGCGTTGGCCGTGGTCTTGGCCGCCTCGGCCTGGGCCTTGTTGAGTTCGGCGATGCTCTGCAACTGAGCTGCTTTGGCCTGCCTAACTTCGGTCACCGATGATGACTCCACATCGTTTACGCAAGAAACTGCGCCGAGCGCGACAGCGCCGGCTGCTAGATAGCATAGAATTTTTTTCATATAACTTTAGGTTGTTCGTTTCGCCTGATACCCCGAAGGCGTGTTTGCTAGTCTCGAATGAGGGTATCACGCCGTCCTTGCTTGTCGACGGAGCAAGTTGAGGCCGTCATCCGGTCATCTCTGACCCTGCAAAGTAAAGAAAAGAAAATGACTATTCAAAATTTAATTTCCCCTCCCCCCCCAAAAAAATGACCTATTTTTATCGTAAACGTAAAGAAAGTTCACCGCCGCAGATATAGAACAAAATTTTATCCGTTCAACGAACAATTCAACTGAATACATAAAAAACATTTCCCCGAAGTCCGTAAGGATTTCGGGGAAACATTGTCTATCAAAGAGTTCGGACTATGCCTCAGCTGCAGGTGCTTCGGTTGCAGGAAGTTCAGCTGCCGGTGCGGCCTCAGTTGCCTCTGCCTTCTTCGTGCGGCTACGGCGGGTGGTCTTCCTGGCCTCTTTAGGAGTTGAAGAGAGAAGAGCTGCCTCGTTGAAGTCAACGAGCTCGATGATTGCGAGGTCAGCACCGTCACCCTGACGGAAACCGGTCTTGAGAACCCGCGTGTATCCGCCCGGACGCTCAGAAATCTTTGGGGCTACGGTGCGGAAGAGCTCCGTAACGGCCTCCTTGTTCTTGAGATAGCTGAAAACGAGGCGGCGTGAAGCGGTCGTGTCGTCCTTTGACTTTGTGATGAGCGGTTCAACGTACATCTGCAAAGCCTTTGCCTTGGCTACAGTGGTCTGAATCCTCTTGTGGAGGATGAGAGAGGTGGCCATATTCGCGAGGAGAGCCTTGCGGTGACCGCTCTTGCGACCAAGGTGGTTGAAAGCCTTATTGTGTCTCATACTTTATACGTTCTTTTTCTTTTGTTCAATATTATACTTGGTAACATCCATACCGAATGAAAGCTTCATCTTGTCAACTAACTGGTCGATTTCGTTGAGCGACTTCCTTCCGAAATTCCTGAACTTCATGAGCTCTGCACGCGAGTAGGAAACAAGGTCGGCAAAAGTGTCTATGTCTGCGGCCTTGAGGCAGTTGTATGCCCTCACTGAGAGTCCCATGTCAGAGAGCTTAGTGAGAAGGAGATGCCTCATGTGGAGCGACTCCTCGTCAAGTTCCTTGGTGTCAGACTCAATGGTGCTCTCAAGGGTGAGCTTCTTGTCGTCAGTGAACAGCTTGAAGTGATAGATAAGGATGTTTGCAGCCTCCTGAA
>DJSA01000078.1:0-7373 GCA_002438905.1 Bacteroidales bacterium UBA6346
TCCCCGCAAAACTCTTCAGCAAGGTGGTCTATGGCTACATCGGAGTCTGCGGGGTGATAATATTGCTGACGGTATGAGGTGCGGGCATTTCGATTGAAACGCCCGCAATCTACATATAACAAGGGGGATGCCCTATTTGCCAAATATAATAAGGGGGATGCCCTACTTGCCAAAAAACTACACAACCCCCTGCTCAAGCATCGCCCTGGCAACTTTCATGAAACCGGCGATGTTGGCTCCCTTGACGTAGTTCACGTAGCCGGAAGGTTCTGTTCCGTGTGCCACGCAGGTCTCGTGGATGCTGTGCATGATTTCGTGCAGCTTGGAGTCAACTTCTTCTGCTGTCCATGAGATGTGCATTGCGTTCTGGGTCATCTCAAGTCCGGAAGTCGCCACACCGCCCGCATTCACGGCCTTGCCCGGAGCGAAGATTATTCCGGCCGTCTGGAATGCCGAGATGGCTTCAGGAGTGCAGCCCATGTTGGAAACTTCAGCGCAGAGTTTCACCCCATTGGCAATCAGTTCCCTCGCATCCTCACCGGTCATCTCATTCTGGAAAGCGCAAGGCATTGCAACGTCGCACGACACGCTCCAGGACTTTCTATCCGGTGTAAAGACAGTGCCTAGGAATTTCTGCGAGAACGGGGCAACGACATTGTTGTTGGAGGCACGAAGTTCAAGCATATAGGCAATCTGCTCCTGCGTCATTCCTTCGGGAATTTCAACGACCCCGTCAGGACCTGAAATGGCAACCACCTTAGCGCCCAGTTCAGTGGCCTTTTTTGCCGTCCCCCAAGCGACATTTCCGAAACCTGAGACCGCCACGCGCATCCCCTTCAGGTCAAGCCCGGCACGATGCAGCATATCCCGGACGAAATAAACCGCGCCGTAGCCTGTTGCCTCCGGACGAATCAGCGAACCTCCCCAAGCCATGCCCTTGCCTGTCAACACGCCTGTGTGCTCCCTCGCAAGTTTCTTGTACATCCCGAAAAGATAACCTATTTCGCGTCCTCCCACGCCCACGTCCCCGGCCGGAACATCTGTATCTGGCCCGATATTCCGCCAAAGTTCAAGCATGAACGCCTGACAGAAACGCATTATCTCCGCATCCGACTTGCCCTTGGGGTCAAAGTCCGAACCACCCTTGCCGCCGCCCATAGGAAGGGTCGTGAGTGCGTTCTTGAAAGTCTGCTCAAAGCCAAGAAACTTCAGCATGGAGACGTTTACGGCAGGGTGGAAGCGCAGCCCGCCCTTGTAAGGGCCGATGGCGCAGTTGAACTGCACCCTGTAGCCGGTATTCACCCGTATCTCTCCCCTGTCGTCCACCCAGGTCACCTTGAATGTGAAAATCCTGTCCGGCTCCACAAGCCGCTCGACAATCCGCGCCGCCTCAAACTCCGGATGCTCGTTGTATGTCTCCTCAATGGTCTCCAGGACTTCCCGCACTGCCTGCAGGTACTCCCTCTGCTCCCCATACTTCGCCTCCAGCGAGGCCATAATCCTTTCAGTCTTCATGTTTCAGTGTTTTAGTGGTCATTAACGCAAAAAGGACCTTGTGAACAAAAATTCACAAAGTCCTTCAATTAATATATTTCAGAAGCCCGCCATAACAAAGCCCCATCAATATTTATCTCATATTAAAAATCACAGCAGCACTCAAGTTTCTGAGATGTAAAAATGTCATAAGCGGTGCGATTGCATGGCATGCAAGAGATTAAACTCCAGCAACCTGATGGTTTGAGGATTTAATCTGTCGCAGCACAACGCAGCAAGCGTACCATTTAGGGCGTTTTTTACTGCTGTTGAGCGGCAGCGGCCTTCGCCTGTAGTTCCTCCTGAAGCGAAGCCAGCGTGCGTCCCTCAGGAATGCCGAGAATCACGCGAAGTTCGGGAGTGAGGTCGACACTCTGCGCCGGATCGACATAAAGGACAGAATTCACGTCAAACACGTAGGCGAGTTTCTTGTCCTTCGCGATTTTCTGAATCTCCTCGTTCACCTTCTGATAAATCGGTGCCTGAAGGCTCTGCTGCATCTGCTGAAGTTCCTGTCCAATGGACTGTTCAAACTCCTGAAGACGAGTGTATATGTCTTGAAGTTCCTTCTCCTTTGAAGCCTTGATTGCCGGAGTCCATGAGCCCTGCTTCTGCTGAAAAGTGGTGTTCTTCGACTGGAACTCCTCCATCATCGCGGTGTACGTCTCGTTAGCCTCCTTCTGAGCCTCTTCAAGACGAGTTCTCACTGTGTCCATTGCAGGCATGAGTTGGATGAGCTCAGTGGTGTTGACATGCCCTGTGGTTACGTTCTGGGCAAATGCAGCCGTTGCAAAGAGCGATGCGACTGCTACAAAAAGCATTTTTTTCATTTTATAAAGCATTTTAATTATTCAATTCTGACATTCTCCGGGACAAACCCCGCCTGTCTATGCTAAACCTATGCCACATGAGGGCTTAGAACTGCTGCCCGATGACGAAGTGGAACTGGCTCTTGCCGTTCACAGAGTCGTCGAAGCCATATCCCCAGTCAACTCCGAGCAGACCGATCATCGGGAGGAATACCCTCACGCCGACACCGGCAGAGCGCTTAATCTGGAACGGGTTGAAGTTACGCAGGTCGCTCCAGCAGTTACCGCCCTCAAGGAAGAGCAGTGCATAAATCGTGGACTGCGGCTGAAGAACCACCGGGTAGCGAAGTTCGACAGTGAACTTGTCATAGACGTTTCCGGCATAATAGTTTCCGGAAGTATTATATTGTGAGGTGCTGGTCGGAGTGAGCGAGTAGTTTTCGTAGCCGCGCAGGGACACGATATCTGAACCATAGGTGTCGTACCCCGACATTCCATCACCACCGACGCGGAAGCCCTCGAACGGCGAATATCCCCATTTCCTGTTATAGTATCCGAGAAATCCGAACTGCGCCCGCGTCATCAGGACAAGATCACCGATGAGTTTCGTATAGACGGCTCCCTTGAACTGCCACTTATGATACTCAATCCACTTGTATCTCGTCTCCGACGATTGGAGATTATAATCGATATCCCGAGGATTCTTTATCGTCGGTTTGCCGTTCTCGTCCAAGACCCCGTAATCCTTCCTTCTAAGGAGAGAGTAAGGCGGCGTCAGCTGAAGCGAAATCGAGAAGTCCGAACCCTGCCGAGGATAAATCTGCTGGTCGGTAGAGTTTCGAGAGAGGCTTATCATGTAGCTGAGGTTGTGAGAGATACCCGTGTTGAACAGGAAATTGTACTGCCAATCCTTCAGGCTATATGTCTGCCAACTGAGTTGGTTGTAGAGGACAAAGTAGTTGTCCGGCCATTTAAGACGTGTACCGATGCCGGCTGCGAATCCATACACCTCCATATATTGGTCGTTGTTCAGGATGTTGAACGCAAGATAGGAGTTTGTCTGACGCGTGTAGTAAAGCGACAGGTTCAGCGAGGTCGGCTTCTTTCCGAACAGCCATGGCTCGGAAAAACTTGCGGAAAGCGAGGTATAATAAGTTCCGTTTGTCTGAAATCTGAACGCAAGATTCTGCGCGTCTCCAAGCGGAACCGGACGCCATGCCGTCTTGTCGAAGAAACGGTGCGTTGAGAAATTGTTGAAACTTACACCGACGGTGGCCACGAACGTGTTGCCGCCCCATCCGCCCGAGAGTTCAAGCTGGCTCGAAGGCTTCTCTGTCACGTTGTAGACGATGTCCACCGTGTTGTTGAGCTGATTAGGAAGGATTGAATAGCCCTTATTCGGATCCGCAATGGCTTCCGGATCGAACTGCCCCATGGACGCGATTTCACGGATGGAACGCTCGAAATCTGACTGACTGAAAAGATAGCCCGGACGAGTAAACACCTGACGGCGAACGACTTTCTCGTTGGTGAGATCATTTCCGTTGATTATGATATTGTTGAGCGTCGCCTGCTTGCCCTCCACGACACGCATCTCCACATCCACGGAATCCCCGACGACATTGAGTTCGACAGGCTGGATATTGAAGAAAAGATAGCCGTTGTCCCTATAAAGTTTCGACACGTCATATTCGTTCTGCTTCCCGCCGCCGAAGAGACGTTTCTCCATAGTTACGACGTCATACACATCACCCTTCTTGATCTGAAGAATCTCGTTCAGCGTCTCGGCTGAATACACGGAATTTCCCGTCCACGTGATGTTCCTGAAGTAGTATCTCTTGCCCTGATCTATCTTAAGGTCGATCTCAAGTTTGCCCGGCTCGACGAAATACACAGTATCACTGAGGACTCTAGCATCCCTATAACCAGCCTCATTAAAGGCCTCGATGAGACCTTTCTTGTCATTCTTGTATTCCGTTTCGTTAAATTTCTTGGACTTGAAGAAGTTCTGAAACCTCTTGTCCCTTGTCTTTTTCATTGACTTCACGAGCTTTGACTCCTTGACAGCATAAGTTCCACCGAAGTCAATCTTCTTAATCCGGACCTTCTCTTTCCTGTTTATTGCGAAGTTCACGCGGATTGCCCCCTTGACAAGGGTGTCGCGCTTTGTCTGAATGTCAACAGTTGCATTGTTGTAGCCCTTCTCCACATAGAAGCGCTTTATGATGTCCGTAGAAGTCTTGGCGACATAGTCTGAAAAGACTCCTCCCGGTTTGAGGTTCAGCCGTTCCTTGAGATCCTTCTGATCACCGCTCTTTATTCCGGAAAAAGTCCATCTGGACACGCGCGGACGCTCGGTCACGCTTATCTTGAAGAACGCCGTGTCCCTCGCAGGATTGAGGGAGTCAATGGCCACGGAGACATCCTCAAAATAACGCCTTTGCCACATCTTGTCAATAAGAAGCGAGAAGAAATCGCTCGGAACCGTCACTTCCATGCCTTCCCGCAGACCGCTGAGCTGTATTATCTGGTCTCGGTTCACATAGTTACTTCCCTCAATGGTGACCCCACCGACAATATATTTCTGAGGATTGTTATAATCCACCGTCACTCCAGACTGTGCCCACGCAACTGCCCCACCAAGGACAAACAGGACAGCCCAGCAGAGCAGGAATCTTAGTCTAATCGCCATCTATATCTACCAATATTATTTCGCATTTGATTCATAAAGTCCGTGCATGGCACGTACAACCTGCAAATATATGCATTTTATTTCACTTTGCCATAGCGACGGTCGCGTTTTGCAAAGTTTTCAAGCGCGGCACGAAACTCCGGCTTCCTGAAGTCAGGCCACATCGTTTCGGTGAAAAGGAATTCCGAATATGCCGCCTGCCAAAGGAGATAATTGCTCAGACGCATTTCTCCGGATGTTCGTATTATGAGATCCGGATCCGGAATGCCAGCAGTCACAAGATAGCCATCAAAACAAGACATATCTGCATTCTTCAGTCTTTCAAGAGCTTCTGGAGATTCGGCTGCCTCAACGGCCATTTTTTTTGCGGCTTGGAATATGTCCCACTTACCTGAATAACTAATGAAAAGGATAAGCGTCAGGTTCTTCCCGTCCTTGGTCTTTTCCATGCAGTCGTCAATCGTGGCATTGAGTTCGTCCGAAAGGCGTCCTCTGTGTCCGAGCACAATGAAACGCACCCCATTATTGAGAAATGTCGGCAGTTCATCTGTCATACACTTGGCAATCAAGGACATAAGCCCAGAGACTTCATCCTCGGGTCTGTTCCAGTTTTCCTCTGAAAAAGCATATAGCGACAGATATTTCACTCCTTCCTCGACACAGGCTTCAGTACAAGCGCGCACCGACTCTACGCCCTCGAAATGTCCGAATATGCGTTCCTTACCCCTCGCCCTTGCCCATCGGCCGTTCCCGTCCATGATTATGGACACGTGCACCGGCAGGTTATTCCTATTTTCCATAACTATAGTTTTATGCGGCGCCATGCCGGACGCCATTATGATTAATGGTTTCTCATGTCCTCTCCCCAATAGAGCTTGGTTTTCAGAGCATCCACGAATCCTGTGTTGCGAAGCCGCGCCCGCTTGAGCGAAAACTGTGCCACCGATGCGCTCACGAACGAATCCCCCGCCATCACAAAGTTCACGTTATCCGCGGAAAGGACGATCTTCGGATCCCGCGAACGGAAACCGAGCCTGATGTGAGAAGTGTCCGGGATTATGAGCGGGCGCACGTTAAGATTGTGCGGGGCAATAGGAGTCACGAGCAGCACACGAGAATCCGGAAATGCAATCGGACCACCTGCGCTGAGGGAGTACGCCGTCGAGCCAAGCCCCGTTGCGACAATCAGTCCGTCAGCCCAGTACGTCGGGAGCGCATTCTCGTTTACGGATGCGTCCACGCCGAGCATGGCTGGTCCTGAGCGGTGAACTGAAATCTCGTTGAGAGCGAGGAAACGGGAGACATCGCCTTCTGGGGAATGGACCTCGGCGGAAAGTATTGGGCTATCCTCAATCCTATAGTCACCGCTGACGATAGCCTCGGCCACATCCTCCAGCCTATTTTCGGACAAGAAACCGAGACGTCCCATATTTGCTCCGAGTACCGGTATGCCGAGAGGAGCCGCGATACGTGCAGCAGACAGAAAAGTGCCATCTCCGCCGAGGCTGATAATCAATTCCGGGCGCACTTCCCCGATTCTTCTGGCAATCGCCTCTGCAGGCTCCGAAATGTAGACGGAACACAACTCCACGCCCACATCCATCAGCCGCCTTTCGAGTTTTCTGTAGGCATCCGTGCCTGTCAGCTCCGGGTTTCTGTAAAAGACTGCAATCATCGTAAATCTGTTGTGACAGCCGCAAAATTAGCAATTTATTGACAGGATTTGAACAATATTATATATTTTTGCATCCTATTTTTGAAGAGGGAGCATACTAGGCGTATGTGACCGATGAGAAAACGACACTTTTCGCCAAGTGAGCGCAGAGTCAAACTTGTTTGAACTATGCCGAACGCAGAAAAGCAACGATTGAAAATCGAAATATATACCAAAAATACAAACAATATGACAAGATTAAGTGTTAATATAAATAAATTCGCAACCCTGAGAAATTCGCGTGGCGGCAACACCCCCGACGTGGAAAAGGCCGCCGTCGACTGCGAAAAGTTCGGAGCGGAAGGGATAACCGTTCATCCGAGACCGGACGAAAGACATATAAGGTACGCGGACGTGCGCGCGATACGCCCGCTCGTGAAGACAGAGCTGAACATTGAGGGGAACCCGATACCCTCATTCGCGGAACTAGTGAGGGAAGTGCTTCCGGCACAAGTCACCATGGTTCCGGACGCAGCGGACGCACTCACATCGAATGCCGGGTGGAACACATTGGAAAACAAGGTATTCCTCACACAAATGTGCTCGACATTCAAAAGCCTCGGCATAAGGACATCGATTTTTGTGGATCCTGATCCCATTATGGTAGAGGGGGCTGCGGAGTGCG
>DJSA01000078.1:7403-11868 GCA_002438905.1 Bacteroidales bacterium UBA6346
TATATGCCGAAATATTCCCCGATTCCCCCGAAAAAGCTATAGCTCCCTACCTTGAAGCGGCGAAAAAGGCAAGGGAATGCGGTCTCGGCCTAAATGCGGGACATGACCTGAACCTCGAAAATCTTCGATACTTCGTGAAGACAATACCTTGGACCGATGAAGTGTCAATAGGACATGCTCTCATCTGTGATGCGCTCTACATGGGCTTGAAGAACACCATCAGAGCCTATCTCGATTGCCTCAAATGAGGAAGCAAAAGAATCAAACAGCTTCCAAGTTTCCGCATTTTGTCGCGGTGATAGGCTGAAAAATGATATTTTTTCATATATTTGTAGGTTGTTAACCCTTTTGAGGGCGCACCATATTACGAATTAAAAAAAACAAAAACATACTTGTACAAATGAAAAAAAATGAAATTATAACGCTATCTATCAGTGTTATAGCACTTGTGGCCGCAATTCTGTTCGGCACCCTGTCACTGACATCTAACAAGCACGAGACCGAAACCGAGATCACGGAGACAGAGACAATATCCCACGCCGGCGACATAGTCTATGTTCAGCTCGACAGGATTCTTCAGGAATACGACATGGCGAACGACAAGCGTTCCGTTGTGGAGACAAAGGTTCAGAACATCCAGGCCGAGGTGAACAGAAGAGGCAAGAAGTTGGAGAAGGACATCAATGATTTCCAGGACAAGGTGCAGAAAGGTCTTATGACCCGTTCCGTTGCCGAAGTTCAGCAGCAGAAGCTCCAGAAGGCGCAGGACGACTTCAACATCTACGCGCAGCAGAAGCAGAACGAGATTCAGGAGGAGCAGATCGTTATGATGAACCAGCTTGCCGACGCCATCAAGACGTGGCTTGACAAGTACAATGAGACGATGGGTTATGCAATGATTCTCACAAACCAGGGCGGCGCTCCAGTTATCGCTGGCGATGCAACGCTTGACATCACTGACGAGGTGATTGCGGGGTTGAATGAGGATTATGTCGCAACTAAAGCGAAGAAATAATTGAAAATAGCGCTGCTGTCCTGCTTTTACCCCTACCGAGGAGGGATTTCCCAGTTCAACGCTTGCCTTTATGAAGAACTGGGCAAGACAAATGATGTCATGGCCTTCAACTTTTCGAGGCAATACCCTGACTTCCTCTTCCCGGGCAAGACGCAGAAAGTGACTGATGACGATGAGGCCGTGCCAATACGGAGCAGATCCGTGCTGGACACGGCCAATCCGTTGTCCTACATAAGGACAGTGCGCGAAATACGCAGATGGAAGCCGGACCTTCTGATTGTCCGTTATTGGATGAGTTGGTTCGCACCATCTCTGGGCTATGTATGCCGAAGGCTGAGACATGACTGTAAGGTCATTGGTATTCTTGACAATGTGATTCCGCATGAGCCTCATTTCTTCGACACACCGCTCACAAAATACTTTCTGTCTGGGTGCGATGGTTATGTGACATTGTGCGAGGCAGTTTCAGAAGACTTGCTGAGACTGAAGGGCGATGCCAAATTCGCTGTCATTCAGCATCCGCTTTACTCACATTTCGGTTCAAAATTGCCCCGAGAAGAGGCAGAAAGCCGTCTGGGGCTTGCGCATGGAAAGAAAAACCTTCTGTTCTTCGGGCTTATTCGGGAGTATAAGGGGCTTGACATCTTGCTTGAAGCCTTTGCTGGGCTTGATAAAAGCTATCAACTTATAATCGCTGGGGAACCCTATGGCAATTTTGACAAGTATCAGAAACTTATCGATGCGATTCCGGACGGAGCGAAAAGAATCTCGAAGAGTCTCCATTATATAAAAGACTCGGAAGTTTCGCTATATTTCTCAGCAGCGGACTTGACGGTGCTCCCCTACCGCAGTGCCACACAGAGCGGAATCAGCTCAGTGTCCTACCATTTCGAGGTGCCTATGGTCGTTACCGCCGTCGGGGGGCTGAAGGAGACAATCGGGGAACGGGGAACGGGAATTGTGGCTCCGGAGGCAACACCAGAGGCGATCCGCAAGGAAATTATCCGCTATTTTGCAGAGCCTGAATTGCGCAAAGATTTCATCTCGGCAATCAGAAAAGAGAAAGAGAGGCTATCTTGGAAAGGATTTGCTGACAGGCTTCTTGAATTTGCACGCGGGCTGTAGGAATTTATTTTAGAAAAAGGAACTCGGATATGAATACACGTGGAATATTTGGAATGATTGCCTTGTCCATTGCATTAGTCTCGGAATCGCCCATGCTTGCCCAAGACAATTACGCTGCACCGCCCGTCACTGTTTCACAGGAAAAGATCAAGGTAAACGGACGGCTGTGCTATTCCCATGTCGTTCTTGAAAAGCAGACGCTCTATTCCATAAGCAAGGCCTACGGAGTGAGTGTGGAGGATATCTACAAATATAATCCTGACGTCCGGAAAAATGGTCTGAAGAAAAACTCCATAATCGTCATCCCAGCAGTAGCGCAGGGAAAGGAGAAGAAAGGATCCGGCACAGAGGGCGGAGAGAATAAATCCACGGATAAGGCAGCGGCAGTGAATCAGCAGAAGGAAAAGGAGATAGCTGAAGGAACCGTGGAAAAGAAAGCAACGAAGAAGACAGAACCTGAAATACACACCGTAAGATGGTATGAGACGATTGAGACCATAGCCTCTAAATATGGCGTTGGAGTGCAAGAAATAATGAAGGCCAACGGACTGAAAGACAAGGAGTTAAAATCGAGACAAAAACTCGTGATTCCGAGAAAGTCGGAGGTAGTAGAAGAGACGCCGGACAATTCCACTCAAGAAGAAGCTCTGCCAACAGAAACAATAAAAGAAGACAATGGGAGGGACGATGAGTCGGAGAATATGGGGTACTCTCCCAAGAAAAACGTCAGACTATCCATTGCCCTGCCCTTTATGGCTGGAAGTGAAAGGCAAAGTACTTCTTCCATGGACTTCTACAGCGGGGCTCTGCTTGCAGCAAGGGACCTTGGGAATGAGGGAACGGACGTTGAGATCGATGTTTACGACATTGGCGGGGAAGCTGAGGACATAACGGCAGGCAAGTTCACCGGTGTAGATTTCATTGTGGGTCCCCTTGCCCCAGAGGACATACGGAGAACATATGAAGTCATCGGAGAAGACAGAGCGCTGATTTCTCCGCTGGACCAGAAAGTTGCAGAGATGACGGTGAAATATCCGAAACTCATACAGGTGCCACCACCGCACGACTTCCAATATGCAGACCTTGCCCAGTGGATTGCCGACGAAATGCAGCCTAATGATAGGACCATTCTCATAACGGAAAAAGGAGCAAGAAAGAGCGAGTCAATGGAAAGGCTCGTCAGCATGGTAGACCTTTCGGGAATAAAATACATCCCATTCTCATATAGCCTGCTCGAAGGTAGAGACATCATCGAAGGACTAAAGAAAATAACCATTAACGGAAACGGGCAAACAAATAGGTTTATAGTCGCGTCCGAAAGCGAAGCCTTTGTGAACGATGTCTTCAGAAATATAGGGCTTCTTGCAAGGGAGGATCGAAAAGTGGAGATTTTCTGCCATTCTAAAGTCAGAGGGTACGACATCGAGGTGGAAAGCCTGCACAACAACAATCTGCATGTAAGCCTCGCCTACTACATAGACTACAACGACCCAGAGGTCATACGCTTCGTGAAGCAGTACCGAGCCCTGTTCAACACGGAACCGACCCAGTTCAGTTTCCAAGGATATGACATCGTGAAATATTTCGGTGAGACGTGCGCGAAGTATGGCGATGATTGGATGAAAGCCATTGGGAATTGTCCTCAGACAGGTCTTCAGACCAATTTCAATTTCAGGGACGGCTCACGCATAAATGAGGGAGTTCGCCGCATCGAATATCTGCCTGATTATCAGATTAGATCCGTTGAATAAATATGGATTTTGAGGGCTCTCGCAACGCTACAATCTGCTTTTATTCAGCCCCAAGCAGTTCTTTGGCGTTGGCAATGGCCGCATCGGTGATGGTCGAGCCGCTGAGCATTCGGGCCAGTTCGAGGACGCGCTCAGCAGTTGAGAGTTTTCTGATTGAGGATGTCGTGCGTCCGTCCGGAGAGACAGACTTTTCCACAAGATAGTGTGCGGAGCCCTTGGCAGCGACCTGCGGAAGATGCGTGATGGCAAAGACCTGCATATCCGAGCCCATGGAACATATCATCGAACCCATCTTGTCCGCAACGCTGCCTGAAACTCCAGTATCAATCTCGTCGAAAATGAGCGTAGGCATGGACTCAAAATGAGCCATCTGGGCCTTGAGGCACAGCATTATGCGGCTGAGTTCTCCTCCCGATGCGCATGACTGGACGGGAATCGGGTTACGACCGGTCGAGCTGAAAAGAAAGCGGACATTGTCCCGTCCGAGAGGTCCCATCTTCGCAGCAGGGGATACGTCCGCAACAAAGACAGATAACGGCATCTCAAGAGAACGAATCATCGACTGGATGTGCTC
>DJSA01000078.1:11906-18945 GCA_002438905.1 Bacteroidales bacterium UBA6346
TCGTTGTTCTTTGACTCGGCGGCAATGTCAGTGGAGAGAGCCGCGAGATTCTCGTCCATGCTGTCAGTGTCGGCAAGCATTGCAGAGTATCTGTCCCGAAGCTGAATGAGCTCGGCCTCATTCGTGCAGCCGAACTTCTGAAAGAGACCATATATGAGCGACATCCGCGCCTCTACCATTTCGAGGCGCTCTGGAGAGGCCTCCGATTTTTCCGCAAGTGTCGACACTTCGGAGAGAATGTCATCCATCTCCAGACGGGAAGACTCGAGGCGCCCGGCAAGCACTCCAGCTGAGGACACAAACGATGCAATCTTTTCCAGACTCCTCACGGACTCTTTAAGCAGGCTGTCAACAGAAGGCAATTCCTCAGAAGTCGGGGCAAGCGCCTCTGAGACGGCACACAAAGATTCCCTTATGGTCTCGGCATTGGCAAGTTCCTTCTGCTCTCTCTCAAGTTCGAGAAGTTCACCATCTTTCAACTTTGCGGAGTCAAGTTGAGAGAATTGAGCCATATTATAATCCCTCTCTGCACGCAGTCGTTCAAGAGACTCCTCCAGACGCCTTTTCTCGGCATTGAGCGAAGAGAGGCGGGCATAGGACTCCGAATACTCGGAACGCAGGGCAAGATTGCCAGCAAAATTGTCGAGCATATCTGTCTGGTAAGCAGGATTCTGAAGCTCGAGTGTCCCATGTTGGGAATGTATGTCAAAAAGTCGGGCTGTCACGGAAGCGAGAGTCTGCACCGTCACCGGGCAATCATTTATGAATGCGCGGGAGCGGCCCGAACGTGCAACCACACGTCGTACTACTAGTCCAGCGTCATTCCATTCCGCCCCAGCATCCTCGACAATAGGCTTCAACCTGTCGTCAACTGATGTGAACTCGGCCTCAACCACACAATTGTCAGCACCCTCTGAAATTTGAGATGCGTCAGCCTTTCCACCAGCAAGCAGCGAAAGCGCACCAAGCAGGATTGACTTTCCGGCGCCTGTCTGTCCGGATATAATGACAAGACCCTCCGGGAATGTAATGTCCAGAGAGTCTATCAGCACATAATTGTGTATTTCGAGACGGTTCAACATAACCTAAAAAACGTCAAAAATTTCCATTCACGCACGAATTCCATGGAACCGATACCCTGAGCCCGACACCCTACTCATCATCGTGCTTTGCCATCCTATAGGAGATCTCGTTGTGCTCGAATTCATAAATTGCCACGAGATCCGGCTTCGGTTGCCTTTCGTAGTATTTTGAAATCTCTATCTGTTCGCGGTTCTCGAAGACTTCCTCCATAGTGTCCCTCTCGTTCTTGAAATCCTCGAGCTTCTTCATCAGTTCCTTTTTCTCCGCGGCGGCAATCTGGTTAGCGCGCTTCGAAAGAATCACGACAGTCTCATAGATGTTTCCGGTCGGAGCAGCAAGGTCACAGAGATCTCTCGTGATCGTGTTTGTTGGAATTTTATTGTTTGCCATATACTTTTGTGTTTATTTTGTTTGTCTTTTGGGTCTATATCTACCCTCAAAAATGCCACACAAGCGGCCAAGAGGACACTGTGCGCATCTTTAAGTATTTCCACCTACTATTATATACGGAAAGTATGTTCCCGTGTTTCAAAAATCTTTTCAGTTTCTATTCAGATATTTCTGTGCCCTGGAATGAGGAAGTTCCAAGCTGCGGACATACTTCGAATCGGGATATTCGCTTACGAAATTGAGATAATCGTCCATGAACTGGAGGTAGCGCTCACGCTGCTTTTTCTTCACGCTGAGCTCGGCATATTTATAAGAGGACATCGCTATGTAATAGAGTATGTCTTCACGATAAATGTTCTCTGAATCCTCTTTCAGAACATTCCTCAGAGCTACTCGCGCGGCGAGGTAATCCTCCATCTTGTAGTAAAGTTTAGCGCCCTCGTAGGCCTTGCGATCAAGCCGTTCACCAAGGTCCTTAATCATTGCTTCACAGTCAGCAAGATGCTCATTATCAGGCTCTTCTCGAATATACTCCGTCAAGGCAGTCAGCGCCGTGTAGGTCGGAGTCTGGTCAAGTTCGTAGCGCAGGGTTGAACGGTAGAGACAATCAATCCGCAAAAAACGGGCATCGGATGCAAAAGGGCTACGCGGATAGACCTCGACAAAACGCTGGAAATTGGTCTCTGCCGTGTAATAGTCCTTCTGGCGGTAGTTGCTCAGGCCCCAATAGTAGCGCACCGTGTCGTCCTTTTCCGTACCTTCGGTGTACATGGCAAGCGACTCGAAAAGAGCTGCAGCCTTGCTATATTTCCTGTTATTGAAGTAGTTGAACGCAGCCTCGTACTTCGCATCGACATCAGCGCTGTTCAAAAGCATCTCATACTGAGACTTACAGGAAATCAACGAAAGGAGCGCAAATGCGGAAAGTACCGCGGTTTTCAGATATATCTTCATAAACTCTTTTATATTTTCAGTCACACTGCACAGCCAAAAAACATTCATACCTCAGGCTTCTCCACGAACTTCAGAAACCGCTCGGCATCAAGGGCCGCGCGACATCCTGAACCAGCAGCATTTATAGCCTGCCTATAAGTCGGATCCTGGACATCACCGGCTGCAAAAACGCCCTCGACACTAGTACGTGTGGATTTCCCGTCAGTGATTATGTAGCCCTGCTCGTCAAGTTTGAGCCAGCGGGCGAACAATCCGGTGTTGGGACTATGTCCTATGGCGAGAAAAAAACCGTCAACCGCGATATCAAAAACCTCTCCGTTCCTGCGCACTAGGCGAACTCCAGTCACCCCGAAATCATCTCCAAGCACCTCTTTTGTGTTGCAGTTCCAGAGTATTTCTATATTTTCTGTCCCCATCACACGCTCCCGCATGGCCTCGGAAGCACGAAGCACATCGCGCCTCACTATCATATAGACCTTACGGCACAAACCCGCCAAATAGCTGGCTTCCTCACACGCTGTGTCCCCGCCTCCAACTACTGCAACAACCTTGTTTCTGTAAAAGAATCCGTCACACGTTGCGCAGGCCGACACGCCCATTCCCCGGTATTTCGTTTCCGAAGGCAGCCCGAGATACTTCGCAGCTGCACCCGTGGCAACTATCACAGTCTCGGCTTCAATATCGGCAGCTCCGTCAATCCTCAGCCTGAACGGACGTGAGGAAAAATCAACATCCGACACAGTTCCAAGACGCACATCGGCACCGAGCCGGACAGCCTGGGCACGCATCGCATCCATAAGTTCCTGTCCGCCTATGCCATTCTCGAAACCGGGATAATTCTCGATATCCGTAGTGGTGGTAAGCTGTCCTCCCGGCTGTGCTCCCTCATAGAGCACAGGAGCAAGGTTGGCGCGTGAGGCGTATATGGCCGCGGTGTAGCCCGCAGGTCCACCCCCTATTATCAGACATTTTATCTTTTCCATATCAATGAGTCAATTTCCGAATTTATTCACGTCCGATCAGCCGCACCGGATGCAGGCGTCCCAAACCCTGCAAAATTAAGAAATTTATCCGAAGACTCGGAATATATATTCACAATTCAATCACAATTTCACCGCGAAACGGAATAAAAGTTACGCAAGACTTGGCTGAACGGTGATTTTTCAATAACTTTACGGGTTGAGTATGCACTCGAGTATATTTTAACATAAGCCAATGGTAGCGACAGAGGTAAGCACACAGGACATTTTTACAACGATATTAAAGAGATATTCACTGAAGGCGACGCCACAGAGGATTGCCGTGCACAAGGCAATGCAGAAGTTGGGACACGCATCGGCGGACATGGTGGCCAAGCAGATAGAAGAAGACGGAGACACGAAAATTACCGTAGCCTCCGTCTACAATATACTTTCTGAGTTCGCGAAATTGGGAATATACCAGCATAGGCTCAGCGCGAACAACAAGATGTTCTTCGATCTCAACACATTCGATCACGCCCATTTCTACGACATCGAAAACAACACTTTCCGAGACATTGCCGAAGACAAACTCATCAGTGAACTGATGGAAAAACTGTCAAAGAAGAGGTTTCGCGGCTACAAGGTCGATTATGTCGATATTCAGATAGTAGGACACCCCACCAGAAAAAAGATATAATCTTTTTCTTCATCCCCTTTCCCCATGCTTTTTGACAGAGATACCCCTACCGTTTTTGAAAAGTTTTTTTTTAAAATGTCCCTTTGGGTTTGTCAAGATTTATTCTTTTGTTCTTCATTGGCCTGGTCAAAGGCGGTGGTGATGGAGAATCTCGTCTCTTGGGTCAATGTCATGCCCTTGAGGAAGTCCTGAATGTTGAAACTGATGTAATATTCCTCGGATGAGCGCTGATCTTTCGGGGTTTCCTTTGTCACCACATCTCCGTTAGCCTGATGATAGAGGACGAAACGAATTTCCTTCGAGTTGCTTGTATTGTCGAACACAAGTTCGAGCACATGTTCCGTCTTGCTGTCCTTAAGTTTCGGGATGCTCACATACAAAGTCACATACACATTGTCGCCATTCTCGCTCACATATCGCGCACGCTCTGGCACGTAGACGGAATCACGCCCGAAAGTCTCCACATCCGAAGCATCGGAGAAAACAGCCGGCTTGACCTTGACTTCCTGATAGGCATTGAGCTTTATGCTCTGGGGACTGTTCATGTCAAGAAGGTCGCAATTAATGATGATGCGCTTGGATTCAACTTCAGTGAACTTGGAGTCCGTTCCATTCTCCGTAATGAGGTATGAGACATCGCCGTCTCCGGTCAGGTGCGTTGCGTCCACGACATTGGCGAATGTGACAAGGCCGCTGACGCGATATTCGCCTTTCAGGCACGAAGTGAGGGATGCGCACGCTATGAGCGACAACGCAATGATTTTGTTGAATTTCATTATGTTACTCGTTTATGTAAGCGTTAAAAAATAAGTTGAACTAAATTTGTGTCAGATTTATGAGATATGTTTCGTTGAAAGTCACCACATGGCACGGACGGGAACTGTATCCTTTCTATATATACAGAGCCACGATTTCGCCTTTCTCGACCTTCGCGCCCTGGGCGGCGGTGACAACAACAATCCTGCCATCAGTCACAGGTACGACTTCTTCCATGCCATAATATGCCTGGACATAACCGGCAGGCTCGCCCGCCTTGACAACCGTCCCTTCCGTCGGAGCCGAGGAATTGTCGTTAACATCCACCTGCCAGAGCATCTGCCCCTTGACCGGAGCCTGAAGCGGCTTGGCGTCCGGCCAGCGCTTCAGAAGTGCGTCGATGTCGAACTTCGGCATCTCCACCACAGGTCTTGTCACCACTATCGGTGCGCCCGCCACGGCCTTACGGGACTCAAGTTCCGCCTCAAAGCGTTCCTTTGCGACACCGGAACGGTAGTCTCTATATTGTCGCTCATGCATGGCGAGTTCAAAAAGTTCCTCACTATCGGGACCCTCGTCCCATCCCTCGTCCGCCATCATCCGACGGAATCTTGGAAGATCGTCCGGGAAGGCATCCTGAGGATTACCCGTGTAGAATTCAAAACCCTTTGACTTGGCAAGTTCAACTATCTCCGGAGCAAGCGGACCCGGAAGACGCCCCATCTTTCCGAGAATCATGTTCCAGGTGTCCTTGTCAATCGAAGACCAGCGCGGGCGTCCCTTAAGGGATTCGAGAAGATTCATCAGCGCAGTGTTCTTGACATACTGGCTAAACGGGGTGACGAGCGGAGGATATCCCAAGCGTGGCCATACATACTCAACCTCTCGGAACAGTCGCACCATAAGGTTATCAATGCTCAGTTCCGGCTTTCCCTGCGAGCGCAACGAGTCATTGATCGCTGCCCTGAAGCCATTGAGGTCTGACATCATCGAGCCCATCATCCCACCGGGAAGCCCACAGCCTACCAGCAGAGAACTCAGACGAGAGTTGTTCGGATCGATCCAATAGCCGAGGAAATCATCGATGAACGACTGGGTAAGAGAGCGCACCTCCATGTAAGCGTCCATGTCCAGATCCTTGACCGTGAATCCATCGGCGCGAAGCATTTCGCGGATTGTAATCACATCCGGGTGTACTTTACCCCATGAAAGAGGTTCTACGGCAACATCGAGATAGTCAGCACCGGCACGCGCCACTTCAAGCATCGAAGCAGGGGAAAATCCGGGACCGCTGTGCCCATGGTACTGCACGATGAGGTGGGGATATGCCTTCTTTATCTCCCGCGTGAGTTCCGCAAGGAATGTAGGGCGACCGATCCCAGCCATATCCTTGAGGCATATTTCGTCGGTCCCGTATTCCACGACCTTGCGGACAACGTCCATATAGTATTCAATGGTATGAACTGGGGAATGGGTGATGCTGAGCGCTGCTTGGGAAATCATTCCGGCTTTCTTGGCATATTCGATGCTG
This sequence comes from Bacteroidales bacterium UBA6346, assembly GCA_002438905.1. Classification (GTDB taxonomy): domain Bacteria; phylum Bacteroidota; class Bacteroidia; order Bacteroidales; family UBA932; genus Cryptobacteroides. The sequence continues at coordinate 18,280 of DJSA01000078.1, forward strand.
AGACGAAGGTTTCTGTGGTCGTTGAGTCCGCAGAAGGAACGTGATATGTCTGTGCCCTGAGCCTTCTTTACTTTGTACATAAGTTCACGGACATCGGCAGGCACTGGATTCATCCTCAGTCCGTTGAGTCCACGTTCGAGCATGTGGGTCTGAATCCCCGCCTTGCGGAAGGGAGCAGTCCATTCGCGTACAGCCTTGTTGGGATTCTCCCCGAAGAGGAGATTGACCTGTTCAAAGGCCCCTCCGTTGGTTTCAACGCGGTCGAAGCAGCCCATGCCGATGATTGGCTGAGCGACTTTCACCAACTGGTCCGCCCTCGGAACATATTTACCCGAAGACTGCCACATGTCTCTGTAGACAAGGGAAAATTTTATTTCACGCCCCATAACATTTATTTTTAGATGGTTCCACTGAAGGAATCCGTGTTTTCAAAAATAAATCTTACAAAAATAACATTTTTTTTGCATAACGGCGGATTTTGTCTATCTTTGCAGTCCCAAAAGAACACGGTGCCCGTAGTTCAGTTGGTTAGAGCGTCAGATTGTGGTTCTGAATGTCGTCGGTTCGAATCCGACCGGGCACCCTACCTACTTTTTAATAAAAAAGACCGGACTTTTTCCGGTCTTTTTTGTTACCCCTCCCGTCCTGCTTTCCGACCCCTCCCGT
>DJSA01000083.1:0-8571 GCA_002438905.1 Bacteroidales bacterium UBA6346
ACGGGAAGTCCGCTCGCGACAGACAGCTGGAGCAGCAGTATGAGGCGATGCTCGGCCCCGATGCAGGCAAGGATGACGGAGATTCGACGACTCCGGGCGTAAGGCTTCCTAAGGAACACACCGCTCTCTTCGCCCCGCTCGGCTACCCTATCGATGCTTCATGGGGAGTACAGTCCATAAAGCCGGTTCTGCCTCCGACGGCCGCGGCGAAACAGGTCGATTGGGTCGATAAGATGCCGTATATATATAACCTTGACAACCAGAGCGCCGTCGAAGAATATCTCCTGCTTCTTCAGTGCGAGGAGGACGGCTACATAGAGCCGCTCACGCCGGCCGACCACCGCTACGACAACATCAGAGGCGAGGTCTTCGCCCGTGCCGGAGAATTGAACGCGATGGTGGAGCACTATAATGAACTGCTTGAAGAGTACGACAGCGGCGACCCGCAGTGGGTCATCGCCGGCATTGAAAACAAACTTGCCGCTCTGCTTGGCGGGGAACTCTACAAGAGAACCATCCGCTCCTCGATTGCACCTCTCTTTAATTTGAAAGGCAATGTCATCACTGAGGAGACGAGGGCATATTTCGCCGCGCACGGGGGCTACGAGAACGCGATAAACGAAAATCTGACCGTCTGGGATCCGCAGCCGGACAAAAAAGGCATCACCACCTCTGTTCCGGGGCAGACGGGATTCATCGTCGATGAGGTTCAGGCCGGCGCCACCGTTGACGTAGATGGCGTGCAGTATGTCTTGCATAACCAGAGCGGCAGGAGCTGCTGGGCCTTTGCCTCCGAGGTCGCTGCCACGGCGGTCGCGGGCAAGGACATGGTAATTCCGGACTACATATATTACAATGGTCGGGAATTCCCGGTGCAGAGCATGCGCGGAGGACTTTTTAACGGCACGACGATAAAGTCTGTGAAGCTTCCGAATACATTGACAGAGATTTCCAACGCCGTGTTCCGAGGCACCCCCATAACGGAAATTGTCATTCCGGCTTCCGTGAAGAAACTTCAGGGTTCCGTTTTTCAGGACTGCACTAAACTTGCGAAAGTCACGTTTGAAGGTGACTATATGGAAGAGTTCAGCGGCAGTTTCCGGAACTGCACGAGCCTGAAGAGCGTAGTCTGCCCGCGCCGGGTCGATATGATCAGCTACGATATGTTCAGCGGCTGTTCCAATCTGACGGAGGTCGTGCTTCCCGAGAACATCAAGGAAATTCCTTCCGGCACATTTGAGGGGTGCCGGAAACTTGCGAAAATTGATGTTCCGGCGACCGTCACCAAAATAGGCATGAGCGCGTTCGGCAACTGCGGGGTGACGGAACTTGACCTTCGCAATGTCACGGAGTTCGAGGGCTTCTGTTTCACCGGATGCAAGGCTCTGAAAAAAGTGATACTCAGTTCCAAGCTGAAGGATGATTTCCTTACGGAGACATACACAGAGTTCATGGATTGTCCGCTGCTTCAGGTGAAATACGAGAACAATCAATATATCTATCCTGCCGGTTTCGTATTCGTGCCTTAAGTGGCTTTTGGGGCATCCCAAGCTGGTTAAACAAAAGATAAGGACAGAATATGGCAAATAACATAGAGCATCAAGATAAGGATGCACTGGTCTCAAATTGTGACCGCTTCCTTTGTATTGATGATGATGTGTATCAGATAGTCCGATAAACAATATAATATATGAACAGAAAAACAATATTCCTGATACTTTCGGCGGCAATGATGCTGTCGGCGGCTGCGGATGCGTCGGCTCAGAACAAGCCGGTGATAAAGTCCGTTGATTTCACCCTCCCGATTCCTAAGCCGGGAGAGTCGCTCTTTGACGCCCGTGAGTTTCAGTTCACCTCGGCCAAGACCGAATACGGCGACCTTGCCCCGAGCGGGGAGATTGCCGTGTATGACCTCGACTGGATAGGCGACTTCAACACTAACGATGACGGGGATATGTTTTTCCGCGACGGCTTCAGCTACAAGGTGCGTCTCAAATTTATGGTAAATCCGAACGGGAAATATACGACGGACTACGTCTTCACGGGGAAAGACTACTATATTGACGGCACGCGCATAAAGGCCACGGTCAACGGCATGGACGTCAAGGTGCTCAACAGCGTTCCGTATTTCATCAACACCGAGTTCACGGTGAAGGTCGGCGACGGCGGGGCGGGTTCGGAACGGGCGAATGCGCAGCGGCAGAAGTCCGACTACGAGCTGAACAAGAACTCCTACCGCGCCTCACTGAAGGCCTATTCGACGGCGGAGGCCGACGCGGCGAACCCGGACATCAATCCTGTTGACCTGATAGTCATCACCGACCTCTACAAACCGGAGTTTTATGCCGGTTCGCCGGGACGCACCGCCTATCTCCATCAGGACTGTATGCGCGTGACAAGGATGATTGTCGATACGGAGGACTGCTATGTCGCCAGCGAGGTTAACAACACCATTATGGGTCCGTACAACATAAAGGAGGTCTGGCTCAGCGACAAGGTGGATGCGGTTGAGTTCCTGTTAGGAATATGCGGGGCGATGAGCGGAGGAAGAGACGACAAGACGGGCATCTATTATGCGAACTACAGCATGCTCTTCCACTCGAAACGCGCCACGCTGTTCATTCCGGAGGCCGCCGCCCCGGCGATTAAGGCCCGCGTCAGCAGACCGACTTGGATGCACAAGCTGCTCTTTACCATAAGGACCTATACGGGGGACGTCTATTCGGCCGAGAAGGCGGGCGCGGCGGCGACAAAGCCGTTCTGCACAGAGCACGTATTCACGGACAAGGTCGTTGCGGCTGACAAAATCTGCAAATACGCCGACTGCAAGGTAGGCAACCGCTACTACTATTCCTGCAAGATTTGCGGAGAGTGCGAGCATAATGACAAGCACCTTTTCGGAGACAAGGGACCGCTTACAGGAGCGCCCGAACTGTTGGCGCACTACTACGAGCAGCCGCTCGCCGACGACCAGGCATACATCGGGGAGAACGCGGCCGGGCATCATGTCTGGTGGTACAGCTGCATCTGGTGCGGGCACTCGGAAGGCTATGACCAGCGGCACATCACCAAACTGGAATGGAAATCCAGCGGAACAGAGGCCAATTATGCGCAGTTCTGCCAGGCGATGGCACGCCAGACCGAAGACCGCGAAGAGGAGGCCCGTCTCGTGACAACCGCGCAGCCCGGAATGTTCATCCTTCCGTACAAGTCCGAGGCGAAGATGAGCCGTGAGTTCCAGAGCGTCGTGAACTTCGCGCTCAACGACAACCTGCTGGACGACAATGCCCTCGGAGACGACTACACCGGCACGATTAACCACTTCCAGCTCCGCTCCCTAGCGGTACGCCTTGCTGAGGAAATGATCGGCGGCGAGGTAAAGGTGAACAAGAAAGTGCGTGCGCGCTTCGTGGATGATTTTTCAGCCAAGGCCGCTACAATAGGTCTTCTGGACGGGCATTTCAGCGGGGAAGGCGCTCCGGCAGACACGGCTCCTGCAACCCGTCAGGAAGTGGCGACGATAATTTATAGGGTCCTGCGCTTCATCGAGAGCCAGAAGGTATATTCCTACACCGAGTATGACTCCAAGCTGGATTCTTACGCCGACCGGGGCAGCATAGCCCCGTGGGCGGAAGAGGCCGTGGCGTTTATGGACGCTCTCGCTCTTGTGAAGCCAGAGTCTGCATCGTCCTTTGCTCCGGATGCCGTGTTCACGATTGAACAGGCGATAGAGGTGGCTGAGAAGAGTACCCATGCCCAGCAGCTTGGCTGGTATCAGGCGAGGTCATGGGGCGAGAATCAGGGCAGGTCCTATTCCGGAAGCCTCAGCACCATCCCTTACGCGGGAGGCGGTTGCCACTTCATTTCTCCAGGCGAACGCATCTGGGTTGTCGGCCCGCGTCTCGGCGGCATGTGGAAGTTCCTTCCGACCATCGACTGCTACACCGGCCAGCTGCTCTACATCGATGCCGAGTGGTTCCGTCCTGTTCGTCCGCAGGTCTTCACTCGGAAGGGCACCATAGTCAAGAGCATCCAGTTCCAAGACTACATGGACGGGGTCTATATGTGGGACTACGGCTTCTGAGACCCGGCTTGCTTCGGCGGTCGTCAGTCTTTCATGCAGGCGAGGGGAATAACTTTCACTCCATCCTTTCTGGTATATGCCATTTGTCCACCGGTGAGGACTATGAGCAAATCAGGCTCCCTTAAAGGGCATTGTTTTTCAGTTCGGTTATGTTCAGTTATCAGACGTTTCAGTTCTGAGAGATGGTTGGCTCCCTCTTCGATTTCACGGCTGCCGAGCTTGCATTCTATCAGTGCATAACGTCCGTCTGCCAAATGAAGTACAGCATCGGCCTCCAGACCATATCTGTCGTGATAGTACGACAGATGAGCGTCATGGGGCTGTGTGTATGCACGAAGGTCGCGTATGCAGAGGTTTTCGAAGAAAAATCCAAAAGTTTTCAGGTCCATCTGAAAACTTTCCGGAGATAGCCCCAACGCGGCAATGGCGACCGAAGGGTCAATAAATTCTCTTTTGGGACCGCTTCTCATGGCAGTGGCGCTTCTGATGGACGGACACCATCCATAAATGTCTTCCAGCACGAACAGTCTTTCAAGTACTTCAACATAATCATTGAATGTCTTTTCGTCAAGAGTCTCGGTCACTCCGGCAACATCGGCAATCATACTTGACTTTTTGGCAAAAGTAGAGATGTTCCTTGCGTAAGACTTGAGTATCAGTCTTGCAATGAGAGGGTTTCGCCTTACTCCATCTATTCTTGAAACGTCTTCGTCACATACTGCTTTGAAATAACTGGCCGCTGTTTTGAGCCTTGCATTGTCTGTTCTTGCCTTGAATGTCCCCGGCCATCCGCCGCGGCAGGTGGCAAAGATTAGTTCCTGAACTGTGCAGTCAGACGAAATCCCGTCAATGTCCAGATTGTTATTGTCAAATAATTCCTGTATTGAGATTTTCCCATTTGATTCACCTGATTCATAAAGACTCATCGGGTACATCTTCAACTTTTCGATTCTTCCGGTTCCCGAATGCTTTATCTTTGACTTATCCACAACCGCAGAACCGGTGAGAATGTATAAACCGACATCATCGCTTCGGTCAACGCTTGTGCGCACTGCATCCCACAGGACAGGAATGTCCTGCCACTCGTCAATGAGTCTGGGCGTATCTCCTTTGAGCAGCATTGATGGCGTTGATTGGGCGGTCGCTTCGTATTTTTCCCTGTTGTCCGGGTCTTCCAGCCATATCTTGCTTTTGGCGAACTGATCGGCCGTGGTTGTTTTTCCGCACCATTTGGGACCTTCAATCAAGACGGCTCCAAATGCATCGAGACTGTCCGCCAGAAGAGTATCTACCATTCGCTTTTTGTATTCCATACCATATTCATTAACAATATGCAAATGTAGAAATCTTTTCTGGAAAGAACAATTCATTCCAGTTTTTTGTGGCAATTCATTCCGGTTTTTTGTGGTAATTCATTCCGGTTTTTTGTGGTAACGAATCCAGAAAATCCCAAACTTATGATTTTCCCCTGCAGCCTCTCTCAGTCCGCAGCGTGATCCTTTTCGGTGTGGGCGGCGCGGTAGGCTCCCGGACTCATGCCCACGGACTCCTGAAAGGCGGCGCTGAAATATTCCGGGGTGCTGAACCCGCAGTCAAGGGCCACGTTCTTGACCGGGAGCGTGGTGTTGCGGAGAAAATACATGGACGAGTGAATCCTCAGCTGCTGCAGGTACTGGGCCGGGGCCATTCCAGTGTTCTTCTTGAACATCCGCCGCAGCCATGTGTAGCTCATCCCCATCCCGGCGGCGAGCGCCTGAATGTCAATCTGTTCCGAAAGGTGGTTCGCCATGTGCTGCTTCACCGCGTTTATCGCCGTGACAACCCTGTCATCGTTCCTGTTCTTTGTCGCGAGGTTATAGTTTATCAGCGACAGCATATGAATCACGATGGCCTGCAGCATGGGCATGGTCTGGCTGCACTGGCGTTCCGCGTAGAAGAGCGCCTGCTCGAAAAGGTCCACGAGCGTCGCCGAGAGACCGAGCTCGACCGGTCCCTTCCTTCCGCCGAAGAATCTTTCCACGTCGGAGCGGAAAGTGGGTCCGTTGAATCCGATGTAATATTCCGTCCATCCGATGTCTCTGTTCGGATGGTATGAGTGCCAATATCCCGGACGCAGCAGGATGAGGGTGCCGGGCGTTATCACCTTGCTGCCATCGCTGTCCTCGAACACTCCCGTACCTCCGGTTATATAGACTATCTGGTACTCGGCCAACCGTCTTCCCCTGTCCATGTTGAATCCGTACCGCTGTGGAATCACCCTCACGGGATAGTCCTGCTGAGGGGCGACCTCCTGATAGCCTATGGTTGAAATGAGGTCTTCGTTCTCGTTCGATACCGTTTCGAATGAAAGCAGCGAAAACCTGCTCGTGTGTCTGTTCGTGTTCTGAATCATATTCCTATGTTTTAGACCCTCTGTTGTGTCAGAAATCTTATTTGATAAGCCCCGACATCTGTACCAATTAAGTGAAATTATGTGTAAATTTGTTAAAGGCAAAGAGAAAATGAATCATCGTAAACGCGTTTGGTTATCGGTTTTTCTTCAATTCAAATTTCCGTGTGCGAAAATGGTGGTAAACTCTGAAAGCCTTGGCTAAAGTTAGGTAAAAATTGTTATTTTTGACCTTTGAATGTCAAAAAATGTAATTGATAACAAAACATAACTGATAACAAACATGCAAATGAAACACAGAATCGCTGCAGTTCTTGCAGCCGCACTTGCACTCGTTTCCTGCGGAAAGGGTGTCAAGACTCCTGACTACTATGTCTGTGCCTACATCTGGCCTTCGTGTCATGATGACTCTCTCGCCCACGAGTTAATCTGGCCGGGCGGGCAGGGCGAATGGCAAGTAATCAACGCCGGCACCCCGCGTTTTCCGGGACACTACCAGCCACGCGAGCCGCTGTGGAAGGGAGATCAGGACGATGACCCTGTTGTCGTGGAGAAATGGATAAAGACCGCTCTGAAGTACGGTGTGAACACCTTCGTCTACGATTGGTACTGGTTTCACAACTACCCATTCCTCGAAGAGGCTCTCGACAACGGTTTCCTCAAGGCTCCTTCCAACGAGAAGATGAACTTCTACATCATGTACGCGAACCATGAGGTCACTAACTACTGGAACCCTCACATCAACTCCGACACTCAGTCCCTCACTTTCGACCCGCGCATCGACTGGCCGCAGTGGAAGGTGATTGTCGATAGGGTGATTTCGCAGTATTTCCACCGTCCGAACTATGTGAAGATTGACGGATGCCCTGTGTTCAGCATGTGGGACTTCGACATTTTCACCGAAAGCTTCGGCTCCCTTGAGGAGGCGGGCAAGGCCATGGACTACTTCCGTGCGAAGGTGAAGGAAGCCGGCTTTCCTGACCTGCACCTTCAGAAATGCAACGGAATCTGGCCGCGCTCAAAGGAAGAGACGGCGAGGATAAAGTCACAGATAAAGAGGTTCGGCATCAACTCCACCGCCGCCTACAACATGGGAGGGAAGAGCATGGACTACATATGCCACGGAATGCAGGCCATTGAATACAGGCAGCGCTGGTATGACGAATACGGGATTCCGCTTTTCCCTACCGCTTCCATAGGATGGGACGACACACCGCGCTACCCGAACAAGGGCGAGCAGGATGTCACCCGCTACAACCATTCTCCGGAAGCCTTCGCGTCTTTCCTCCAGACGGCCAAGGAATGGGCGGACGATCATGCGGACACGCAGCCGAAGTTCGTCATGATAAACGCCTGGAACGAATATGTCGAGGGCAGCTACCTCCTGCCGGACCGCTATTGGGGCTTCCGCTTCCTTGAGGCCGTGAAGGACGTGTTCGACGGAAAATACGACAAGCCTGAATAGGCTTCGGCAGAATATAAACACTAATCCGATAATCATCAGAACAATGAAAAAGTATTGTCTTATTGTTCCCGTCATTCTCGCGTTCGTGCTCCGGTCCTGCACGGCCGACAAGCTGGAACAGCAGGTCTCGTCTCTGGAAGGGCGTATTGCCGCTCTGGAGGGTGTATATGGCGAAATCAACGGCAACGCCACCGCCCTTAACGCTCTCTATCGTGAGAACCTGCTTATAATCAAGTATGACGAGAGGACTGAAAATGGGAAACCGGTCGGCTATGACCTTAAACTCTCGGACGGAACAACGCTCCACATCACCTACGGAAAGGAGATGGAGGGTCTTGCGCCCATAGTCGGAGTCAATGACATGGGCAAATGGGCGGTGTCGACGGACGGCGGCGAGACCTTTGTCGAAATCGGCGGTGCCGCGAGCCCGTGGAGCGAGGACGGAAAGTCCCCGATTGTGAGCATCGACAAATATGGCTTCTGGCAGATTTCCCTCGATTCCGGAAAGACCTGGGAGAGAGTGACCGGCGCGAACGGGGACCCGATAAGCGCCGTTGACGGGAAGTCTATGGTGCCTTCGTCATATTGCTTCTTCGACAGGGTCGCCTACAACAAGGAAACGGGCGACATGGA
>DJSA01000083.1:8594-30377 GCA_002438905.1 Bacteroidales bacterium UBA6346
TTGTGACGGGAAAGTCATTTTCTGTTCCTGTGACGGCGGAAGCCTCCATAAAACTGGAATATTACGATGAAAAAGAGGGCGCATGGGTGTATGGTAACCGTCTTAATGAATTTCCTGCCGAAATCAGCGGAATCAGCGACATGACCTTCCTCAATGTCCCGGACGGCTGGAACCTGTGGATGGAAAATGACAAGCTGGTCGTCGAGGCTCCTCAGGACGGAGTCACGGGCGACTATACGGTCAATGTCATCGCCTCGACATATTCCGCCGAGGCCAAGACGTTCAGTTTCAGATTCAGGTATGAAGAGGGTCTTATCCTCTACGACGACTTCCTCGGCGACGACATCGACTACCGCTGGTGGCTGCGCTACAAGAGCGGCACGGTGACTTCCGAGTGGGATACCTATCAGAAGGGAGATCCGGAAGAATCGGTCATTGAGGACGGCTTGCTGAAGCTCTATGCCCATGTTGAAGGCGATTCCTACAAGACGGGAGCCATCTGGACAAAGAACAAGCTGACCTATAAGCCGCCTTTCCGGCTTGACTGCAGGGCTCGTTTCACGCAGATGGGAACTGGAATCTGGTATGCGATCTGGGTGTGTCCCGATGCCGGCTATATGCATGGTGAGATTGACGTCTGCGAGAAGCTGAACTTCGGCACCACGACTTACCACACCTGTCACACCTTGTACACTTTGAACACCGCAGCTGAAAATCAGAAGAAGGAGACATATGTAAACGAGGCGGGTGAGACGGTGCCTAACTGGCATCAGGGCATAGCTCAGGACGCAATGCAGCCGGGAATGTTCAATGTCTTCTCAGTAGAGGTCACTGACGAGCAGATTGTGTGGCTGGTCAATGATGTCCCTGTTCACACCTATAAGCACATCCCTCATTCCGTAGAAGACCCGCTCTATTCGCAGCTCAAGCCGCAGGAGCAGGAGTACTACCTCCTGAACTGGACCTATATGGAGCAGGATTACAACACGCTTCTTAATGTGGCTGTCGGAGGGCAGTTTGTCGGCGGTGTAATCAAAAGGGAGGAATTCCCGGGACAGTTCGACATTGATTGGGTGAAAGTAAAACAGTTATAACACTAAAATAAATGAAAACTTACAGCAGATTATTTACTGCCGCCGCAGCGTCTCTGACGGCGGTTCTGATAGCGTTCTCATGCTCCGACCTCGACGGTCTTCAGGAAAGGGTGGACCGTATAGAAAACAGGGTCGCCTCATTGGAAAAGGTCTCCGAGGCTTTGAACGGCAACATTCAGGCGCTTCAGGCCATTGCATCCGGACAGGCAATCAACAATGTTGAGGAAAAGGACGGGAGCTACATCCTCACGCTTTCCAACGGCAACGTCATAACGCTTCAGCAGGGAAGCGTCGGCATGGGAAAGGCTCCGCTTATGTCAATCGACGAGGAGGGCTATTGGATGGTTGACTATCAGGACGGCAAGGGCCCCGTACATATTACCGACGACGAGGGCGAGAAGATTGTCGCCGTCGGACAGAATGGAATTACCCCGGTGTTCGGCGTGAGCACGGACGGTTACTGGACGGTAAGCTATAATGGGGGGGGCAGCTTCGCACCGGTTCTTGACGTAAACGGAGAGAAAGTCAAGGCGGTCGCCGGCAGCAGTACGGAAGACTCCTACTTCGCGGGCGTCGAATACACCGACGAGGCGCTTGTCCTGACGCTTAAGAACGGCGAGCAGTACAAGGTTCCGGTTGTCGGAGGCTTCCTGTGCAAAATCAGCGGGGCTGATGACGAGGTCGTCTTCAGACTCGGCGAGAAAAAGACTTTCTCATTTGAGCAGAAGGGCATCGCCACGACAATCATAACCGCCCCTCAGGGCTGGGAGGCATATCTTACCAATACTGTTCTTTCTGTCCAGGCGCCGGTCGAGGCTGTCACTAAGGCCGTCCTTGCCGACACCCGGACGGATGTCTCTGTTGTTGCCATCTCCGAGGCCGGGCATCTCGCCATCGCCAAGGTGCGCGTGAAACTTGACGGCTCGGTGTCAGTGTATGACCCGGCTGCAAACATCGCTCTTGTAGAGGCCACGGTCAACTCTCTGAAATTCAATGTGACGACAGAAAACGCGACATCGTGGTACTGGATGCTCCGCAAGGCCGGTGAGGCCGCTCCGGCCGCTGCGGACCTCATTTCCGAGGGTACGAAGGGAACGGATGCCGTTGTAACGGTCGAAGGGCTGATGGGACAGACGGACTATGTCATGTATGTGCTTCCTTGTGGTGATGTGAACAACGGTCCGATTGCGGCGTTCAAGGCAACGACCGCGGACTATTCCAGCATGTATGAGGCATGGGAGGCCGGAGCCGAGATTAATATAGGTTCGCAGACCTACAGCAAGGAGAAGAACGGCAATGCTGTGCTTGTCAAGAATGCTGACAGCCGTGTTTGGGGCGGCTGGTTCAACGACGGCACCTACGGCGCTGTGTTCCTTGACGAAGGCGCAAGCGCATTCTTTAATGCCGGTGAAGGCTACAACAAGTCGGTTGTGGTCATCGGCAATGTTCCGGGAACCCGTCCTGTCGTGAAGTTCGCCGGAGCGATTGCAGTCAGCGGCTCGGACATGGCTCTCAAGAATGTCAGCGTGGAGATGGCCGACGGCATAGGCAGCAACGCCGCCATCAGCAGCAACACCGCGATGGGCAGACTGGTATTTGACGACTGCTATGTGGATATGAGATATCCGGTGCTCAAGAGGTTCGATGACAAGGGCACAGGAGTCGGCAAGATGACGGGAATCGAGATTGTTGACTGTGACGTCTGCGTGAACTGGGCATCCGACAACATCGCTTTCAACAATCCTGCGCCGTTCTTCCTCAACACCCACGCCGGCGGAGCCGACTGCGGCGATCTCACGGTAAGGAACAACGTGTTCTGGAGCAAGGGCGACAAGCAGGAGTTCCATATCTGTGCGGGGCCTTGGGTGAAAGACACCAAGTTCAACGATGTGGTTATTGAAAACAACACGTTCTACAATGTGAACAACGGTGCCGTAGCCACTGTCGGAAGGCAGAGGGCGCTGGTCGTAACCTCGACGGTGAACAGCCTGTCGCTGAGCGGGAATATCGCCTACGACTCCGCTCCGGATTCAAAGACGGTTTCGACGAGGGGACATTTTACATGGCTTTATGCAAGTCAGATGAAGCTTGATGACCTGAAGGCCGTGACGAAATGTTCCACGAGCAATCTGATTGACATCGCCGAGTATTGCTCACTTCTCACGACCAGTGACAACGGCGGAGCCGAATGGAACTATGGTCTGACCAGCCTGATAACCTGGGGCGATTCCAACAGGCAGACAATCAAGTCCTGGATTAATCCGTTCAAGTCCGAGAATGCCGAAACGGGTGTCTTTGAGACAACCGCTGACTACAAGGGCTATGGAGCGCAGCGTTAGGCGGTCGTGAAAATTAGTGAAATCTGATTAAAATTTCTTGCGATGATTGGGAAAACGCAAAAATATGGCTATATGGCGCCGGAAATCGATATTCTGGAGCTTGAACTGACTGGGGGGGGGTTCTGTACCTCACAAGATATAATGAACGAATCCAAGGAGTCCTATGGCTCTGAACTCTATAACTGGGAATAGCATTATGACAAAACTTCAACATACCATTTCATTGGTGGCGGTCTTTCTTGCGGCGTCGTGCACGCCGCAGGAGATTGCCGGGCCGGACACTGAAGTTCGGGATGAGGGGCGGCTCATTTCCCTCTCAAGGGAAGTCTTCGTGAAGTCAACCCTTGACGGGGACGTCGCAAAATGGACTTTCGGAGACGAAGTCGCGGTCTATCAGAACGAGGGAGAGGCTCCCAAGAAATTCATCGCGCGAGAGGACGGCGTGACTGCCGAGTTCTTGTTGCAGGACGGTGAGACCCCGCTTGAAAGGACGGAAAACTACTACCTTGTCTATCCTTACTCGGCCGTGGGAACGTCGGCGGTGTCTTCGAATGCCGTTTCTCTGAACATTCCTGCGGAACAGACTGCGGTGAAGGATTCCTTTGACCCCTCCGCCGCTGTGGCTGTGGCTGTCGGCGCCGACTATGACGAAGCCTTCGTGTTCCGGAACGCTCACACTCTCTTCAAGGTGACGGTGCCAGAAAACTTCGGCGCGGAGATAGCGCAGATTTGCCTTTCGTCCAACACTGAAGGAGAAAGGATTGCCGGAGAGTGCACGGTGACATTCGATGCGAAGAATCCTGTAATTTCCGCGTCTGAGACGGCTGTCTCAAAGGTTGTCCTGAGCGGGAAAGACGGCTCTGTCCTCACTCCGGGTGCGTATTACATCGTGACAGCACCGGTGACTGTCGCCGGAGGAATCTGCGCGGAACTCATCGGAACGGACGGAAGGGTATATTTCAAGTACTCCACAAAAGGCAAGGAATTCAAGAGGAACATGATTTATGACCTCGGCGTGACGGTCGAAAAGGCGGGAACGAGCATTGTCCTTGACTCCAAATACTACACTGAGGGCAGCTCCTATGTCTATGGCGGCCGCGAGAACCGTTTCCCGGCAACCGTCTCGGGAGTTTCCGGAGCCGCGTTCACGAGTCTTCCAGAGGGGTGGAACGCGCGTCTTGAGAGCGATGCCCTCGTTGTCATCCCCGCGAGCGACTCGGAGGCCGGCATCCATGAGATTCAGATGTTTGCCTACGCCGACGGGGCAAAGGCGGACATACATACGTTCAAGTTCCGGTATGACCCGACGCTCATTCTCTACGACGATTTCGACGGCACGGATATAGACGACCGCTACTGGAGGCGTTTCGGTGATTATCAGACATCTCTATGGTGCTGGTTCCAGACAGGGGAAGAGGCTCAGTCGCCGGTTGCGGACGGGAAACTCCAGCTCAAGGCCGTTTATGAGGACGGGACTTACAAGACAGGGGCCGTCACTGGCAAGGGCAAGCTGGACTACGAGACTCCGTTCCGCATTGACTGCCGTGCCGCGATGAGCCGCAGGGCGACCGGCTTCTGGTGCGCAATCTGGACGGTGCCTACCGTCGGTTACCAGAACGGCGAGATTGACATCATGGAGGCCGGCGACCACTATACAGATGCCTCTTTCGCCTCCACTGCCCAATACACCTGTCACAACCCATATACCATTAACACCCCATCGAAACGCTATGACATCTATCGTCCCGGACAGGACCAGCCGAACAGTGCGAAGGTGGCGCTTGAAGATCCTTCGGGCTACCATGTCTGGACCGTTGAGGTCACGGACGAGGCTGTCGTATGGTATATTGATGGCACTCAAGTGCATAAGTATAGCAATGTCCGCCATACCACTGCCGACAATGGTTATAAATATGCGGCGGAGACGGCAACTAACTGGGCTGGAGAAGAAATTTACCCTAAGGCCAATTATCTCAAGAACTACACATTCACCGAGAACAACTACTTCGCGATATTCGACATCGCGGTAGGCAGCAGTTTCGTCGGCGGGGAGAATGACCCGGCCAATGTGCCTGCTCAGGAGGGCTTCGAGGCACAATTCGATATAGACTGGATTAAAATTTCTAAAATTAAATAGCAATGAAACTGATAAACACAATATTTGCGCTGGCTATAGCCTCCGCGTCAATCATCTCTTGTACGCAGACACTCGCGCCGATGGCGGAACCGCATGATTTCTCGGAAGAAACCGCAAGGCTCAACAATAATGTAGCCGCCGCTCAGGCTCTGGCGCAGGGACAGGTCATCAACTCCGTGATCGTGACGGGCAGCGTGTATGACATCCTGCTTGCAAACGGCACGCAGCTCAGGATAGACAACAAGGTTCGCTCGAACGCTCCGTCCGTTGAGTTCAGGGACGGGGAATGGCTGGTCGATGAGACGGTTCTCACCGATGCGCAGGGCGGGGAAGTCGCTCTGGAGCTTCTTCCTGAGTTTGCCGTTAATGCGGACGGGAAATGGACCGTCAGCGCCGCCGGAAAGGAAACTGTCCTGAAAAATGCCGCTGCTGCCGGGGAGTCCGACTATTTCGCCGGCATCGAGCGCACAGAGACGGCCTTCAGCGTCACGACAAGGTCGGCGTCCGTTTTTTCGGCTCCTGTGGCAGCGGGGTTCCTCTTCAAGATTGACGCGACCGGCGTCCAGGACTTCGCGCTCGGCCAGACGCGCAGCTACGGTGTGACCCGCAACGGAATCAGCGCTGCGACGGTCGTCGCTCCCGAGGGCTGGGAGGTGAAGCTTTCCGAGGCGCAGATCAGCGTCACGGCTCCTCACTCTCCTGTGACCAAGTCGGTCGTCGCCGATTCCAAGACGGACATTTCCGTGATAGCTGTTTCAACAGCGGGCTATGTGACCATAGCCAAGATTGTGACGTCGCTCGACGAGACCGCAAGCGCGACCGACCCGTTGGCAACTCTCGCGATGGGCGAGGTAAAGGCCTTCGAGGCCGAGGTCAATGTAAGCTTGCAGAACCAGAGCGCATGGTACTGGATGCTTAAGAAAGCGTCCGAGGCCGCTCCTTCGGCGGATGAAATCAAGGCTGCAAATGTCGGTTCCGACACTAAGCTGAAGCTTACGACCGAGCCGGAGACGGACTACACTCTCTATGTCCTTCCTGTCGGAGAGTCCAAGGACGGCGGAATCGCCAAGATTTCCTTCACTACAACTGCCGTGACCTCATACTATGAGGCATGGGAGGCCGGAGCCGAGATTAAGATAGGTTCGCAGACCTACAGCAAGGCCAAGAATGGCAAGGCTATGCTTGTGGGAACTGATTCGGATGTGACAATATGGGGAGACTGGGTTAATAATGGAAATTATGGCGCATTCTTTTTAGCAGAGGGAGCGAGCGCAAAATTCCATAATGCCGGTTACCAGAAACCGATAATCGTCATCGGCAATGTTCCCGGAACTCGTCCGAACTTGAATCTCACAACTAGTTTGTCCGTTTCGGGAGCTGATTCTGATGTCGCATTTAAGAATGTTAAAATCGGGATGGCAGACAAAATGAACTTGTTCGTCTCCAATAATGCGGAGATGGGCAGAATGATATTGGAGGACTGCTATGTTGACTTGAAATATCCTATGCTTCAGAGATTCAACGCTTCAGGAAACACCGGCAATATGGCAGGAGTTGAGGTTCTTGACTGCGATGTCTGTGTGAACTGGGCTTCGGACAATGTCTCCCTGCCATTCTTTGTAAGCACGCATGCGGGCGGGGCGGACTGCGGAGACATCACGATTAAAAACAATGTATTCTGGAGTCCTGACGGCAAGAAAGAGTTCCATCTGTTTGCGAGTCAGTATGGTGGCAAATATACCAAGTTTAACGACATATCAGTCGCGAATAATACATTCTATAATGTGAACAACGGTCAGGTGAATACCGTAGGAAGATCAAAGGCTATGATTGTAGCTTCTTCCATCAGCAGCATCTCTTTAAGCGGCAACATCGCATACGACACTAATCCGGACTCCAAGTCTGTCTCAACGAAACCGCACTTGACGTGGCTGGCTGTACAGAACAGCGAAATGACGACAAGTGCAGCTGCGGCTGTGATGACCTGCGCCGTAAGTAATCTTGTGAACATAGCTGAACTTTGCACTATTACGGATGGTGTCACTTCTGAATGGAACAATGGTATGACTAACCTGATAACATGGGTGTCAGGAGGCTATTCGGAGATTGCGTCCTGGAAAAACCCGTTCGCTGTCGAGAATGTAGAGAACGGCTACTTCGTGACTACTGATGAATACAAGGACTACGGCGCACAGAGAAAATAACACTACATCATGAAACTCAACAAGTTTATAATCATTTTTCTGGCCATCCTCCTTCCTGTCTCCCTTTGGGGACAGGCGGGGAAGGTAACCGTGAAAGGAACCGTGTCGGACAATTCCGGACCTCTCCCCGGAGCCACGATATATCAGGACGGGAATATGTCCAACGGAACGATGACCGGTCCTGACGGAAAATATTCGATTGTTGTCAGCTCCGACGCGACCCTTGTCGTTTCCTGCCTCGGCTATGCCGACATCAGGGAGAAGGTCTCGGGGAGAAGCCAGATTAACTTCACGATGAAGGAGTCTTATGAGACGCTGTCCGCGGCGGAGGTCGTGAGCGTGGGCTACGGTTCCGTGGCGAGGCGCGACCTCACGGGCTCGGTCAGCAAGGTCAACATGGACGACATCTCGAAATCGACTCCTATGAACTTCGACCAGGCTCTCGCCGGAAGGGTGGCCGGAGTCGTTGTCACCACGTCCGACGGCTCGGTGGGTTCGGAGGCCAACATCATCATCCGTGGAAACAATTCCCTCACCCAGTCCTCCGCACCTCTCTATGTCATCGACGGATTCCCTACGGAAAGCTCGTTCGCAAGCTCTATCAGCCCTGCCGACATCGAGAGCATCGATGTCCTCAAGGATGCCTCCGCTTCCGCGATTTACGGTGCCCGAGGAGCGAACGGAGTCATCATCATCACGACCAAGAAAGGCTCGCAGGGCAAGCCGACGGTAAGTTTCTCCTCTTCTTGGACAGGCTCGAAAATAGCCAACAAGGTTGATTTGCTTAACGGGTATGAATATGTCCGCCTGGACGACGAGTACTATATGAACAGGAGCTCTTCGCATACCTCATATTTTATGAACTATCTTGAGGACGGGACTCCTGACAGCCGGTATTTCTCGCTTGAAGACTACGCTTCCGTGCCATATGTCGATTGGCAGGACTATGTCTATAGAAATGCCTTCAGCCAGAATTACAATGTCTCGCTCAGCGGCGGCAATGAAAAGACAGGAACCAACTACAATGTCAGCTTCAGCGCCCTCGACCAGAACGGAATTCTCGTGGAAAGCAACTTCAACCGCTACTCGGGTAGCATCAAGATGAGCCAGAAAATCGGGGAGAAAGTCTCCGTTGACATCAGCGCCAGCTTCTCTCGCGCCAACACAAACGGCATCCAGCCGTCGAGCAGCGACTCCGGTTCAACTGCAAGTACCTATCTTCTCTACTCTGTCTGGGGTTTCCGCCCGTTAAAGCCTTTGCGCTATGGGGAAATCGGCGAGTCTTTCATCAACCAGCTTGTCGATGAGGAGGTTTCCAACCCTAACGACTTTCGTTTCAATCCTTTGGCAAACGTGAAGAACTCCTACAGGAAAGTCATCCGGGATTATCTCAACAGCAACATCGCCATCAATTACGACATAATCAAGGGACTGAGGCTCCGAGTGACCGGCGGCTACAATCAGGCGCGAACGAGAAATGAATCGTTCAATGACTCGCAGACTATGTCGGGACACCCGGCATCCCCACTCGGAATGGGACCGAACGGGCAGATTCTCAACACTGACGTGATGAGCTGGCTGAATGAGAACACTCTCACCTACGACAAGATTTTCGGCATTGACCATAACTTCCAGGCTCTCGTCGGATTCACCGTGCAGGGGGAGAATGCCCGCCATACTGGAGTCGCCGCCAATCATGTGCAGTCTGAACTTCTCGGAATCGAGGGCTTGAACACTGGCGAGTATCAGTCCGTGACTCCGTACCGAAGAGACTGGATTCTCCTTTCCGGACTTGCGAGAATCAACTACAACTATGCCCATAAGTACTATGTAACGGCATCGGTCCGCGCCGACGGCTCCTCGAAGTTCCCTAAGGGCAACCGCTGGGGATTCTTCCCTTCCGGCTCTCTCGCATGGTCCTTCTCTAACGAGGACTGGGCGCAGAACAGCGGGTGGTTCAACACCGGAAAGCTCCGCGCCTCATGGGGAATGACGGGAAACAACAGGACGTCGTCTCCGTATGACTTCTACTCCCGTTTCGTGACCACTCCAGGCTTCAACAGCCTCGACTATGTCCGTGACGGAAAGACCGTGTCGGGGTACTACCGGGAGAATATGGAAAACCCTTATCTGGGATGGGAAACCACGGCGCAGACCAACATCGGTCTCGACCTCGCCTTCTTCCAGAGCCGTATCTCCCTGACGGCCGACATCTATCAGAAGGACACCTACGACCTGCTTCTTCAGGCCACCATGCCTGCCTCATCCGGTTATGAGAGCGCGATGATAAATGTCGGTTCCATCAGGAACAGGGGGCTTGAACTGTCGCTCACCGCAGTTCCTGTTCAGGCCAAGAATTTCACATGGACATCCACGCTGAACTTTGGTATGAACAACAACACGGTCACGGCTCTTGCCAACAATCAGACGACACTCATCTCCACGATATACTGGAACTCGCGCTACAGTTCCCAGAATCCGTATGTGACAAAGGTGGGGATGCCTACAGGCCTTATGTATGGCTACCGTTATGTCGGAACTTACAAATATGATGAATTTACCAACGGAACTCTTCTGAAGGACGGCATCCCATATGTGGGAGTCAGGGAGAATATCCGTCCTGGAGACCCGAAATATGAGGATGTCAACGGCGACGGCATCATCAATGATTCTGACCGTACCGTCATCGGTATCGGACAGCCGCTTCACACGGGCGGATGGAACAACACCTTCAATTTCTATGGCTTCGACCTCAGCATCTTTATGAACTGGAGTTATGGCAACGACATTCTGAACGCCAACCGCCTGGTTTTCGAGTACTATGACGGAACGCAGCTGAATCAGTTCGGCTCTATGCGCAATGCCTGGAGTCTTGAGCGCAACCCGGACAGCGATATTCCGAGGTCCGGCGCATCAGGAATGGAGTATTATTCCTCAAGGGTTGTCGAAGACGGCTCTTTCCTGAGAATAAAGACGGTGACTCTCGGATACACGTTCCCGTCAAAATGGATGCAGAAGATTAAGGTACAATCCCTGCGTGTCTATCTTACGGCGGACAACCTCTTCACTTTTACGAACTATTCGGGACCGGATCCTGAGGTTTCCACCAGAAACAGCGTCCTTACTCCGGGATTCGACTGGTCGGCATACCCGAGGGCCCGCTCTATAACCGGGGGAGTATCGTTCACTTTTTAAATGGGGTAATACTTAGTAATTATTTGAAATGAAATCGTACAAAATATTATTTGCGGGTGTCGTGCTCGGCTTCTCTGCGTTTCTCGGAGGCTGCAACGCTTTGGACCGTGAGCCGCACATCATCACTGAGGACCAGTTCTACACCTCGTCGGAGCATGCCCAGCTTGGACTGAACGCGGTGTATGGCGTGATGAACAGCTGGCAGCTCTACGGATGCACGCTTATTCTTGACCTCGGGTACAACACTGACATTTCCATGTACCTTTCCACCACAAACTCTTCGATGTACGGGGCTTCGCTTGAACTTGACGCAAACTCCGCGTCGGTCTCTGACCCGTGGACATGGCTGTACAAGGGAATAGGAAATGCAAACGCTTTTCTTCAGAAGATTTCCGGCACCGAACTGGATCCGGACGGGTCTATGTGCGCTCAGGCAAGGTTCCTCCGTGCCTGGTATCACTTCGTGCTTGCCCAGAACTGGCTGGATGTGCCTCTGAAGACAACGGCCACGGAATCCTATAAGGATGTCAAGATTGCCCCGACACCTCAGCATGAGGTGATGAAGTGGGTGGTTTCGGAGATGGAGGAAGTTCTTCCGCTCATCACGGAACGCCTCGAACACGCGCCGTCCGACGTGACGCGGACCACGGTTCACGGAATCCTCGGCAGGATTTATCTCTATATGGCCGGTGAGGCCGTATCGGGGGTTACCGACGATGAGAGGCACAGTTATTTCGAGAAGGCCGCCGAACATTGCAAGGCCGTTATTGACAGCGGACTGCATAGTCTCAATCCGGACTATTCCCAGATTTTCATAAACTATGTGGCGGACAAATATGATACTGAGTACCACGAGTCAATGTGGGAGGCGGATTTCTACGGAGACCGCACATCGTCTATGTACTACGGAAACAGCCGCTGGGGAGAGCTCAACGGACTCAGATGTGCGTATGCGGACACGGATTGGTCTACTCACAAGGTGAATTGGGCAAACGGTCTGTTCGGCAACACCTATCGTCTGTGGGAACTCTTTATGGAAGAAGACCGCACGCCTTATGAGAGGGGACTTTCCGTAATCACCGACAAGCGTCAGGACTGGAGCATTCCGGGATTCAACTACGATGGCTCAAGGGACATTGCCTCCATGTATCCTTATGGAGGGGATCCATCTGACACAAGGAAACTGATTTCCGCTGTTGACCGCACTCCGTATTACAGTTCGATAAACCCTGCTGAGCAGAACACTAACCTCATCCCGACATACAATCCAGGCGGACGCCAAATCGGAAAGTTCCGCCGCGAGGTTCAGTATGAGGGGCTCAAGAATTTCAAGAGCATCTGGACCGGGATCAATGTGCCTCTGCTGCGCTACTCTGATGTCATTCTTATGTATGTCGAGGCTGTCAATGAACGCGACCACAGGCCTACCGAGGAACTTTATGACATGATTCTTCCTCTCCGTGAGAGAGCCGGAGTACAGACTCCTTCCTACTCGAAGTACGACACCTACGAGAAGTTTCAGCAGTTTGTCAGAAACGAGCGTGCCCGTGAGCTTTGCTTCGAGGGACTCCGCAAGCATGACCTCATACGCTGGGGCATTTATTATGAGTCTATGCTGGAAGTTCGCGACATGGCCATGACCAATTCCAAATGGGCAAATTCCGGCTCTGCAAGGAATTTTATCACGCTTGTCGGCAGGATGAGCGAGAGGAACAACTATCTCCCTATACCGTCCATAGAACTTTCAGTGAACACGGAAATGAAACAGAACCCTCTATGGTAGGGGTACATAAATAAAAGACACAATGAGAAAGAACATTTATATTTCGGCATTTGTGGCCATGACGGCTCTTCTGGTCTCATGCCAGCAGCAGAACATTTCGCTTCCTGTCGATTTCGACGTCAGGCTTGACGGGGACAATGTCTATAGGCCGGGGGAGATTGTCCGTTTCCGTTTCGACGGGGACGCTGACTACATCACATTCTACAGCGGTGAGGTAGGACATGAATTCGACAAGAAGGACAGGACATCCATCCCTGTGGAGGACATAAAAAAATTGTCTTTGGACATGAAATTCCAGCCGTTGTGGGGAATAGGCGCGTCGAACCCGAAGTCAGAATACGGATTCAGAGTCTATCTTTCAAAGGAATTCAAGGGATTCTCAAGCGAGGACGGTTATGAACAGCGAAAGGAAATTCTGAAAATGAAGGAAGATGGGCAATTCCCTCTTACTGGAGAGGAACTGGACAAACCGTGGAAGCAGGTATGGAATGACCTCGACTGCGAATCTATACTCAATGAATGGAAATACGGCTACAGCACTGACCTTGCCGACTATGCCGACAATTTCTGCATAGCCTTCCATTGGAAGCCGTGGACGATTAACTGGCAGCGAAATCAGAGAACCTATCATGTTCAGGGGGACATTACCATGGAATATGGAGAGGCCGAGCGGAGACTGACGTCTTTCACGGAGATTCCGTTCACTGTAGTGACCATGAACGAGGAGGATCCTCCTCACCTCGGGGTTAATCCGAAGATGAGGGGCGACACGACTTCTATCGGAACAGTCAATTTCGGAAAGCCTAATTGGGACATCAACTTTGAGGGGGCGGCGAATAATTACCCCGGACTCAACTGGGAGCTGGACGTGTGGTGCATCTCTGAACCGATGCCTCTCAATTCCGTGTCCAAGGACAAGGGCGTGCAGATAAAGAGCCTTCTCAGCCCGATTCTCACCTACGATCATGTCTATGACAAGCCGGGTACCTACAAGGCTGTGTTCTATGGCGTGAACGACAACTATCAGGGGCGGAAGACCGCAGTTAAGGAAATTACCGTAATTGTGGTCGATGACAAGCCTTTCTCTGAAGGGGAGTGATGACGGCAAACCGAATGGGAATGAGAAATTGCGAAAGAAAACTGATATTGGCGACACTGACGGCACTTCTGCTGTCAGTGCCGTCTTTTGCCGGGGATGGGTCGCGGGGGACCCTGCCGCTTGTTCCTTATCCCCGGAGTGTTGAAATTCACCGGGGAACCTTTGATGCGGAGGGTGCGGAGGTCGTGTGCCTCTCGCTCACTCCAAAGGAGACTGCGGCGGTTGAGGGCTTTGCGGAGAACCTTTCGGCCATTTCCGCGAAGCGCGGACGGGGCAGAATCGTGTTCGACCGGGACACGACGCTTGCCGACGAGGCGTACAGGATTGTCGTAGGACGGCGTTCCGTCGAGGTGTTCTCGTCCTCATATTCAGGAACTTTCTACGCCATCCGGACCCTTCAGCAGCTTCTTCCCACGGGAATCTATGGCCCGGGGATAATGAAGGCGCTGTCGCCGGAGGGTGAGAAGAGACATTTCGCTCCCGGGTCGGAGCACGCGGCTGTGAAGGACGCCGCCCTTGTGTGCTGCGGAGAGGGCGAATACGGGGACTTTAAGATTCCGTGCATGGAGATTGAGGATTCGCCCCGCTTTGCCTACCGTGGGGCGGGACTTGACTGCTCGCGGCATTTCTTCACCGTGGAGAGCGTCAAGAATTTCCTCCGCGTGATGTCGTTCTACAAGATGAACCGTTTTCACTGGCATCTGACCAACGATGCCGGGTGGCGTGCGGAAATCAAAAAATACCCACGACTCACTGCCGATGGCGCTTTCAGGAACGGCATAATGACCTCTCATGTGAAGGGGCTCTACCGGGGCGGCCAGTACGGCGGCTACTACACGCAGGAGCAGATGCGCGAGATTGTGCGCTATGCCGACTCCCTCGCGATTACCGTGGTGCCTGAGGTCTGCCTCCCGTCTCACATAGAATCGGCGCTGGTCGCCTATCCCGAGCTCGGCTGCACCGGAGGCCCCTATCAGCTGCGCAACAAAATCGGGGTCTATCCTGAGATTCTCTGTGCCGGCAAGGAGACGACCTACGAGTTCATCGACGATGTGCTTGGGGAGCTCTGCGAAATTTTCCCCGGCGAATATTTCCACATCGGAGGGGACGAATGCCTCAAGACCAGATGGGAGGAATGTCCTCGCTGTCAGGCGAAAATCCGGGAGCTCGGACTTGAGGACAGCGGAGAATGGAAGGCGGAGAACTACCTTCAGAACTACTTGACCCACAGGGTGCAGGAGATGCTTGCAAAACGCGGGAAGAAGCTCATAGGCTGGGACGAAATCATCGAGGGAGACCTCGGTCCCGGGGCGACTGTCATGTCGTGGCGCGGCACAAAGGGAGGGGTCAAGGCCGTGTCAAAGGGCATGGAGGTGGTCATGGCTCCGACCGATCACTGCTATCTCGACTACATCCAGTCCGACTTTCCCGACATCGAGCCGCCGTCCATCGGCTACTGGCTTCCGTTCGAGAATGCCTACGACTTCGACCCGACGGAGGGGATAGCCCCTGAACGGCAGTCCCTTGTCAAGGGTGTGGAGTGCGAGCTCTGGACGGAGTTCATAGTGACTGAGAACCATCTGCACTACATGATGCTTCCGCGCCTTCTCGCGGTTAGCGAGGTGCAGTGGTGCGCTCCGGAGTCCCGGGATATTGAAAGGATACGCGATGCCGTCCTTTCCACACATTTCCCTCTGCTCCGCAGTCAGGGGTATGTGTATTGCATGGCGATTGAAAGATAGTGTTTTATTGTGTAATTTCATGTTTATGATGCGGCGGATAGTGACATTTGCGGTGACGCTGGCGGCAATGACATTGCCGGTGACATTGCCTGCGGAGGACGGTTTCGACTGGAGGGGCTTCCTCGGACAGTACGATATGCTGTGGGACAACAACATCACGGCGGATCCCGTGTTCCCGGAGGGCGTGCAGGCACGTCGGCACTGGGGACGTTCGGACGGCTACTATGCAGGTGCGCTGATGGGCAACGGCCTGCTGGGAACCAATCTTTACAAGCTGACCGACGGGGTCTATCGCCTGAACATGGGCCGGAGCGACGTCACCGAGCCACGCTCGCCGTTCAGCACCTACAACTCCGCACGCCTTCCGATAGGCTACTTCACATTTTCTACCGTCGGGCAGGTGCAGGACGAGAAGATGCGCCTGTCGCTCTACGACGCGACGACATCAGGCACTCTGAAGACCACGGCCGGCGAACTCGACTTCAAGACTTATGTGCACTCCACGAGGGAGTGTGTCGTCTTCGAGACTCACTCCGAGGGTGGCGAGACCGCATGGAAGCTCGACTTCGTTCCGCAGAAGGCCGTGAGCCCGAGATATGTCTTCAATTCATCGACCGCCCCTAAGGGATATGTCAATTCGGAGGGGAAGTCCAACCCGGACTCATATTTCCGGAAAGACGGAGACATAAGCATGAGCATCCAGCCCCTCGCGACGGACACGACTTTCACGAACATTGCCCGGTGGTACGTCGTCGCTTGGAAGACCGTTTCCGACGGAGCGGACAGCAGGACGATAGCGACGGTTTCTCAGGCTTCTTCTCTTGAAACTGCCGTCGGCGATGCCAAGTCCGTCATCCGCAAGGCATTCTCTACTGAGTCCGGCAGACTTGAGGAAGAGCACACTCGCTGGTGGCACGAGTTCTATGAAAAGGCCGCGTTCCTGACCTTTCCCGACAAGGGCATCGAGCGCTTTTGGTGGATGCAATACTACAAGTTCGCCTCCACCGCGCGTCCCGGCAAGCCCGTAGTGGATTTGCAGGGAGTATGGCCTACCTGCGACACCCCGTGGCCGGCAATCTGGATGAACCTCAACATCCAGCTCACCTACAGCTGGCTCACCAAGGCTAATCTCGGTTTTCTCGAACAGCCTCTCTGGGACGCCTTCTGGAAGAACCGCGACAATCTCACGCGGAATGTGACCGACATCCCCGGACAGGAGGACTGGACGGAGTGCCGCGTGATGCCGAGGGCTTCGGGCTATGATATGCACGCCCCTCTCAACCCCGCGCTCGTGCAGCGCAACCAGTACGAGGTGGGCAACCTCACGTGGACGCTATTCTATTACTGGCAGATGTGCGAGGCCTACGGCGATGACCGTCAGATGACAGAAAGGCTATTCCCTCTGCTCAAGTCCGCGATTAACATTTTCTTCCGCATCCGTACGGTGAATCCCGACGGGACATATTCCCTGCCTTCCACGGCGTCGCCGGAGTACGGAGAGGGGGAACTCGGGGAGATCGGGACCAACGCAAACTACGACCTTGCGAATCTTCGTTGGGGCCTCTCGACGCTCATCGGGATTGACGAAAAATATGGTCTTAACGACCCTATGCTCCCTCAGTGGAAGGACTTTCTCGCGAAGATGCCGTCCTTCCGCTATGATGAAAGCACAGGCTTCAAGGTCAGCGACAAGTTTGAGTTCCTTGACACGACCCACCGTCACTGGTCGCACCTGTTCATGATTTATCCCTACCATCTCCTCGACTGGGACAACCCCGGCGATGCGGCACGGATGAACCTTTCACTTGACAGGTGGCAGGGCAACACGGGTTATTCCCTCACCGGAAAGGCAGCCATGCTCGCCTCTCGTGGGAACGGAGACGCCGCCCTCGCGTGCCTGAAGCGGTTCTTTGCCGGCTGGGTGCGCCCGAACACGCTCTACAACGAGTCCGGCCCGGTCATCGAGACCCCGTTCTCGGCGATGTGCTCGCTGGAGGAACTGTATATGCAGGACTGGGGCGACCGCATACGCATTTTCAACGGCTGCCCGTCATCGTGGGCCGATGTCTCTTTCCGGAATCTGCGCGCACGCGGGGCGTTTCTGATTTCCGCCGTGCGCAAGGGCGGAAACACCGCTTCTGTCAGCGTCCTCAGCGAGAAGGGCGGAATCTGCCGTATTCAGAGCGGAATCCCTGAGATGATGCTGATTGTCACTGGTGAGAACGGGCATGTCCCACAGTGGAAGGCGCTCGGAGGAGGCGTGGTTGAGATTTACATGAAGAAGGGCGAGACGGTGACGCTGAGCCGGAGGCTGCTCTCCTACGACGTGAACTACGACGAGAGCAAGGTCCCGGAATATGTGCTTCCCGACCCTCTCGTGAGGGGAAACGGCCGCCGCGTGAAGTCGGTGCGGGACTGGGAGCGGAAGAGGCGTCCGGAGATTATGGACGTGCTGCGGCGGGAGATGTACGGATATGAGC
Source organism: Bacteroidales bacterium UBA6346 (assembly GCA_002438905.1). GTDB lineage: Bacteria > Bacteroidota > Bacteroidia > Bacteroidales > UBA932 > Cryptobacteroides. Next base: position 26,668 of record DJSA01000083.1, read on the forward strand.
CGGAGCGGCCTGCCGGACTGCATTTCAAGGTCCTGGAAGAGAGCCGTGACGCTTTCGGAGGCAAGGCTACAAGACGTCAGGTCGCGGTCTTTTTCACGGAGGACGAGAGCCGGTTCATGACCCTGCTGATATATGTTCCTAACGGCGTGGAGGGGCCTGTTCCGGCGTTTATGGGGATGAATTTCAGAGGAAACTATGCCACCACGACGGACCCGGACGTCCTGATGCCGACGGAAGGGCAGATTGCGGACTACGGCGCGTGGTATCAGCCGGTAGGGCGTGGAGACTGGGGGCGGAGATGGCCTTATGAATATGTGCTTTCGAGGGGATATGCCGTCGTGACGATGTTCTGTGGCGACGCCGACCCGGACTGGAACGACGGGTTCCGCAACGGAGTCCACGGACTCATTGATGGAGATAAACCCCGCAAGGCTGACTCCTGGGGCACGGTTTCGGCCTGGGCATGGGGACTTTCCCGGGCGCTTGACTATCTTGAGACCGACTCCTCTATCGACGCTTCGAGGGTGGCCGTGCTCGGGCATTCGCGTCTCGGCAAGACCGCGCTCTGGGCCGGAGCCACCGACCCGCGCTTTGCCCTTGTCATTTCCAACTGCTCCGGCTGCTGCGGTGCGGCTCTCTCCCGACGGAAGTTCGGCGAGACCCCCTACATCATCAACGATGCCTTTCCGCACTGGTTCTGCGGCAACTTCCGCAAATACAGCAACAACGAGGACGCGCTTCCTTTCGATCAGCACGAGCTCGTGGCGATGATTGCCCCGCGTCCGGTCTATGTCTCCAGCGCCAGCGAGGACAACTGGGCCGACCAGAAGGGCGAGTACCTGAGCCTTGTCGGGGCCGCCCCGGTCTATGCCCTCTACGGTATCGAAAGCTTCACGGACACGGCAAAGCCCGAGGTGGAGAATCCGCGCGTCTGCGGCCGCATGGGCAACCACATGAGACGCGGAGACCACGACATCCTCCTCTACGACTGGACGCAGTTCCTCAATTTCGCGGACCGTTTCCTGAAATAGTCTGAATATCAGCGGCCTGATTCACGCGAAACTGACGTGTCCGGTCATTTTGCCGCTTCCAGCAGCCATTTCCATATTGGCATTACGGATAAATAAAATCACTGATTTTTATTTATTGGTGGTAAATAAAAATACGAAATTTTGTTTACTGAGGATAAAAACGATTATAGCCGGTCTATTGTTTTGTGGCGCACAGGTTAAGAAAAATCGAGATTGCGCCAAGGAATAAATTATTTCACGGCGTGCGGCTATGTCAGTAGTTCAGTCCCACGATCCACAGCGGCAGCTTCTTTCCGACCGGATACTCCAGATTGTCCGCGAGGATGTATGAATTCGGAACGTCGGCTATTTGATCAAAAGATTTTTTTTCACCGCCGACTTCAAGGGTGATGTTTCCGTCAATCTTGAAGTCTCCGACAGTTTTTCCATATTCGACAGTGTGGCTGGCACTCAACTGATTCACAACAAAACATTCCCGGGCAGTTCCCGTCTCGCATTTTTCCGCTAATGCATACAGCATATTCGGGTTGTGGATGAATATCTTGTCCGGCTTCTGCATCTTTGTAACAGTCTTGTTGTCTGCATATAGCAGGTGTATCAGCTCGGCTCTGTTCATGGAGTCAAGGTAGCTCAGCACAGTGTTCTTGTTTATTTCAAGATACGATGCGAGCTTCGATATGTTTACCTCGTAGGGGATGTTTCCGGCGAGGAACAGAAGCATGGCTTTCAGTTTTCTCGTGTAGGACGGCTCAACCCCGCAGAATTCAGTCATTTCCTGTTCTATTATGAAATTCACCACATTCTCTATTCTGCTGTAATATTCCACCTCGCTCCCGTCATAGAACGGATAATAGCCTGTCCGCAGGTATTCCTCAAACATTTTCTGCGGGCGGCAGACCCTGTTCACCTCATCGCAGATTGCGTCCGCGTTGTTCAGAATGTCGTCCAGACTATATCTCGGAATTATTTTCCCCTTATAGAAATGGAGGTATTCTCTGAATGAGAGCCCTTCCATCGTGTATGAGAGCGCACGCCTCGACAAATCGGCGTCGGCATTGAGAATCTGAATCAGTGATGACCCTGTAAAGGTTATCTTGAGTTCCGGATATAGGTCGTTGATTTCCTTTATCTCCTTGCTCCAATGGGGATATTTATGTACCTCGTCGAGAAACAGATGCCTGCCGCCCATTTGATGGAAACGCTCGGCAAGGTCGAGGAGCGAGTGTGATGAGAAATAGATGCTGTCCATCACGCAGTAGAGAGCTTCTCCGGCATTTGTTCCGTATGTCCTGCGGATATATTGCCGTATCATCGTGGTTTTTCCAACTCCTCGTGACCCTTTGATGGCAACGAGAGGTTTTTCCCAGTTGATGTCATTTATCCGCTCCCTGACAATGTCCATACTGACCTGAGAAATGTACATCCTATGTTTCTTCGCCAATGTCTCCATATCCGATGTGTATTTTATGCAAATATACAAAGCTTAATGCAGTAACCAAAATATTTGTGATTTCGATTACTGCATTAAGCGAAAAATGTCCGCTTAATCGTTTACTTGGCCAAATGAGTTTTATTGCTGCTTGGAGTTTTGTTGCAAGGCAATGCTAAATGTTTGATTTTCCAAAAGAAAGATGGTGTGTTTGGTTATTTGGCCGAAAATCGTTCGGTCGTTTGGCCGGAAATCGTTCGGTCATTTGGCTTGATTTCATTCGGTCATTTGGCCGAAAACCGTTCGGTCATTTGGCTGCGTCAAAACTGAAAATAGCTCTTGGCGTTGCGGTAGCAGATGTCGGCGACCATGTCGTGGATGAACGGGAGTTCGGACTTGGGGAGACGCCCGGAGGCTATGTCCTCGCCGAGGAGGGCGCAGAGGATGCGGCGGAAATACTCGTGGCGCGGGTAGGAGAGAAAGCTGCGCGAGTCTGTGAGCATTCCTACGAAACGGCTGAGAAGACCCAGCGAGGAGAGGGCGTTCATCTGCTTGCGCATCCCGTCCTCCTGGTCGAGGAACCACCATGCCGCGCCGTACTGCATCTTGCCGGGAACCGTGCCGTCGTTGAATGTGTAGGCCATGGTCGCGAATACCTCGGTGTCCTTTGGGTTGAGGTTGTAGAGTATGGTCTTGCCGAGCTTGTCCTCGTAGGCGAGGCTGCTGAAGAACCTGTGCCCTGCGGCAGCGACGGGCTTGTCGTCAATGGCATCGAAGCCGGTGTCTGGGCCGAGTTTCTCGAACATCCTGCGGTTGTTGTTCCTGTTCGGCCCCACATGGAACTGCTGCGTCCATCCGCTTTCGCAGTCCATCGCCGCGAGGTCGAACAGCACCGCACTCTTGAACCTCGCTACTTCTTCCGCTTCCGGGATCTGTCCCTTGAGCGCCTTGCGGAAAATCCTGTCAGCCTCCTCGCGAGGGCAGTACTCAGAGTAGAATGTGTCAAGTCCGTGGTCTGAAAGGCGGCAGCCCATACGGTCGAAGAAGTCGTGGCGCTTCTGGAGTGCGTCGAGAAGGTCCTGATAGCCGGTGATTTCAACTTTCGAGACTTCGGCGAGCTTTCCGACGTATGCTGCGAAGCTTTCCGGCGCATCCACTCCCATCACCTTGTCCGGCCTCCATGTCGGCAGCACCTGCACCCCGAAGGGATGCTCCGCAATCTGACGGTGCCATTCCAGCGAATCCGTCGG
>DJSA01000029.1 GCA_002438905.1 Bacteroidales bacterium UBA6346
TCGTTGGAGCAGGCATAGACATAATATGGATTGCCGTTCACGGCCTTACCTTTCTTCACAAGAACACGCCTCCCGCAATGACAGAGAGGACACCTCTCGTTCTCCGGAAAGTCCTGCTTCGCATTGCCTTTCTTTCCGACGCCGGAGACGAACTCCGATATGAATGGTGACGGATTTTCGGAGTCGTAGAGGACATAGGTGCATCTCTTCGCCCTGGTTATCGCCACATAGAACACCCTCCGTTCCTCGCTGAACTCAAACGAATCAGGCTCGCTGAGCACATAGTTCAAGACCGGGCTGTCGGCAATCTCGGACGGGAAGCCTCGGGGCCCGCCGTTGCAGTTCAGAAGTATCACATAGTCGCTTTCAAGCCCCTTGGACTGGTGCACAGTCATGAACGCCATTTTCCTATCTCCGCACGACACCGCCACTTTCCCGTCCTTACCATAATTGACAGCGAAGTTCCCATCAAGGGAATTGACATCACTTCCATAGCGTCCGAGAAGATATACGCTGCTGTCCTTCGGCAATGCCGATAGGATTTCCTTAACCCTCATGGCCATTCCTCCGGAACCCGATGTTGCAAAAAACTGAAGATCCGTCCTGGCGTCAGGGCTGAAAGGACGAACGGTCTTCTCCTTCTGCTCGCGATTGGTGAGAATGAATCGCGATGAACGCTCGACGCACGGATTCCCGAAGCGGTAGGTCGTCTCCATACGGCATTCCTTGCAGTATCCAAAATACTTTGAGAACTGCTTGAAAAGCGAAATGTCGCTTCCTGCGAACCGGTAAATCGACTGCCAGTCGTCACCCACACAAAAGAGTTTTGTCAAAGGTCTTACCCGACGCAGAGATTGCAGGAATCGGTATCGGTCAAGCGATATGTCCTGAAACTCATCCACAAGGATGTAGTCATAATCCGGGCGATGACCGTCATTGCAGAGAGCGGTAGCCTCAATGATAGCATCAGTGAAATCTATGGAATCCTTCTCCCGGCACATCTCCTTGTAGCGTTCAACAAACGGAATGACAATGCCGCATATTGTCTCACGGTCGCGACGCCTCACCTCGCTGCGCAACTGCTCAATTGATTCACCCTTTGACCGCAGAAGAAAGTTGAACGAGGTTAACATATCGAGTATTGACTGCTCCTGCCTGGCGATTTCCCTTGAAAGGTCATTGCGTCTTCCGTTGTCCGTCCGAATTCCTAGTGAATGCAACTGCCGCTCAAGTTTCAGAAACACATTCCCGTTATGGAAATCGGCGCTTCTGGTTTCCAACAGGATAGTACGGTGCGCCTTGTGGACATTTCTTTTCCAGTTTATGCCCTCAATGTATTTCTGTTCCTCCTCGCATGAGAACCAACGCGGACAATGCCCTTGATCATTCACGGCGAAATGTTCAAGATATACTCGATGTCGCCTTCCGTCTTCGCCCATATAGTAAATGGAAAAATCTGGGCAATACTGACGGTAGTCCTTATCTACCGTGTCGTATTCGTATCTTTCCTCATAACGGAAATGAATCCCATGCCGCCCAAAGTAGTCGCACAGCCGGCTTTCCTCATCGCTCTTGCAGAACACCGGCCTTCCGTCCATATCCTTGTAGTACGAATTCACACCGTATTTCTGACGGGCGGTGATGTACTCCTCCCTTGAAGAATACTCGAACTGGTCGGGCATACGGTAACGGCTGTTAAGGATGTAGTCGGAAACTGCCGACTTGAATGCGGACTTGTTGTCCATAAGGTCGTGATACACCAAAGCCGGCAATCCTGCATCCGCAATTGTGGGCTTACGCCCCGTAGCTTCAGTTATTATGTCAAGTGCCAACCTATGGAATGTGACGCATCTGAGCGACTTCTCCCCGAGTCTCTCTGAAAGAGATTCGGCAGCCTTGCGGGTGAAGGTGATCAGAAGAATCCTGGACGGATCCACGCCCTGTTTGTCCACAAGATAGCGTACCTTGCCGACTGTGGTCATGGTCTTTCCGCTTCCAGCGCTGCTGATGACGAGGACATTATCCTCCAGCGAGACAATCGATTCACGCTGCTGCGCATCCAGAGGATACTTGAGCACCGTATCAAAGAACTCCCTGTTGCGCTCCAGTTCTCGACGGATGAACTGACGATTGTTCTCCTTTTTGAACTCTTCTGTGTTGGACAATGCCTTGCACAGCCTATCCGCAGCCTTCCATTCCGGAGACCGCCTTAACTGTCGTGTCCCACAGACTTTCTTGAGCTTCTTTCCCAGGACTTCATACTTATTGCTCAAAGTTGTCCTTTCCGACTCCGTGATATAATGCGAGTAGCTGTAGTAAGCGGACACCTCCTCAAGCGCAGGAGCAATTTCCGGTTCAATCTCCTGTACCAATTCATCTCGCCTCGCGTCACGCGTCTTGTTCCAGATCACGATAATGACCGGAACAAGAATCGCTATGGCAAGCGTTAATATGATGAAGGCTGTTTGCATAGCATTTTATCGCACAAGCGTCATCAGCTGGTCAAAGCTGTCAATTTTACCATAGTGGACATCAGAGGTTGACAACTGCTCGAACAGTTTTTCCGCGCAGGCGATTTTGCCGGACTCGATTCCCCGCAAATCGAGTGAGGACATTGAGCCCTTCGTCTCTGCCACGAAATAGACATGCTTCACTTTGCCTTCTTCGAAAGCAATTGCCCAGTCCGGGGAATAATTCCCGACAGGAGTAGGTATATGGAAACCCTTCGGCAGCTTGGCATATACGACGACTTCTTTGGCTGCGTCAAGCTGCTCAACAAATTGTCTTTCAACGCTGTTTTCAGATGTGCCGTCAGTGAACACATAATCCATAATGCTCTTCTTCCCCACGTAGGCCCTGTCAAATGTGGTATGCTTCTCTTGGGTAAAGATATCACTTGAGTACTCGCCATCGACCTGATTGTAAATGATTCTTTCAACAATAATCGTGGCTTTCTGTTCCAGAATCAGACGAGAAACCTTTTGGATAAACTCCTCAGGATTGGCCGCATACATATTAAACTTGACTGGACTTATCTTCGACAGGATTCCGGCAACCGTCTTTCTGGTAAGCTTCGTGTTCGCTGCCACGGCTCCGAGCAAATCATATTTGATACCGGAGACCCTCCTGGTACGGAGTGTCTCACGAGATGTCGATTCATTTTCCAGCATGCTACCTTCCTTTAAGTCCTTGCCGGAGAGCTTATTCCTTTGAATGCCGCTCGTGACAACATAACTCAATTCGGAAACCACCAGTCCTCTATCAATCGCAGCGACTGCCTTCTCAATAAGTTCAGTGCTATCGAAATTGACCTTATACGCATATTTATGATTGATCCTGCGCCACAGCTGCTGAAACTCCTTTTTGGAGAAGTTGTCGTTCAGCTTGTTCTCCGGAGTCTGCGGCTTACTTGCATCTTCAATCATGCCGTCAAGGGCATGAGGATCGAATATGCTCTGAACGCGCTTATAGACTTGTTCAGTATATGGTTCAAGGTCGCCCGTCAAAGGAACTAACTTATTATCTGCAAGAGCTTCCCGGAATGTTTCGGTGACACTGCAGTCCTTGTGTATGTAATCATTCTGCCTGAGCTGGAAATAAATGTCGCTGGCCATCTCCTTGCCGGCGGTAATGCTCGTGCCGTCAGCCGAAATGAATATCTTACCGATGAAGAAATCAACGTCCGCCTTTGTCGGTCTGTCGTAAAGGTCTTCACGGATTTTACTTTGAAGGTCAGAGACAAATGCCGCATACCCCTCCGAAGCGACAACCGTAAGCCTGTTTATCTTCTGCACTTCCT
>DJSA01000063.1:0-7613 GCA_002438905.1 Bacteroidales bacterium UBA6346
TGTTTCAGTTCCCCGGGTTCACCCCAGATTAATCTGGTGCACGGCCTTCAGCCGTGCAGGTTGCCCCATTCGGACACGTTCGGATCAATACCTGTTTGCAGTTCCCCGAACTTTTTCGCAGCTTACCACGTCCTTCTTCGTCTCCGGAAGCCAAGGCATCCCCCGTTCGCTCTTGTAACCTTTCTCTTGAATGAATTACACTTTGCCAAGTACAACTTTTTACACTTGCACTCTCTAAACTTTCTCGTTTGCCTTGAAATTGTAGTCCCTAATTCTTACGTTTCGAAAATAACTCTCGTTAATTTTTCACTTTTGTGACACATGACCGCTCACGCGGCACGTGTCGAATTACAGACTAATTTTTCAATTAAGTTTTTTACTTACCTCTTAATCTCTCTCAAACTTGTCAAAGATCTTGTCCTTTTCAGTCATTTCCCTGCTCATTTGGGAGGGTCATTTCTGAATTGGGCTGCAAAGATACGGACTTTTTTATTACCTGCAAATTTTTTCGCAACTTTTTTCAAAATATTTTTCCAGTACAACGAACGCTGAGGCGCGAAGAGGTGCGGAGCACGCTGCTGCATTATACGCAACCTCATCATTTTCACCCTTATATACATTTATTATATAAGAGACAAGGCATCGAGGACACTTTTTGGGCAGAATTTCGCTATATTTGCGACTTCGTTTAAATTTTATGGAAGACGGAATATGGAAGAAAAAAATCAAACATCGCTCCCAGAGAACGCAACGAGGGAGCTTAAGCCGGGAGAGGAGTACCAGCCGCTGCTCTCGCCAAAGAAAAACTATCCGGAAGTCACGACATGGTCCGTTTCCATCGGGCTGGTGATGACTATTATTTTTTCTGCCGCCGCAGCTTATTTAGGACTGAAAGTCGGGCAGGTATTCGAGGCGGCTATTCCTATAGCCATCATCGCGGTGGGACTGTCATCGGCTCTCGGCAGGAAGAACAGCTTGGGGGAAAATGTAATGATACAATCCATAGGGTCATGCTCCGGCGCGATTGTGGCGGGTGCGATTTTCACACTTCCGGCGCTCTACATTCTTCAAGACAAGTATCCTGAGTTGACCGTAAATTTCGGGAAGGTGTTCTTTTCCAGTTTGTTGGGGGGAATACTTGGAATCTTGTTCCTGATCCCGTTCAGGAAATATTTCGTAAAGGAGATGCATGGAAAGTATCCGTTCCCGGAGGCTACGGCAACAACGCAGGTGCTCGTGAGCGGCGAGGGTGGCGGAAAAGGCGCGAAGACCCTGTTGGCGAGCGGGCTGATAGGAGGACTGTATGACTTTGTGGTGGCTACTTTCGGGGCATGGAGCGAAACGCTCTCGACGACTGTGCTGCCTTGGGGACAGGCAATTGCAGAGAAGGCCAAGTTGGTGCTCAAGGTGAACACAGGCGCGGCGGTGCTCGGACTTGGATATATCGTAGGGCTGAAATATTCCTTTATTATATGCTGCGGAAGCCTGCTCGTTTGGCTTGTGATTATTCCTCTGATGAACCTCATCTGGGGAGGCAGCGTGCTCGACTTCATGGGCACGGGCATTACGCAGACGGTGTCGGAGATGACGGCGGACCAGATTTTCAGCAACTACGCGCGGCATATCGGCATCGGAGGCATCGCCACGGCGGGAATCATCGGAATCATCAAGTCGTTTGGTGTCATCAAGTCGGCCCTCGGACTGGCTGTCGGAGAGTTTCGCAAAAAGAAGGGAAGCGCTGAAGAAGAGGTTTTAAGGACGCAGAGGGACATTTCCATGAAGATTGTCGTGGCAGGAATCGTGGTAGCTTTGGTTGCCGTTTTCATTTTCTTCGCGGTCGGGGTCGTTGATAACCTGTGGCTGGCACTTGTCGGAGTGCTGATTGTGGCGGTGATTGCGTTCTTGTTCACGACTGTTGCGGCAAACGCGATTGCGATTGTGGGATCCAATCCTGTCAGCGGAATGACTATCATGACTCTCATTCTGGCGAGTCTCATCCTCGTGGCATGCGGACTTAAAGGAACGGCCGGGATGGTGGCAGCCATGGTCATCGGAGGAGTTGTATGCACGGCGCTCTCGGTCGCGGGGGCATTCATCACCGACCTCAAGGTTGGATACTGGATAGGGACGACCCCGAAGAACCAGGAGACATGGAAGTTCCTCGGTGTGCTCGTGGCAGCCGCAACCGTAGGAGGAGTGATGATGGTCCTGAACCAAACTTACGGATTCACCGGTGAGAACGCGCTTGTGGCACCTCAGGCAAATGCCATGGCGGCCGTGATTGAACCGATGATGAACGGAGGGAACGCCCCATGGCTGCTCTACGGCATCGGAGCGGTCATTGCTATTGTACTGACCCTCTGCAAGGTACCGGCCTTAGCGTTTGCGCTCGGAATGTTCATTCCGATTGACCTTAACCTGCCGCTGCTCATCGGCGGGGCAATTTCGTGGTTTGTAGGAAGCCGGAGCAAGAAGGCCGAGGTGAACTCAGCGCGTCAGGAAAAGGGAACGCTGATTGCCTCAGGATTCATTGCCGGTGGTGCACTGATGGGCGTTGTGAGCGCGATTCTGAAGTTCGCCAAGGTGGACTGGTACATCGGGGCAGACACGGTATGGGCGCGGTATTGGGCTGAGCCTGTGGCTATTCTGCCTTACATTGCGTTGATTGGTTATATGGTTTTATCTTCTATGAGGCGGAGCGAATAATTACCAAAATAAATGATAATATGGAAAAGTTGATTGACAGATTTTTGAGATATGTGGCTGTGGATACGCAGTCTGATGAAAGCAGCGACACGCAGCCGAGTGCCGCAAAGGAATTGAATCTGCAGAAAATGCTTCGCGATGAGCTCAAGGCGATGGGAGTGAAGGCAGAATTGGACGAATGGGGATATGTTATGGCTACGATTCCGTCAAATGTGGAAGGAAAGGATGTGCCAGCAATAGGGTTTATTGCCCATGTGGACACATCGCCGGATGCCTCAGGAGCGGACATAAAGCCCCAGATCATCGAGGGATATGATGGGCATGATATACCGCTGAACGGCGTGCCCGGTCTCGCGCTGAAAGTTTCCGATTTTCCGGAACTCGCTGATTATAAAGGACAGACGATCATCACGACGGACGGCACTACGCTTCTCGGAGCCGATGACAAGGCTGGAGTTGCTGAAATAATGGATGCCGTGCAGTACATCGTGGAACACCCGGAACTTAAGCATGGAAAAATATGCATCGGATTCACCCCCGACGAAGAAATCGGACGCGGAGTGGTAAAGTTTGATGTCGTGAAATTCGGAGCGAAATACGCCTACACGATGGATGGTGGCGCTGTCGGCGAATTGGAATATGAGAATTTCAACGCGGCGGCCGCGACTGTGAAAATCAAGGGTCTCAACATCCATCCTGGCTATGCAAAGGGGAAGATGAAGAATGCGATTCTCATAGGCATGGAACTCAACGGGCTGCTTCCGGTCGGGGAAAGACCGGAGTTCACCAGCGGCTACGAGGGATTTTTTCACATCATCGGTTTCAGCGGCAGCGTGGAGGAGGCTACACTCTCCTACATCATACGTGACCATGATATGGAACTGTACGAAAAAAGAAAGGCCATAATTCAGGACTGCGTAAAATTTATCAACGCCAAGTATGGTGAAGGCACTGCGAGCGTGGAGATAAAGCATCAGTACTACAATATGCGCAAGCAGGTGGAACCTCACTACGAAGTTATCGAGAAAGCGGTGAAAGCCATGGAGATGGAGGGAATCAAGCCGAAAATCCAGCCGATTCGCGGTGGCACTGACGGAGCCAATCTGTCATTCATGGGACTGCCTTGTCCTAACATTTTTGCCGGCGGGCACAATTTCCACGGAAAGATGGAGTATGTGCCGCTTGAGTCGATGGAGAAAGCGTCAAAGGTGATTCTTAACATAATAGAGCTGTTTGCCGGACAGTCCTAAGATCTCAACTGAACGAAAAATTCAAACAACTTCTAAAAGTTTGCATAAATTGGCAGTGCCGAGGCGGTTTCTGAAAAGAATGCCGCCTCGCATTGTAGTACGGCCCAGATTGCAAGGGCTATGAGCATGGCCTGGCCGGGAAGGCAGATGGCGGCGCAGAAGCGATCTAGTCTGGGAATGGCGGATGATGGGAGCGAGTGCAGGAGGTAGGCCGCGAGCATGGCGACAAAGGCGGCTGCGTTTGCCGAAATGGTCTGCGGGATGGCTTCAAGGCTGAAGTTGCTGAAGATGTTGCCGAGCATTGCGCCGAAAGTTGCAGAATCAGGGCTGCGAAACATGAGCCACCCAAAGGCTACAGCATTGAAAGTCAGAATAATGCCTATTATGCGACGCCAAAGCGGAAGCTGAGATCCAAGCGGTGCAGCGCTCGGTACATGGTGCATCCAGAGTTTGTGCAGGCAGAGCAGAATGCCGTGCCAAAATCCCCATAGGAGAAACATTATGCCCACGCCATGCCAAAGACCTCCGAGAAGCATGGTGATAAGCAGGTTTATGTAGGTGCGGACAGTGCCGCGGCGGTTGCCTCCGAGAGGGATGTAGAGATAGTCACGCAGCCATGACGAGAGGGTGATATGCCAGCGACGCCAAAACTCAGTAATTGTCGCGCTGTGGTAGGGCAGGTTGAAATTCAGCGGAAGGCGATAGCCGACAAGGAGCGAGATTCCGGAAGCGAGGTCGGTGTAGCCGGAAAAGTCGCAGTAGAGCTGTATCGTGAATGCGTAGACAGCCATGAGGCTAATGAATCCGTTATCGCCGAGAGCCCCGGCAAATGCCGGTGAGACAAATAGTTGCCCGATAATCTTGGAAAGAATGCAGAATTTCGCGAGACCGGAGACTATCATCCTCGTGGCCTGCCCCGTGTCTTCGTTTGTCACGGAAATGTCGGTCCGCTGCATCTGAACAATGAAGTCCGAATTGCGCACCAACGGGCCGAGGAACATCTTCGGAAAAAAACTGAGCAGAAAAAGATAGTCCGAGAAATGCCGCAGCGGGGAGACTTTCTGCCGATAGGTGTCGATGACGTATGACATTGACTGAAAGCAGAAAAATGATATTCCTGCCGGTATGGCAATATGCCGCAGCGTAATGTTTCCATGTGAAAGCGCATCGAAGAGTCCTGCGAAAACGCCGTTTGCCTTGAAGAAAAGGAGTATTGCCACGTTTATCGTAACGCTCAATGTCACAAGAAGTTTCCGCTTTCGTGATATTTGGGGAGCGGCAGTTTCCGGAAAAGATGGCGACAATCTGCCGATTCCGCGTGCAATGAGGTAGTCGGAAAGGGCTATGAAAAGCAGCAGAAGCACATACGGCCCGCTCAGCTTATAATAGAGATAAAGCGAGAACAGGATCGTGAAGAGGTTTCGTGCAATGCGGCGGTTATGCAGAAGCGAATGGACAGCAAGAAACAGAAGGAGTGCAACGAGCATAAAGGCACTCGGAAGCTGGAGCGGAGCCACTGGGTCATAGGAAAGCGAGTCCGCCAGAATCGACAACCATCGTGGATTGATTTCAGGGAGGATGACAGCATTCTGCACGAGTGCGGCGATATGAGTCAGGACGTTCATCTCAACTCAATGTCTTGCAACGTGTTCCTTGGGGGACAGCCTCGCGTCAGAAGACAATGACAACGCCGCCGATACGATGGTTGGAGGAGGAACTGTGCTAGTGGTTGCCATGTCAAACATTGATGAGTCTGCCGCCACCGGTTCAACGACATCGTCCCGACGATTTCCCTTGATTTTATTGGAAATCAGTTCGTCCCAGAATCCGGTCATCTCCCCGGCGAGAGACTTTCCTCCCGAGAACGTGAAGTGCACCCTGTCAGTCGCGACCCAGCCTTTCGCCACGAAATCCTCAAGCCCGCCAAGCGACTCCATAGCCTCGTACGTGTTCCAAAACAGGACACCCTGATTGTCCGCAGCGGCCTTCTGGTGACGGGTCAGCGCAGGAGCCGAGTTTATGGAGGTGTAGGTCGTGTCCCCTTCGCGCCTCACTCCCCTGTCGCTCACGCCCATCACGACAATGTCGCATTCGGGGAAACTTGCTTTTGCATATTGGATTATGTCCTCCAGTTGCTTCTGATATTTTGCGTAGTTGTTCTTGTCAGGCAGCATAATGTTCAGGCCGTATTGGAGAACGACGGCATCATATCCCATCATCCCTGAAAACTGCCTGTTCAGCGATGCATTGCTGCGGAATATGGCGTTGCCGTTGTTGCTGCGGACAGAAAAGTTGTCAACATGGACACCGCATTGCGATTCAAACGATGCCCCGTAGCAAATGAGACTGCCTGAAATGACTTTCAGCCTCACCGACTCCGATGATGTCCCGACAACAATCTGCCTCAGCATCGGGGACGCACTCACGTCAAACGTCCTTGCCGTCCCGTCTGGGAGCGAGAGTTCAAGGGTGCAGCCGCCGGTGCTCCGGATGAACACACGGAAGACATCAGTACTGTCAAGATGCGCGAACCCGCGGCCGCGCTCCCAGACCATTTCCGAGCCTTTTTTTCCGCTGTCCATATAGCCCGATGCAAGAAAGCAATCACGAATATTTTCAGGAACGGATTTATATTTCAGAATGCCGTATTTCTGCCATCCGCTGCCCTGAACCTTAGCGGTATGCCGGTAGACGCCGAACGGAAGTTGGCACGGAACGAAGCCAACGCCCCTGCCTCCGAATTTGGTCTGGAGCGACTCACGAAGATCTGCCGTAAGTATGTCCCCCTCGACGAAAGAGTCACCGAGAAAGGCGATTCTGTAGCCGGATGCCGTAGATGAGCTGTCCGCATTCCAATAAAATGAAGTCTCTTCCGGAAGCTGCTCCGGCGAAGAATATACCTGGCTGTAAAGGCTCTCGAAATCGGGAACGAACTCATCTGAGAAGTCGTCATCGTCATATTCAAAGACTTCCGGCCACAGATTTGCCCTACAGAGCCGCAGCCCGCCGATCTTTGCCGGCGACACGAGCGAGAATGCCATCACGGCGATGATGACGAGCCCTGTAAGAACGACCCCTCTGAAATGCTTCATATCAAGATTTTCAAATCAGACAATTCAAGTTTCGCAAGAAGTGGTGTTTCGCACTTGCAAAACTTGAGTCAGATAATATCCGACAAAGATATTCTTTTTCTTTCAATCGGCAAAGCTCAATCCTTCAGACAAGACATCGGTAATGCATCATACAAGGCAAGGGACAAGCCGCAGACGCATCTGAGAGATTCAGGAGGTACTCGCTGATTGAATGAGTCTCCACACCAATTTTAGTTCGACTTTTTGCAATATACAACACTTTTAAGGACGACTTTCTGTGATATAAGGCATTTTTTCGTTCGACTTTTGCTCGTAATCGTAAAAGAGTATCCGCTTTCCTTTTTTGAGTTTCTGGACGCAGTCGGAGAGAGCCGCATGGTGGATCTGCTCCAAGCCGAAGATGGGAATTAATTACGGCATTCCGCACCAAGTTTGAGGAACCTTCTCGTTAAGTGAGAGCAAAGCAAACTTGTTTATTTTGCCGAATGCAGAAAAGTGGCACGAAGCGAAAAATCTGACTCAAAAATACGTCTCAAAATAACTGAACATATAAAAATAAATGTGA